>JBGSLX010000066.1:0-4419 GCA_041740475.1 Akkermansiaceae bacterium | reverse complement strand
CCGTTCTGCCCAGCCGCGCGGTCATCATCTGGTGGTTTCGGCCATCGAGCTGGCCTCGGTTCCCGCCGCCCAAGCCGGGCGCGCATTCGCTTACCAAACGCTGGCCGGGCTGATCGCTGCTTCCATGAAACTCATGCGCATCGGCCAAAACGCTTGCCAGAAAATCCTCCGCCGCATCCTTGTGCTGCTCGGAAATGAAATCGATACCGCCATTTCTTCACCGCCCACTGGCTGGTTCAATCCGCTTCTTGAAATCTCCTCACTCCGTCACGCTCGTTCCCATGTCCGACTCTTCATTTCCTGAAAAACGTCCCTTCCGCCTCGGTATCGGTGGCCCTGTCGGCTCCGGTAAAACGATGTGTGTGCTGCGCCTCTGCCAATGGCTGAAGGACGAGTATTCACTCGCTGTCATCACCAACGACATCTACACCCGCGAGGATGCCGAGTTTCTCCTGCGCCAAGGCGTGCTCCCCGCCGACCGTGTCCGTGGCGTGGAAACGGGCGGCTGCCCGCACACCGCCATCCGCGATGACACCAGCATGAACATGGCTGCCGTGATCGATCTGGAAAATGCGCACCCGGACCTCAAACTCATCCTCATCGAAAGCGGCGGCGACAACTTATCCGCCACTTTCTCGCCGGAACTCGTCGATGCCTACATCTACGTCATCGACGTCGCGGAGGGCGACAAAATCCCCCGCAAAGGCGGTCCCGCCATCCGCACCAGCGACCTGCTATTGATCAACAAAACCGAGCTCGCACCCTTCGTCGGTGCCGACCTCGCGGTCATGGCCCACGACGCCGCCATCCAACGCGGCAACCGCCCGTTTCTCTTCGCCGATCTCAAATCCGAAAAAGGCAAAGACGAACTCCTCGCATGGCTGAAACATGAATACCTCTTCATCTAATTGGAGCGCGGAATTTATTCCGCTCTTTAATCATAAAAAAAATGCGGAATGAATTCCGCGCTCCAATTTTTTTCAACCATGCACAAAGGCATTCACAGCCGTGGCTACTTACCTCACTGGGATTTCGCGGACTCGGTTCAGGCGATCACCTTTCGCTTGGCGGATTCATTGCCTTACACCGTGGTCAACGCATGGAAACAAGAACTGAACGAACGAATTGCGAGCAACAACCCAGAACATTCCCGCAAAGCCCTAGCAGAACTTCACCGCCGTATCGCGTCTTACGAAGACGCAGGTCACGGTGCATGCCTGCTGAAAACCACAGAGCACGCCACCATCGTCCAAGATCAGCTCATCAAAACTAACGGAATTTCATATAAACTCATCGATTGGTGCATCATGCCAAATCATGTGCATGTGCTTGTCCGGCTCTTGAACGATTCGCCGCTCCACGCTGTCGTCAAAAGCTGGAAAGCGGTTTCTGCGATTGAAATCAACCGAATCATCGGTAGAAAAGGCACTCTTTGGATGGTGGATTATCATGATCGTTACATCCGAGACATGGATCATTTCTACAACGCCAAGGCCTACATCCGGCAGAATCCGGTAAAAGCCGCCCTCTGCGAAAAACCCGAAGACTGGCCATGGTCGTCTGCGGGCCTCAATTGGAGCGCGGAATTCATTCCGCCTCTACCCCCAAAAGATGCGGAATGATTTCCGCACTCCACATCACCAACACCTCGCTTGGCGGACATCTTCGGCTGGAATGTTCGGTGCGGGCGGATGGCACATCCTACATTTCTAAGCAGGACTTCCGCGTGCCAGTCCACATCGGCAAGGGTCATCTCGATCAAGGCACGCTTGTCCTCAACATCGCCAATCCCACTGCTGGCTTCTTCGATGGCGACCGCGTGGAAATCGACGTCACCGTGGCCGAAGGCGCGCGACTCTGCCTTTCCACACCAGCCGCATCGCGCGTTTACCCCACGCGCTCTGGAAAACCTGCCGCAAATCATCAACGCTTCACTGTCGCGGAAAACGCACTGCTCGAATGGAATCCCGAGCCGTTTATTCCGCATGCCGGAGCAAGCTACCATCAGCGCACCGAGATTCGTCTTCACCCATCCGCCTCGTTGTTTTTCCTCGAATGGCTGACACCCGGGCGGGTGGCGATGGGCGAGATTTTTGCTTACCAAAATCTCCGCTGGGAACTCGATCTGCATGCCGGGGAAACTCTCGTCGCGCGTGAAAAATACGATTTGCGACCGGGCAATCACAGCCTGGAAGCTCTCCGATTGCGCTACCCAGCCGCGCATTACATATCTGTCTTTGTAGCCGGAAAATTCGCGACCAACTGGCCTGCAGACGCGCTCGACTCATTGCACGGCGGTTCCGTTCACCTCGGCCACGGCCCGCTCGCAGGCGGCGTGCACGTCATCCGCGCCTTGTGCGGCGATAGCATCACGGCCAGAGCGCTCGCCGGAAAACTCCGCACTCTTCACTACCAACGCTCAGACCTCAACCCACCGTCGCTAGGCCGTACTCCTGCGTAGCACCAAAAGTGGCGCGGGTATCCTGCCCGCCGCCAAAGCCAACAGATCCAAAATTCGCGAAGTCATCGAAATCCCAAGTGCGGTCTGCGGCTTTCTACTGCCCCGCTGGGTCAGTTTCGTTACAATTAGAGCCGACGCGGACGTCAGCGATCCCGGTGAATCAAAGCCGACGGGACGTCGGCGCTCCCAGAGAATCAGAGCCGACGCGGGCGTCAGCGGTCCCAGAGTCCGTCGGCTGAGGCCGCTTCGCAGAGCTTTGTATAGACCCCGCCGCGCGCTAACAAATCCTCGTGAGTTCCTTGTTCGACCAAGGTTCCGCAATCTAACACGCATATCTGATCAGCTTTGCGCACGGTTGAGAGCCGATGTGCGATGACAAAACAGGTGCGGTCAGCGCGCAGGTTTTCAAGGGCTTGTTGCACGAGGCGCTCGGTGCGGTTGTCGAGCGCGGAGGTGGCCTCATCGAGCAGGAGAATCGGCGGATTTTTCAACAAGGCGCGGGCGATGGAGAGTCGTTGTTTCTCGCCGCCGGAGAATCGACTGCCCCGTTCACCGGCAACGCAGCCGAGACCATCGGGAGATCTGCGGACAAATTCTGCGGCATTCGCCGCTTCGAGCGCGGCCCACAATTCCTCATCGCTGGCGTCGTTTTTGGCGAGTAGCAGGTTTTCGCGCAGGGTCGTATTGAAGAGAAAACTTTCCTGCGTGACGTAGCCGAGCTGGTCGCGCAGCCACTCTTTTGAAACATCAGCGAGCGAGATTCCATCAATGAGAATGCGACCGGAATCAGGCTCGTAGAAACGAGTGAGCAAGTTCAGCACCGTGGATTTCCCCGCACCGGTCGCACCGACCAGCGCGATGGTTTCTCCCGGTTTCGCCTCGATGCTCAAGTCACTAACAGCCGGACTATCGGCGCTGTAGTGAAAGCAGACGTTTTCAAATATCACATGCCCGCGCAGTTTTTCCGGGCGCAAGCCTTCGGTGATGTGGGACTCATCCGGCGTATCGATGATGGTAAACACCCGCTTCGCCGCGACCACGCCACGGGTGAAAGTTTGCGCGAGCGGATTGATGCGCGAGATGGGATCGAACAAGAATCCCCAAGCGACGAGGAAGGAAATCACCACCCCCGGCGTGAGTTTGCCATCGAGCGCCCACCACGCGCCAAAAGCGACCATCAGGATGATGCCAGACTCCGCGATGAACGAAACGGCGGGCCAGACCACCGCTTGTCCGCGCATGACGGACATGTGCTTTTCACCGACATTTCGCGAGGCTTTGTCGAAGGTTTCGAGCGCTTTGGGTTCCACGGTGTAGGCCTTGATTTGGCGGATGCCAGCGAGGTGATCGTGAAGGATGGCGTTCAGCGCGGATGTAGCTTCCGAGGATGCTCGCCACATCGGCTCGGAGCGTTTTGCCCACCATGTGGTGATCAATCCGATGAATGGCAGCGGGATCATGGTCACCAGTGTGAGTTCCCACGAGTGCCAAAGCATGTAGCCGATCACGATGAGAAATTGCAGCACCGCAGCGAGCGCCTGGTCCACGCCATCAATGATCACGCGGTCCATCGCAGGCACGTCATCTGCCACGCGGGACATGATTTCTCCGGAGGAATTCGAGTCAAACCACTTCACGGGCAATCGCTGCAGCTTGTCGTAAAGCTCCACGCGCACGAGGTGGGTGAGCTTGAGTTCGAGCGCGTTGTTGACGTAGGTGCGCGCGGTGAAAAGAAGCTGCCGCGCTAGAATCGCGCCGATACCGATGGCCGCAGTGGAAACGATCAGGTCTGGGCGATTTTGGCCGATGATCACATCGATGAAACGCATCGTCACTCCGGGCAAAACGAGCACCAGCGAGGTGCAGGCGATCGCCATGACGAGTGACAGCACGCTGAGCCCGGGAAAACGAAAGGTGTGGCGCAAAATCCGGCTCAGCGTCGGCATGTTGGAAACATG
>JBGSLX010000065.1:0-2017 GCA_041740475.1 Akkermansiaceae bacterium | reverse complement strand
TCACTGGCGCAGTCGCTCACAGCATCTTGCTCTCGCTCATTCCGCTGTGCGCCGTGCTGATGGTCGTGTTCTCGCATTTCTTCGAAGAGCAGCTGCTGCTAGATTCCTTGACTGGCGAAATTGCATTCATCGCGCCGGGATTCGCGCCGATCCTCACCGAGGTGTTAGAGGGGTTTTTGCGCAGCCGTCACGTCGTCGGTGGAGTAGGCCTGTTAGGACTACTTTTCTTTAGCACCGTCGCCTTCCGGGTGATCTCGGACGCCATCGCCATCATCTTCCGGCGATCCATACCATCGTACAAACGCAACTTCTGGGTCTCTGCGCTCATCCCCTATTTGTTCGTCCTGATCGTGGCGTGCGGCCTGATTTTCATCACACTTGCAAACGCTCTAATCGATGTCAGCGGCTCACTGAGCGAGTCGATACCACAGCTTAAAACTCTGATCGACCTCCACGTCGGCAAGGTTCTTTACGCTATCGGCGTGCTGGGCTTGGTCCTGCTTTTTACCCTGTTCTACAAAATCATGCCGGTGACGAAAGTCTCGTTCCGCCGTGCTCTCGCGGGCGGCCTCACCGCAGCGATCCTGTGGGAAATCACACGCCATCTGCTCGTTTCGTACTACACGCATGTCTCGATGGTGAACGTGCTCTACGGCTCCATGGCCACCATCGTCATCGTCCTGCTCACGCTAGAAGCCGTCGCCATGATCCTGCTGCTAGGCGCACAAGTCATTGCCGATCTCCAACACAAAGCCGATGCCGGCTTGCCTTGGCACGGAGTTCACAAAAACGACAACTGAGCCTGGCCCGTGGCGGCGGTTTGCAACCGCCATGCCCAAAAAAATGCAATCAGACGCACCATCTATCAATTTCCACTCAAGACCTTCACCCGCCCGAAGCGTGCTGGCTGGCCCGTTCCTGCGTGGTCCTCAATCACCACGCGTTCCCATACCGCATCAATCGAACTGACCGATGGAGTCCCGGTGGGTGCGAGCCAATCCGCGCTGTCAAGGATGCTGGAAACCAAGGGCAAATAGGTGTAGCCGGTTTTTCGGCGGATGTATTCAAAGCGCAACCGCGTCATTTCCCCGCTGCCCAGCGTCGAAATTAGCGGCAATCCAAATGTGCCAGTGCCTGAAACAAGGACAGGGTTTCCGCTGCTCAGTGGAAGCATGTTGAACGCAGACTCGATGAGATTGACGATACCATCTTCATCTGGATCAGAATTTTGACTACTGATGAGCGGATCGGCGAGTTGGGCGGCAGAAAAATGCGTCGCTGCCCATGGCGAGTAGGTTTGTTGGAAACTCAAGATCGCGCCAGACTGCGGTACGGTGTTCTCGACGTTGCTGGCGAAAACGCGGTAGTAATACGTCATTCCGAGTGAAAGGCCAGAAATGGCGGCTTGCACTGGGACATCGGAGGTTCCAGCGGGAAGCGTGCCCACGCTGGCGGTGTTGAAAGTCGCGAGCGTGGGGTCAGTGCCGTATTGGAAGTAAACAATCGTTTCATAGCCGCCGGGATTGACCGTGCCGTTGAGCGTGGCGCTGCTCTCAGTGATGTCCTGTGCAGCTTGGCTAGTCACCACAGGCCCCATCCGCAAACGGTAGATCTGCCCACCTCCAGCAAGCTTGCCATCTGAGGTCGTGCCACCTAGGGCAGTCGTGCCATAGAGATATCCGTCACTGCCACGAATCAGGGCAGCGTTTGGAAAGCTTCCATTGTCTATCGTGAAATTCACTAAGGTGGTGAGTGTGCCTGATGGCGACAACTTGAAGACTGTACCGTGATCACTGCTGCCGCCCCTACTAGTCGTGCCATAGAAATTGCCATCGCTTCCCCGCAAAAGACCTGCGGTGGGTTGGCTGCCATCAGCTCCGCTAAATTGCACCAAGGTGGTGAGTGTTCCAGAAGGCGTCATTTTGAATACACTTCCATGGACTGTAGATGGGTCGGTGATGTGGTATAGAGATCCTCCACTAATTGTCCCATAAAAATTCCCATCGCCTGCTAGTAC
>JBGSLX010000064.1:0-4532 GCA_041740475.1 Akkermansiaceae bacterium | reverse complement strand
TGTCGAGTTCGCCAAAAAATTTGGCGTCGTGTTCGAAGTCCGCTCCTCACTCAACGACAACCCCGGCACACTTGTGTTAGAAGAACATCCCAATATGGAAAACGTCGTCATCCGCGGCATATCGATTGAGCGCTCTCAAGCACGTGTCACCGTCACTGGCATCCCGGACGAGCCCGGCATGTCCGGCCTCATCCTCGGCGCTCTTGCGAATGCGGAAATCAACCTCGACATGATCATTTCCAATATCGCGCATGATGGCTACGCTCGCCATTCGTTCACGATGCACAGCAGCGATCTCGGAAAGGCACAAGCCGCCCTCAAGCCGCTGCTTTCAGAGCTCCCGCATTCGAAAATTGAGACCGAGGCAGGAATTGCCAAGCTCTCCGCCGTGGGAATTGGCATGCGCTCACATTCCGGCGTAGCGGCCACCATGTTCAAGTCACTGGGTGACGCAGGCATCAACATTGGCATGATTTCCACTTCGGAAATCAAAATTGCAGTGACCGTCGATGAGACACGTATTGAAGATGCCGCACGGGCTGTGCATGACGCGTTCCAACTGGATAAGTCACCATTGCAGTAAGTAACCGGACGCGGCGAGATATTGCGATCGTTCGTTTTTGGAGGAGAAAAAGCTAGACGAGGGGGCCGGCATGCCATACCCAGTATGGCATGAAAATGACCATGCACATTGATGAGGACTTGCTGAAGCGGGTCATGAAAGAATACGGCTACGAAAGTAAGACAGAAGCCATCGAAATGGCGTTGCGCGAGCTGGATCGCAAGACACGTTTCCGCCGTTTTGGAACCGAAGGTTTAGGCCTGACTCCTGAAGAATGGAAAGATGCGGTTTACCCCGGCTACGATCCGAAAAACTTGTCCTCCTACGATCCTATGATCAGCAAAGTCGCAGAAGAACCCGCGAAATATGGAAAGTGAGGTGTTGGTTGACAGCAATGTCTTCATCGACCTGATGAAGCATCGCGGCGACCCAGCACCCTCGCTCTACCGCTGGGCTGGGATACGCAATCTTGCGATCTGCGGAATGGTCAGGGTGGAGGTGCTGCGTGGCGTGAAGTCGCCCAAGGCTTACCGCAGTCTCAATGATTTCATGGATGTGATGGTCAATGTCCCAAGCTCCAATCGGCTTTGGGATGAAGCCGCCTCACTCGCATGGAAACTCGACCGGAAGGGAGTCGTGATTCCGGGAACGGATGTGGTGATCGCCGCCAGCGCACTCATGATTGGTGCAGCCATACTGACCTCCGACGCGCATTTCAGGCGAATCGAAGGTCTGCGTGTCATCTCGCCACCTCCTGAGTGGCTCTATTGAATCAGCGCACACGCCCCTAGAGAGAAACTGAACATACCGGAGTTGGGTGACTCATCGCGTGACATTGCCTGTAGTGCGGTAATTAGTTTTTGGTTTCGTATTGCGCCAATTTCGTCGGTTTCGGTGTCTCTTACTGAATTTTGGATCATCCATTTTCTATCGACGACGAAATCCTTGCCGCTGGAAAATAAGGAGAATCACAAATCATATACTGGCCTGCTGGCCTCGTGAGTCTCCTCCGTCGGCTGGTAAAAGTCCTCGAAAACCACGCTCGCGTTTACCAACAGTTCGCGGCGACAGTGCGAATCCAGCCTCATTCTTCAAGCCCGGCTGTGAAGGAAGAGCGGTAGCCGGTCCGTCTCCACTCGCGCGCCGCGGCTGCGTGCGTTTCAGCTCGAGAAATTCACTCGTCCGTGCGCCAATTCTCTTCTGTGTCGCTATAATTTCCTTCGTCAGGCCCTTCGGATTCATCGTAGGAGCCAGAAATTTCTTCAACGGAGCCAAAAAATTCATCGCCAGTGCCAGAAAACTCATTGCTGAGACGATAATTTTCTTCAACCGAGCCTCGATTTCTAAATCAGAATGCTCTTTTTCTTCAACAATGCTGAAAAATTCATTGTTTTGCTCATGATCCTCTTCGTTGGCACTCTCATTTTCTTGGTAAAACACTAGTTTTCCTTCAACAAACGGTCGAAATTCTTTGCGCATCGCTTAAAATTCATTGTTTTGCTCCTAATATTCTTCGCGGAGTACTTGTTTTCCTTCAACAATCGCCATTTTCATTGAATTTCGCCAATTTCGTCGCTTTCGCTGTCTCTCCTTCGGAATTTTGGATCATCCATTTTCTATCGACGACGAAATCCACGCCGCAGGAAAATAGTGAGAATCACAAATCATTCATTTTACCGCGAAGGCGGAGAGCCGTGGCTCACGCTGGCTGAGCATGGATCCCGCGAGTCCCACGGTGTTCAAAACGGCGTCGTGCATCACTCCGCACGTTTTCATTGCGCCGCCGCCACGGATCAAGTTTGGGGATTTCTTTAAAGCGTAAATGAAGACACAATTCACTCAGCGAGGAGCTTGTAAAAAGCCGCGTTGTCCGGAGAGGTGAATTCAAATTCCAGTTTTCCGTCACCAGTTATGTTTGTCTGTGGTGTCGTCATTGGAAACGGCGTGAAGTATCGCAGGTCGGTAGATTTCTGAATGCTGATCCTCAATGTGAATAGTCCAGTAGTAGGATTTTTGGTCAGTTTTGGAGCATCCAGATGTAAGCCTTGGCCGCCTTGACTGCCTAGACCACTAATTTCGGCGTTCGCAAAGTAGTTTGCCACCATGGCTGGTTGGCTCGTTTGCCAGTCGAACCCCAGCACTTCCATTTGAAACTCCGCAGCATCGTTTAAACCGTCGCCGTCGGTATCTTGAGTCGGAGAGAGACCGATACCAGTCAGGGCGATATCGAATGGATTCTCATCGCTGTCGTTGCTGGCGATGTGCAGCGCAGCGGCTTTGGCACCGCTGCTAGAAGGAGCAAAGTTCACGGTGAGTGATGTGCTCCCAGCTGGTCCTGCCACTGGGGCAGTTGGAGCGGATGTGACGCTGAACATCGCGGCGTCCGGACCATCAATCATGGTTCCCAAGCCAGTGAGATTCGCGTTGCCGGTGTTTCTGATAATGAAGGTCAGACTGGTGCTGCGACCTTCGCTGGCATGTCCGAAACTTTTACCGCCCCCATCCGAGATATCAGCGGCGGATTGCGACACTGCGATCTCCGGTGCGGCGGAGAGACGGGTGACATTCACGGTGTAGCTTCTAGTGGTCGTGCCGTCTTGTGCGGTTACTACGATGGGGATCGTGTTGTTTCCGGGTATCAGGAAAATGGGCATACTTGCTGTGCCCGATGTCACGCTTGCGCCATTGACTTTCACCGTGGATGTCGGTGTTGCGACCGTAGGGATAATAGTGAGGGTAGAGGTCGCGCTAGAAACACTGGTCGTGTAACCAACGGTGGTGGCTGAAAAAACGGGGTTTAATACACCCGAACTGAGCGTAAGGCTGGAAAGGTTGGCGTTGTATCCGGCTGTGGTGAAAACTACTGAGGCGCTACGCGTGGTGCCGCCTGTGCTGGTCCCATTGAGGCGATAATGGTAGGTGGTGCCGGGATTGAGGTCCGTAATCGATGCCGATACCGCTGTGGCATTGCTTCCGGTAATCGCGACGGGCGTGGCTGTTATTGTCGTTCCAAAGGCGCTGGTGGTGCCGTAGTCGAACGACGGAATTGTGCTTGTTCCGTTCGCATTTACACTGCCGTTTAATACGGCGCTCGTCGCGGTGATGGAACTGGCGGCGAGCGTTGTGACTATCGGCGGAGGCGGTGAGGCAACGAGCGCGAGGCTGTGCAGCGACGAGGGACCACTTTTTCCTCCGGTGAAAAACTCACCCGGGCTGAGCGCCGACGAGCTGACGGCCACTGGAACATTACTTGAAACGAGCACGCCATTGCCCAGTTCGCCATCGCCATTAAAACCCCATGTGACGAGAGATCCGTCGGAGCATGAGACGAGGTTGTGCACGGCTCCTGAGGAAAGGGTGGAGACGGATTTACCTAAAAGAATCCCACTGGAGTTCACAATTACCGGAATTTGGCTGGAGAGATTGCTACCATTACCCAATTCGCCGTTGCCGTTATAACCCCATGCCACCAAAGTGCCGTCCAAGCAAAGTGCCGTGCTGTGATAGTATCCGGCAACGGCTGCGATGATGGTTTTGCCCACAAGCACAGTCATGGTATCCACGAGAACTGGCACACTGCTAGAAACCGTAGAGTTGTTTCCAAGCTGCCCGTAACCATTGTATCCCCATGCGGCCAGAGTCCCATCCGTGCATTGAGCGAGATTGTGAAATGACCCGGCGATTACGTTGCTAATCGTCTTGTTGGCCAACACACCTGAAGTGTCCACGGCAACGGGCAGCGGGCTGAAGCCAGTGCCACCGTTGCCGAGTTCGCCATTGCCGTTATAGCCCCATGCGGCGAGTGTGCCGTCTGAGCACAATGCGAAACTATGATAGGTGCCTGCGGCCACGGCGCTGATGGTTTTCCCTGATAGCACACCGGTCCTGCTCACCGCCACTGGCGTGCTACTCTGGGTGGTGAGACCACTGCCGAGTTGCCCATAGAAATTGTAACCCCATGCTGCGAGGG
>JBGSLX010000063.1:0-8706 GCA_041740475.1 Akkermansiaceae bacterium | reverse complement strand
CAAACAAAGGTCATGCAATGGATTCTCCGCCGCTGCACCGGAATCGATTACCGTTTGGTCGTCATCTTTGAATTCAGCGCGGCACCATTCCGGATCGTCTGAGAAAATGAAGAAGCGTGCACCCGTGACGCGTTTGCGCATCTTCTGAATCGAATCTTGATAATACGCTCGATCACAAACCTGTAGAGCTGTGTGGAGGAGGTAATCTTTGCGCCGCACATGGATCGCAACCGACTTCTCATCGTTCTGTAATTCTTGTAGTCGCTCCGTCGGTCGCGTGGCCTCTAGGAACAATGCATTCAGCTCGTTTCTCAGCGTGTGGGCGATGTTTTGAAAATAGAGTGGAGATTGAAAATATCCGAACAACATGCAATCGGCCGGAACATTTAAAAAACTGGCGTCGAATGATTGATCGCCAGTCGCTTCTTTGAAAATAGGCACGCCTCGATATTCCCAGTAATGTTTACCTGCTAGCTTGAGCAAGGCTCTTGCTCCGATGGGGAAACGCCGCACCACTTTCGCTTGGATGGGCAGTTTCAAAAAATGTGAAACCTGCGCCCAGCCGGAAGAATTGAACCATGAGCCATCCAACACCAGTGGCACTCCATGCTTTTCTGCTAACACTCTACCTAGTGCATACTGAAATAAGTGATTGCCAGTCCGGCCGAGAAGAACAATTCGGATCATTGATGCATGCTTGCGGCTTGTTTCGTTGGATTTCAATTGCCTTTCTCCGCCCGATTGCTGGCATGAGCCCACATTTCCAAAGACTATATGAGTAATCACAAAAAACTTCCCACCAATTTACCCCGGAAGCTTGTCGGCGCATTTCAACGACGGCTGCGTGATTGGGTGAATACCCGCCGTGATGCGGAAGGAGTATTCACAGAAATATATCAAAAAAACATCTGGGGTGGCGCGCCAGGAACCATCTGCTCTGGCGGTGGTAGCCATGATGCGGTGGTGACTGAGGCGTATCTTACGATGATGCGTGCTCAGGCGGAGGAAAACTCTTACTCGTCGTCAGTTTTCGTGGATCTGGGCTGCGGTGACATGGCTATTGGTCGGAAACTCATCCCACTTTGCCGCGAGTTTGTTGGAGTCGATGTCGTCGCGTTCGTCATCAACCATCATCAACAGGAACTCGGCTCAGAATGTGTGCGGTTTGTTCATGCAGACATGACTAAAGACGAGCTGCCAGATGGCGATGTGTGTTTGATTCGTCAGGTTTTTCAGCACCTTTCAAATGCTCAAATCACCGCAGTGCTGCCGAAATTGCAGAAATTTCGGCATGTGTACATTACCGAGCACATTCCTTCCGCCAAGGACTGGATCCCGAATCACGATAAGTTGCACGGTGCTAACATCCGACTCGTTTATGGAAGCGGCATTGATCTAACGATCGCGCCATTTGGCATTGATCCGTCGGAGATCAAAGTGGTGCTGGATGTGGCATGCGATGCCGACGGCCAAGCGGGTGATGCAGGTATCATTCGTACGGTTCTTTATTCACCAGGAAATAGCATACAGGCATGAGTTCGAGCTTCAGCAAACAAGTAAAACGCGTCGTTTCGGTCTGCGAGGCACGGGACATTCGCGTTTGGAAGGTGGCTGCTGAAAAGATCATACTCCATGTCCCTGCGGAATCGTATCAGCTCGTTTGTCCCAACTCTCAGGTCACGCAGTTCCGGGAAGCGACGCATCCTGAGTGGGAAGTGGTTGGCGAGGATGGTTACACTGTCGATTGCACCGTCGCGATGATCCGCGAGCGAGTGACTGGTGCCAATGTTCAGCGTGTCCATTGGCTGTTCCAGCAGTTTGTGAAAATCAATGCAATTGCACGCTCCGGCCTCGATAACAACGATGTGGTGGTGATTTGGGACGCCGACACCATACCGCTGAGAGATATCCATTTTGTGGAAGCTGGCACAGGCAGATTGATGTGCTACCACGGCACTGAACGACATCTTCCGTATTTCCAGACAATGGAGTCCCTTTTGGGATTCGGCAGGGTGACAGAGGTTTCGTTCATAGCACAATGTCTGCCGCTGAAAGTGGGATGGCTGCGTGATCTTCTAGCAGAAATCGAACATCGCGCCGGGCAGCCATATGCAGAGGCGGTGTTGTCCTGCCTGCCGGGGTTATCCGGCGCTGAGTTTTCTGAGTATGAAATGATCGGCACATGGATGTTTCGCCAGCATCCTCAAAGTGTGATCTTCAAAAAGCGCAACCACTGGATCAGGGAAGGTTCATCTTTTTTTCCCGATAATCTCTCAGGTTTCCTAGCACGGAGCCTATTTTCTATTTTTTCAACGCGTTATGATTTTGTGGCAATAGAGTCATGGAAGAGTGAATCGTGTGTTAAGCGAATATACAGTGCAGTCACTCGACGGCTGGGGCGTAACTTTTAGTATCTTGCCATAGAGCGACCTCGCGGAAAACCTGTTCGATTCTCGCCGCGACGCTTGCCGAATCGAATGTCGCGCGCAGCTTGAGTCCGCAGCGTTGAATTTCAGATGCCTCCATAGCCATCACTTCATCTAGTGCGGCAAAGAATGATTCTCGGCTATCCAGTGAGAATCCACCTTTGCCTGTGGCTCCCGCTAAAATTTCCTCCACCGACGTGCCTTTTACGAAACACACAGGAGTCCCGAGATAATACGCCTCCAGCGCCGGCAATCCGAAACCCTCTATCTCCGACGGTAGTAGCAGTGCGCGCGCGGAAGAGTAGGTAGCTTGTAATACGGCGTCCGGCATGAATGGCAAGAGACGGATGGTGCGCGATTTCCCAATCTGGTCTTTAAGTGCATCGGACAAACTACCAATCAACTTCAAATCAGGTAGATCACGCCCCTCCGCTTCAGCTTCTAACCACCAGCGGATGAGTTGTGCCGTGCGCTTGTGCGGCTCGATTGATGCGAGGTGAATGACTTTGTTTTCCTTCACCGGGGCGTTCGGCTGAGGAATGGATTCGTAGGCGCACGGCTCGTAAGTCACGGTGATTTCTTTCTCTGCTATGTCGTGACGCTTCATGAATTCGATGACCTGTTGCTTCGAAAATTCCGAAACCGTCATGATTCGATCTGCATTTCGCAAGGTGTGTTTTAACACTTGTGCCCAGTAGCTATATTCCCAAGGAGCTCGCCATTCCGGGTAATGATCTTCGTCATATTGTATGATCGTGTCGTGTATGGTCACTACTGATGGGCGGCAGAAAACGTCTAGTAAAGGCAAGTAGCCTTTTGGGTAATAGTATAGGTCTGGCTCAACATTTGGGCGGACAAAAAGCGGGTGCATGTGATCGCTTAGTAACCGCACCCACTTAGCTCGAGTCCCCCAAGGCAGACAGCGGGTGACCTTCACATTGTCTGGGCCGCGCTGCGAACTTTGTGAAACCACAGCCTCAACGAAGACATGACCACGTTCCTGCAGCGACCTCATGATCATACTCGACATCCGCGAAATTCCGAAACTTCGATCATAACCCGGATTCTGATCCGCCAGATAAACCTGAGCCCGCAATGCACGTTTAGGAAAAAGGGGTGCGATATCGGATTTTGCGCCAGAAGCAGCTTCTGCAAGCACCGAGTTCATAAATGCGTCGAACTCGCCGAGCCATCGGTCCGGTCCCCTTAGCTCAATCTGTCTGCGGCCATTCGCGCCCCTCGATCCAGCTTCTGATGGGTTTTCTGCAGCTTCTCGAATATGCGTCGCCAGTTGTTCCGCATTTCCCGGTTCGTGAATCCAGCCTGTCACACCATCAGTAACGTGGTCGAGTATGCCGCCTGATGCTGCGGCAAGCACCGGCTTGGCATGGTCATAAGCCTCGTAAAGCACCAAGCCCAGTGGCTCCCACCACACGGAAGGAACGATCAGTGCTCTGCATGATCTAAGTAGCTCATATTTTTCATCGCCACCGCGGTATCCTAGATAACTCGCTCCTGCGAGTGATGCACAGCGTTGGTTTATTTCATCAGAGATTGGTCCATCGCCAGCGATCTGAAGGCGACCTTTGCCGCCGTTATGTTGATATATTTCCCATGCGTCTAGCAAAGTGCGGACGCCCTTTTCCTCGGAAATTCGCCCTAAGAAAAGGAACATTGGCTCTGTTTGTGACTTAGATTCTGGCAGGGGAGTCGTAATTGACTTTATGGGTTGCCAACTGTGAGGAATCACTCCAATGCGACATTCTTCTATGCCCCCCTTCACGAAGATGTCCTTCATGAAATGAGAAATCGCAATCCACCCGGAAATCTTACGGTAAACTCCTAGTCCATGCATTAACCGAATCAACATGCCATACCAAGCGGTCTTCAACCTGGATTCCTGCCAAGAGCCAGCCAGAATTTCAGGAATAAAGTTCAGATCTAACCCTTCAGCCAATAACTGTCCTCGTCCCCAACAATATCCGTTCACTGAGAAAGGACGGAAGTTGTGGATATAATGCACGACGGGCACTCCGCTGTTTACCAAGAAATGAAAAAGTGCCGCCGATCCGATAGGCATGATGTTGTGTATCAGAATGACATCAGGCTTAAAGGCGGTGAGTTCTTTGCGAACCGCACCGATGGAAAATGGGTTCCATGCCATCGAAAGAAACTGTTTTGCCCTGTCGATTAAACTGGTCGCCTTGGCCCATTCGGAGCTGTCGAAAGTGATCGTCCGCAGCTCATGTATTTGGGAAATGCTGGCAGTAATTTGCTCAACTGCGATTTCCTCGCCACCGACGTGCGCATATCGATTGAATATCTGAAGTATCTTCACGAGATGACCTTAGAGATATGTGTTAAAAAACCTAATACGAAGGCCTTATTGACGAATAGTCACTTGTTTCTCCAAACTTCGAAGCCAGTGAAAACTGCCTCCTGTTCGAAAAAATTTCGTTTAAGATGTGACTGATAATCGACTCCTCGATGCCTTAAATCGGGCCGATTGATGAAAACTAGGTCGGTTGACAACAGGCTGGTGGGCGGGTCTGACTCAAGAATTTGCACCGCATTGACCATGCTCATGCCGCCTTCGCGATACGCGTAATATCGAATGGAATTCATATCAGCCTGCCACCAGACTTTTTTGCCCTCTTTTAATGCTTTGATCGCGATACTGCTAGCCCTGCGGAAATCATCTCGTGCATGGCGTTCCAGAAATCGTAATCCGATAGATGATATGAGAGTCATTACCACGGCTGCTGCCCCTACGGTGCGCCATACATTTCGCCATTTTCCTGTAGATTCTAAGGTTATAGCGATGGGTAAAAGAATCGCTGGTAAAACCGGACTCAAGTGTCGCCCCAATACTCGGAAATCCATGGTGACTCCCAGTATTGCAAAAAAAAGTATTGGAACCAAAACAACGAATGCAACTGCTGTAACTGTTCGTTGTGGAACCGATCTAGCCCAAGTCCAAGTGCCATGGAACCAAGCGGCCATCAAAATCAATGCTGTAGGCAGCAAGATAGGTAATGCCTTGAGCGCAGACAATGGGTCAGCTCGTAGCTCGTTTCGCCCGGGACCTAAGCCAAGAAGTCCCAACAACTCATAAAACCCGAACATCATGCTCAAGACGCCGCTGCCAGGTATTGAGGCCGCACGATGTCCTTCTAAAAGCGTAAAAACATAGTAGCCTGCAATCAGCAAAGCAGTTATGCCCCATGGCCAGATTCTCAGCCAGAATCCACTTTGTTTGAGCCAATCGGTTCTCAATACCATCACTCCAATCCAAAGACCCGCTGCCCAAACCGCAGAAGTTAGGCTGCTGGATGCCAAGAGCAGTCCTGCCAATGCTGCCATGTGAAGACCATGAAATCCGCCGTCCTCCTTGCCTGCGTGAATTTTGCAGAGAGCGAGCGCAGCCACTGCCCCTGCCGCGATCTGCATCGCGTAAGGTCTGAGTTCACCAGTGTAATACAGCATGAACGGCGAAGTTAGCAGCACCACTGGCCAAAAACGAAAGCGGCATAAAGCAAGCGTGGCGAGCACGATCCACGGCAAGTTGACACACCTTAGCGCGTATTCGGTCGTGATTCCTAACTTTTCCCATAGCCAAACGAGAAAAAGATAAACGGGCATTTGCACGTCGGAACCACCAAGTTGCATGATCGTTTCCCACCAGATCTGAATGGTGGGCATCATGGCTTTATAAACCGTGCCACTTTCATCCATCCAAAGGCTTTGCTGAGTGATCGCCGCCAAGCCGACGATGATGGATATAACAGTCAAAAGTACAAATTTGATCATGTCACAAATGGAATGAAATCACAACGGAGCGCGGAATTTATTCCGCCTTTTGACGCACTAACTCGCCAGACTTACTTACCTCAAGTTTCCGCAACTGCTGGAATAATTCGAGTGCCTTCACAGCAAATTTTGAAAATGGCACTGACGGCTCACCGCCGCACCGCTCCCGGAATCGGATTGGAACTTCTCCATGGCGGAGCTGTGGATTTTTCCTTAGCACAAATGCCAGTGCCACATTTGCGAGCGCAAAGTCAGTTGGAATTTGATTGAAGGCGGGTGCACACGTTGCAGTCCGCATGAGTCGGTAGGGGACATTTGGATCGACGCATTTCACCTGAAATAATCCAGCGAGCATGATTCGCAGAAACTGGCTGGCCACGATTCTCCTAATGCCATCTTCTCGGGTTCTTTTGCCATAGATGACGTCGAATTGGTCACGCAGTTCCCAAAATGCGGGGAAGTATGCTGGGTCACATTGGCCGTCTGAATCGATTTGCAATACATATGGAATCCTACGCGATTGGGCGAGCCGATAACCTTCTAAGCAGCTCTGGCCATGTCCCTTGTTAGACCTGCTATAAACTTCAAGCCGTGATCCAAGCGTTTCATGCAAGTGCTGTAGGATCGTCGGCGTCTGGTCGCTCGAGCCATCGTCAACGACCCAGATCACAAAGTTGCCGACGATTTTTTCCATTTCGGAGAACCAGTCGGTGATCACTTTACCGATCGCCGCCTGCTCATTGAAGGCTGGCATCACGACTAATAGATCCGGAATTTCCTTAGACATTAGAAAAATTGACTTTCAAATAATGAGTTGGAGGAGAATGAAATGTGCTGAACGGTTAGATTCTGCAAACTGCTACCAAATTTTTCCGTGTGCCGCGACCCGCTTCAAGACTCGCCGGACTTGAAATGTTTTTCGCAGAATCTTTAAAAGTGTAGCGTTACCAAGAAGGCTCGGAAGGTTTCTGGCATTGATATGTTCCCGCTGGCATAACAGACCTTCATCGATCATCCGCTGCCAATTTTTCTTGGTGGTACTGTCGTCATACCACCTGAAGCCCGCCAATGCCTCGGGAAGATATCCGAATTGGTAGCCAAGACGAACCAGTCGAAGATAGAATTCCCAGTCCATGCAGTTGCGGAATCGCAAGTCCAGCAAGTGACCATCATCAATGATGCGGCGTCGATAGAATGCGGACGTCGATGGGATGCAACATCCCACAAAAAGCAGATCCCATTCGTCCACTGGTGTATCCAGTTTCCGCCGGATGGGTGACTTATCTTCTTGCACATAAATGCAATCGCCATGAACGATGTCCGCCTTTGGATTGGCGGTGATGAATTTGGCGACTTTTTCCAAAGTGCCGGGTAATAAGTAGTCGTCGCAGTTGAGCCACATTGCCCAATCTCCAGTCGCCTTGAGAAAACCCTTGTTGATTCCGTCGCTCATTCCTTGATCCGGCTCGCTCGTCCACTTTAGGTGCGAATAGCGCTTGAGCACATCCAGAGTCTCATCCGTCGAACCCGCGTCCGTCACAATGTGCTCGAGTTCAAAGGAGGGTGCGATTCCGGATCGCTCATTAACATGATAGGAAGTGGACTTCTGCAGTTGATCCGAAGCCTTGATGGGTACCTGCGAAAGAACGCTTTCCACACAGTCCGGTAGAAAGCGTCCCTGATTGAAGCTCGGTGTGATGATGGAAAATTTCACTTGAGAGTGAAGCGGGGGAGGCGAAAGAAATTTGAATTCACAAATCTTTTATAGTCAGATTTCAGGACGCCTTTGTTTCAGACATGTGCATACGCCGCCGCTATTTCACGGTCATAGCGTTCGGAATGGAAATACTGCATCAAGATCGCGATGCTCTTTTTATTTTCTGTGCGCAGATGCTCACGGTTGGCGTTGCATTCGATGAGTGCATCCGCCAGTCCATTGACGAGGCCATCAATGTAAGACAGAGGAATTGCTGTGCCGCCCGCCAAGCGGACGATTTCCCCCTGTGCGCTAGTGTCTGCGACGACCGGATAACAACCCGCGAGATACGCCTCTAACAAAGTCACAGGAGTGCTCTCGCGAAAACTAGGCAAGAAATAAACGTGGTGATTTTGAAGTGCGGCGATGTAATCCGGTCCCTTGAAGCCCGGGTGAAAATCGACATTCGCCGAGATCCCCAGCTCTTCCGCCAATTTCCGCAGGGATTGGATTTCCGGCCCTCCACCTGCGATCGTATAGCGGTAGTCCAAGCCCCGCACACCCGCGTTAGCTAAAGCTCGCAAAGCGATGCTTACTCCTTTGCGCCCCTCCATGTTGCCACCGGCAAAAAGTCGCAATGCACCGCCAGATATGTCTTTTCCATCCGGACGACGAAAGGCTGCTGCTTTCTCCGCTGAGATCGAAACGATGGGCAAGCGCACCAATGGTTTGTCGCCTCGGAATGGTTTGAGGAAAATTTCTGTCTCTTCGTTC
>JBGSLX010000062.1:0-7246 GCA_041740475.1 Akkermansiaceae bacterium | reverse complement strand
GAGGATCTGGCGCGACGCAAGGAGTAAGAACGTAATGGGCGCTTGCAGCGGTATTTCGTTGTTCCTCATTTCCCAGATTGATTTAGCTGCGGCAGGAAATGATGAAATTAGTTTATACGCTCGATGATTTGGTCTCACGCGATGTGTTAGATGCGGGTGCGAACCAGCCTGCGCGGCTCGCGGTGCTGGGTTGGCCAGTGGCTCACTCGGCCTCGCCGCGCATGCACCAACCCGCCTTGGAGGCGAATGAGATCGCCACCCGCTACATCCGCTTGGAAGTCGAGCCGGGAAATGTCCCCGCTGCCTTTGCGCGGATGCGCTCGCTGGGATTCATCGGCTGCAATGTCACGGTGCCGCACAAGCTCGATGCGCTGGAAAACTGCGATGAGCTCGCCCCGGCGGCCCGTGTGCTCGGCGCGGTGAATACGGTCCGCTTCGATGCAGATGCGACGCGGGGTTTCAACACCGATGGCCCGGGTTACGCGAATGCCATCGAGGAGGCATTCGGCGTGACGCTGGCGAGCTTGCGGGTCGTGATCGCAGGAGCTGGCGGCGGCGCGGGTCAGGCGATTACCGCGCAATGTGTGCTGCTCGGCGTGGAGAAACTGGTCTTAGTGAATCGCACGGTGGACAAAATCGAGCTGCTCAAAAACCGTTTGAAAACTCACAACGGGAACACGGAAATCATCGCGCTTGCCTTCGATGACCCGGCGCTTGCAGACCATTGTCGGTCTTGCGATTTGCTGGTGAATACCTCGTCGTTGGGACTTAAGCCGGGTGATTCGTCTATTTTAAACAGCGAGTGCATGAAGCCCGCGCATTTTGTTTACGACACCATCTATCAGCCAGCGGTCACGCCATTTCTCGCACTCGCGAACCAGCTTGGCTGCCGCACTGCGAATGGACTTTCGATGTTGATTCACCAAGGCGCGCTGGCGTTTCAACTTTGGTTTCCCGAGACGAAGCCGCTGGCTGTGATGCGCATGGCCTTGGCTCAGGGATCATAAGGATCAGGATCTTCTTCGTCCATGGTGGCACTTGGCTCTGTTAGCACTTCGAACCCGGGTGCGTCCACCGAAAGCCAATGGCCAGCGATGACCGACGTAATCTCGAACTCATTGCCGTCGTCTCCCACAGAACGGCGCACTTTCACGCGCACCCGGATCATGTCTTCGGGATTGATATTTGGCATCTTGCTATCGAATGCCATGCCGCCGCTACGCAGAAGTTTGAATGCGGAATCGAGCAGTTGGCCATCCGGCTGGTCACGATCAATGAAAAATCCTGGCGATTGGTAGCCTGTTTCACGGGGAGTGCCGAAGCGCGGCGCATAAAGCACCACGCTGATGGCTTTTTTGAGCTTCCGTTCCTCAGCAAGTCGTTCGCGGGCAAACAGGCGAAACTCTCCTTCGTCAGGCCCGGAGCCAGCCAAGAATAAGGCCCATGGATAATCGCTGAAACGCGAAAAATGCTGCCAGTCCAGCCTCCACTCGTCCTTTTCCTTGCGAAAAACCGCGTCGATGATCTTGCCATCGGCCGTGGCCCAGTGACCCTCGTAAGCTTTGCCATCGGGTAAATTCAATAACGCCGAGTGAGTCAACTGAAGCGTCGAAGGATCAATGCTGGGAATGGGATTGAGACTGTCATACTGCATCATCAGCGCGGCAGTCGTCAGTGGTGACAGCACGAACTGAGAGCGCGCTTCTGGCGTGCTCGCGGATAGAAATTGGAACAGCGTTTGTTGGCACATCTGACCAGCTTCTTGAAAAAGCAGCACATCTTCTTTGCTCACTAGTGGAGCTGCTACCTCGTTGGAAACAGGATCTTCCGAATCTACAGGCGATAGCCAGCGAACCACAAAGATGATCAGCATGAGCACTAAACTCCAGCCGAGGACCAGCGAGATGATCACATAATGGTCGTGACTTTTTTTCCTGCCACGCACGCCACTAGCGGCGGCTTTTTCAAGGGCTTTGTTCGCTTCTGCTGCCGCTTGGGCCGAGATGAGCGCCGGCGATGGAGCGTTCACAACGCCGGTGCATGGATCCTCGCCGCAATGAGCGCAAACACGTTCTTCGGACTCGCCCGGGGCGGACTGGAATAGGGATCCGCAGCGTCCGCAGTGGAACCAGCAAAGGTTAATATCGCTCACGGGCTGAGTGTATAAAGGTGCTTGCGGCTGATTGTGAAGCAATTCCCCAAACAGGACCGCAGATCGCCAGTTTCAGCCATGACGGAAAATCCGCACATCCTTCAAGACGGAATGCGGAGCGCCTGAGGCGTTCGCTCGCCACGTTCAAGATGAAACCGCCCAGCCCGCATGACTGCTCCCATCTCAATCTCTGTTTTTCATCAATGGCTCCTCGACGAGGCATCCAGCAATTCCTCGGCGTGTGCCATCATTTTGCACGTTGCGGAGTCCCGGCCTGCGGATCGGCTGATTCATGAAATCACCGATTATCTCAATGAATATGACGACGATGGTGATGGCCGTTGGCTACCAGCCACGCCCGAACTTGTATCCAACGTCGCAAACGACCCGAACCACCGTCGTTTGCTAGGCATGAGCGATCGCCCGGCGGAAGCTGCGGATGACGATGTAGGGGAGCTGCAAAAGACCCTGCGTGCCTTGGGCAACCGTGGACACGTGGTTTTGCGTTCCGCTGGCATGATGGAGGATGCCCTAGAAACCAGCTACACATTCCGCGCAGGAGTAGGAAACGCCGATGAAATCACCCACAACTGCCACATCATTCTCAACCCCGATCTCATGAACCAAAAATGCATCGCGCACATCATCGGCGATGTCTTTCTCGAATGGCTGCACTGCGAAACACGGCGCGACGCACTCATCCATGACATCCGATAAGATACGCGCCACTTCTGCGAAGATCTGCCCAGAAGGCGAACGCGCAGGCTGATTCCCTCAACCCACGCCCCGTGAACGTCCTCGCCCTGACCATCCTCGTATCTTCCTGCCTCGCTGGCATTTTCATCGCTTGTTTCGTGATGGAGATCCGCCGTGCGCGGCGCACCAGCCCGGAGCGCGATTCACTGCTACCGCTGGACTCCGAAACCCCGCCAAAACCGTAATTTTCCCAAACTCTTTTTCAACCAACCATCCATGACATCCTCCATCACCTACGACGATAAGTCGGTCCGCCGCTTCATGATCGCCTCCATCTTCTGGGGCATCGTCGGCATGCTCGTCGGCGTGCTGATCGCCACCCAGCTCTCGTGGTGGCAGATGAACGGCAAGTTTCTCGAATGGATCACCTTCGGCGCAATCAAGGCGGAGGGCATCTCCTTCCTCACCTTTGGCCGCCTGCGCCCACTGCATACGAACGCGGTGATTTTCGCCTTCGTCGGAAACATGATGTTTGCTGGCATTTACTACTCCACTCAGCGTTTGTGCAAGGTCCGCACCGCCTCGGACTTGCTCTCCAACATTCACTTTTGGGGCTGGCAGCTCATCATCGTCGCCGCCGCCATCACGCTGCCTGCCGGTCTCACTCGCAGCAAGGAATACGCCGAGCTGATCTGGCCGATCAATATCGCGGTGGTCGTGATCTGGATCGTTTTCGGCGTGAACTTCTTCTGGACGCTGATCAAACGCAACGAGCCCAGCCTCTACGTCGCGCTCTGGTTTTACATCGCCACCATCATCACCATCGCGCTGCTCTACGTGGTCAATCACTTGTCGATTCCCACCTCATGGGTCCATTCCTACCCAATCTTCGGCGGCCTGCAGGATGGCTTGGTCCAGTGGTGGTATGGCCACAATGCCGTCGCCTTCTTCCTCACCACGCCGATTCTTGGGATCATGTATTATTTCCTGCCCAAGGCAGCGAACCGCCCGGTGTATTCCTACCGGCTCTCTATCGTTCACTTTTGGTCGCTGGTTTTCATCTACATCTGGGCCGGTCCTCACCATCTGCTCAATACCGACCTGCCCCGTTGGCTGCAAATGCTCGGCATGCTTTTCTCACTGATGCTCTGGGCTCCCTCGTGGGGCGGCATGCTCAACGGCCTGCTGACCTTGCGCGGCGCGTGGGACAAGCTTCGCACGGATCCTGTGATCAAGTTTTTCGCCGCAGGCATCACATTTTACGGCATGGCCACTTTCGAAGGGCCGCTGCTCTCGATCCGCGCGGTGAACGCCATTTCGCACTACACCGACTGGACGATTGGCCACGTGCATTCCGGTGCCTTGGGCTGGAACGGATTCATGGCAGCAGGCATGTTTTACTGGCTCGCACCGCGCCTGTGGAAAACGAAACTCTGGTCCACCTCACTGGCGAACATGCACTTCTGGATCGGCATGGTCGGCATCCTCATCTACGTCGTCGCGCTCTGGTGCGCTGGCATCATGCAGGCGCTCATGCTCAACCAGACCGATGCCAGTGGCACCACGCTCAAATATGAGTTCATGGAAACTCTGGAGAGCATTCAGGTGTTTTACATCCTGCGCTCCATAGGCGGCACGCTCTACCTGATCGGCTTCATCCTCTGCGCATTCAACATCTGGAAAACCGCGCGCTCCGGTGTGGCTCATGACGAAACCGTCGAGGTCACGCTGCTGGAGAAGAAACAAAAGGACGGCATGCGCCTAGGCACCGCGATTTTCAACGATCCCATCGCCCACATTTTTCTGGCGATGTCGTTCGTCATTCTTTGGTTCTTCCTGCCTCCACACGCCGACAAGGCCGCACTGATCGTCGCCCTGCTGCTCAGCTACAAGGTCTTCACCGCCTTCAGAGCCAACAAAGAAAGCTGGACGAATTGGCACGAGAAACTGATCGAAAACTACCTGCCTTTCACCGTTCTGGTCTTCGTCGCCGTCGCCATCGGCGGTGCCGTGCAGATCATCCCCTCGCTCATCGTCAATCGTGAGAAAAATATCGAGGGCCGCCTGCAAGAACTCTACACCCCGCTCGAACTCGCCGGTCGCGACCTCTATGTTTCCGAGGGCTGCTACAACTGCCACTCGCAGATGATCCGCACGCTCGTGCCCGAGGTGATGCGCTACGGCCGCCCCGGCGTGGTCGATGACTACTCGCACCTCGGCGAATCACTGTTTGACCATCCTTACCAGTGGGGCTCCAAGCGCACCGGCCCTGACCTCGCGCGGGAAGGCGGCCCCATCGCCAAAGATCCTGCCGGAAATCCTTACAAATACATGCGGGTCGGCATCCGTGGCAATGACTGGCACTACAACCATTTCCTCAACCCGCGCGCCATCACTAACAACTCGAACATGCCTTCTTATCCATGGCTTTTCGAGAAGGACACCGACATCAAGTCCATCTACGGCCGCATCCGCGCCCAACAGCGCATCGGCGTCCCGTGGCCGACCATGAAGCCGCACGAGGTCGAGGGCAAAGCGCTCGCGCAGGCTCGCGAAATCGCAGATTCCCTCAAAGGAGTCGTCACCCTACCCAGCAAGCCAGAACTCAGTGGCGATGCGCTGGTGATCGAGCTTGAGAAAAAACAAGTCATCGCCCTCATCGCCTACATCCAAAAACTCGGAGCCTATCGTGAAGTCGGCAAGGGCGAGAAATCCGGCCCTGTCCCGCTCGATCCCGACTCCTACCGGACGGAAGCGCCCGCGCCGAAACCCAGCACCACCAACCTCTAACTTCTATCAGCCATGTTCAAACGCGTGATTGTCGAGAATTGGGCGCACTTCGTTCCCATCATCTCCTTCGTCATCTTCGCCGTAGTTTTCGCCGCGACCACGATCCGCGCCCTCCGCGTCAGCAAGGCCGAGCGCGAGCACCTCGCCTCGCTGCCACTCGATGAAAAACCCGAATCCCAAAATCTGAAATCCCGATGAGCCAAGAACCGAAACGCGGTCATTTCGCGAAAGAAAAAGGCGAGGTCATCCTCCGCGAGCACGAATTTGATGGCATCCAAGAATACGACCAGAAGCTGCCAAACTGGTGGCTCTTCACCTTTTACGGAGCCATCGTCTGGTTCGTCATCCATTGGGGCGTTTATTACCACACCTCGCTAATGAAAACGGACCACGAACTCGTCGCGGAGAAGATCATTTCCATCAAAGCTGCCAAAGACGCCGAACTCGAAAAAACTCTGGCCTCGCTCAGTGATTCCGTTCTCGTCCACGAATGGGCGACCAAGCCGGAAATCGTCTCCGCCGGAGAAGTCACTTATCTCACCAACTGCTCCGCCTGCCATGCCGCAGATTTCAGCGCCACCATGACCGCTGGCACCGTCAAAGTCCCGCTGCCCGGTCTCGCACTCAACGATGCGGAATGGAAATTCGGTTCCAAGCCACTCGATATCTTCCGCATCATCAACGAAGGATCGCCACCCGAAAGCACCGGCCACAACGGCGCAAAAATGCAAGTCTGGGGAAAAACCCTCAGCCCCAAACAAATCGCCGAAGTCACCGCCTATCTCATCGCCAAACTCCCCGACACCTTCAAAGACATCCCTCCCAATTAAAAAGTGGCTGGAACATCCTGTTCCAGTCCCTTCTTCACCTTCCTCTTCCCAACCTTCGCGTCCCCTCAGCGTCCTTCGCGGCTCTGCGGTTACATCTACCCAACCCACGAAACCTTGACGCAGCGTCACCATGCGCAACTCTGCGCGTCCGTGCCGAACGAGCCCTCGCCATCTGATTTTTTCCACTCGCCGCACTGGCAGGCCCGCTTCGATGAAGAAGTGCTACAAGCCGCGCGGCCCTTCATTTCCAAGGCCCGCAACCTCCGCCTCGATCCCGCCGCGCCCGGCTCCTTCAATCTGCTAGGAAACGTCGCCAACGAAGAAACAGAAGTCTCTTTCTGGTCATCCGGCACGGATTGGGAATTCGAATCCTTCTGCTCCTGCGAGGTCGGCAGCTTCTGTCACCACGCCGCCGCGCTGATTTTCAAAGCAGAAAAAGAACGCGACGTTTCCCGCCTGTCCGGTCGCAGCGTCGCCGAAGCCGTCGCCGCCACTTTGCCGCAGAGCGCTCCGCCGCAGCCAGCACCCACCGGACTCCCGCGATTCTCTGCCGAGCCGATCTTCGAGCTGCACGTCACCCGCGAGCCAGTGGACCGCAGCCTCAAGCTGCTGCTGCAGTCGCTTGGCCAGCCACAAACGGACTTCTGGATCGCCGCCGATGCCGTGGTGAACTACGCGGGCCATCGTTTCCCACTCCGCTCCGCCAGCCCAGATTGGACCAGCCGCATTCTTCTCGCAGATGGCAAGCCCGCCCTGCTCGAACACTTGGAACCGCGCG
>JBGSLX010000061.1:0-4551 GCA_041740475.1 Akkermansiaceae bacterium | reverse complement strand
CCAGAGTTTTGTTATGACTCATAATCAGAGTCGGCTTGCCGTGGCCCGCGATGAGATTGGCCATGGTGAACGTTTTTCCAGAGCCGGTCACACCGAGCAAGGTCTGGTGTTTATTGCCAGCGCGGAGCGACTTCGAGAGCTTGGCAATGGCCTGCGCTTGATCGCCCTCCGGCTGGTAATCACTGACGAGTTGGAAAGGCATGTGAAATTTAACGAATTTCGACTTCGTTGCTCACCCGCGTCAGAAGAGCGATTTCTTCCATATCGGCAGGCTCTAGCAGAATGGTTCCAGCGGGTTTTTCTTCGGCACCGTCCCAACTGCGGATTTGCAGGGTCGGTTTATCGAGGGTGATGACTTTTTGCGCAGCTCGGTATTCTTTAGTCTCTAGAAGTACGCGGCGACCCACTAGTTCTGCGGTTTTCGAACGGATGACGGTGCGCTGTGGGGCCAGTTTACTCGGCATGTGCAATGCCGGGTAATCGCGGATGAACTTGCCGCCTTGCCAGAGTGAAACGGAATTCCGGCGCGGCTCGATGAGCAATCTGAAATCGAGCGGCATGAGCACCAGTTCTTGGCCAGGCTGGAGCTTCGGCAGCTCCATCATCGAGTTGAGATGCATCATGCAATCAATCGTCGTTTTGTATCGAGCCGCGATTCCTAACAGAGAGTCGCCGCGTTTGACGACGTGGGTTTGTTTGCCATCCATCTGGCTGGTGGTGAGCACGGAATCGAGATTGATCTCTCCCACGATGCGCCGCGCGGTTGGCGCTGTAGGTGAGTTGGGAAAAACATTGATGATGGTGGAGAGTTTCTCGTGCGCCTCTGGGATTTTGCCCATGGCGAGCAGTTCGTGGGCTTTTTGAAACGTGCGTTCGCCGGGATCGATGTCTGGCATGTCTGGAGATTCGAGCATTTTTGCGAGCTCGTCATCCGAGTGACCGCCGCCGATACGGACTGGATCCGGAACGATTTTGTTAAAAATGCCACCCAGTGGTTCGACGGCGATGTGGTAGGTGAACATGCCGGTCAGCGCCATGACGACCATCACGCAGAGCGCTGCACAGATCTTGAAGAGCGTCCAGAGACTCATGGGATCGCGGGATAGGTCACATCAATCCGCGCCGCTTGAAATCGAATGCGTTGATTTCGTGAGAGCGCATGATCATTTCGAATGAAAATTTCAGGATGCAAACTTCCCATGCGTCATCGACTCCTTCGATCACGGCAAGTGATGGCTTGCCGGAGCGGCGGATGTCCTCCAGCACCCGCCCGCGCACGGCATCCATGCTGTCATGGATGATTTCCTCGCTGACATCGCCACGGCGGATTTGGAAGCCGTATTGCAGAAACGCGAGGTCTTTTCCTTCCGAGCGAAACTGGTCCAACATCTTCTCGAAACGGGCGCGAGCGGTATCGTCGAAACCTTCGAACTCAATTTCGCGAAAAGCTTCTGGCCGCATGATGCGGGGGCGCTGGGCCTCAACCTCGCCAGTGCGAATGCGGACCTCGCCACTGCGGTCCATCAGCTCACTGATGAGTTGAAACTCAAAGCGAGTCTCGCCAAACGTCTGGATTCGGTGATCGGGTTCGCGCAGCACGCGAGTGGTTTCGAGAGCGTAGTAAATGTTGTCCTGAGAGTGCATCAAAGTGGGGCGAGCTTCGTGCGGATCCGCGTCAATGCAATGAAAAGGACGAGGAGTAGCGCAGAAAAGCGTTTACCCCCCGGGCGCGCCGACGTCCACGTCGGTATTCTCCCACCTGACCAAACGCCAAATTTCAAATGCTCCGTGCCATCAAGTTTGGACGATGATCCACAAAATGACTTAATCACTTTTGACTGTGGCTGGGAACTGCGGTCCCAGTCCGTCAAAGGGACATTCTGTCCCTACGACCCCGCATCAAAACCTCCATGATGTTCCTATAACAGAAGCCAACAAACCCATTGACCCCTAACCTCAAATTCATAGGGTATGTGAATGAAAAGCCGAAAAAGCGCTCTATTTTACAAGCCTTTCAGGCTCAAACACCTCTTCTCAGGAAGACTGTGAAAAACGTACTTTCGTCAATGTCGAGAGATAGGAATTTATTCTGTTTACTAAGAAAATAACATGCCACTCCGATTCATAAACGTTGACCTCGATATCGAGTCAAAGAAGCCTTTGGATTATCTTTGAATCGACGTGCACCACAAATGATAACCTACCTTATACTAGAACGCATCTTCCCCGAGAGCGACTGGCTTGCTCCTGCGATCTATCTAGCGGTGGTTTCCTTGTTGATCCTTCGAGTGAAGGCCGACTGTAAGACGCTTGGCGAGAGCCTCAAATGGCATGTCCTACTAGCCCTAATGTTCCCCGTTCTTTTCGCCTTTTGTTGGCTGATCATTTGGCCTGGCGCTCTACGGCTTTACCTTTCCGGGAAGGCGGTTGCAGATTCAACAGCCGCAAAAGCATTTTGACGACATCGAAGACCCGAAGAGGGCCGTCCACAACCGATGGCGACCAAGAAATTCGAGGCAGCCTGCGACAACGTCTCTAGTTAAATCGAAGATTGATCTCACCGGTGCCTCCACTCTACGTTCGGCAGAATCACACGAAAACATCATGAAACCTACCGCATTCTCCAATCGCTCCAGTAGGATCACTCGATTGAACGACATCAATATGAAACATCCCTTCTCAGTAATCTATTCGGACAATCATTTTCAAGCGAGGCCATTGCGCCTCATGTCAGCCATAGGAATACTGATTGTTGTTTTTTACTTCGGAATCGCTACTACGTTGGCTGCTTCGACCGATCCACAAAAACTACCTTATGTTTGGAGGCTGATCGGGACACTAGCTGCATCGCTTATCTTTTGGGGTGTAATTTTTATGCGAGCCCAAAGAGCGATCAAGAAACCGTCAGCTTCAACCGACAAGGCAAGCAATGTGTTACCCGATTGGCTCATCCTCGGATTTATTATAAGTATCTCTTTTCTATTAACTTGGCCATATTGAGCCCCATGAGATGTAACCCGTAGCCAATGACATTTACCGCTCGGTTTCGATGATTTCCAGCAACTACAACCCAAGCCCGGTGAACGATGAGCGCTGCCACTAGTGGCGGTGCATGCTTTTTTTGCAGATCGACGGTAAAAAATGAGTGAGACCAAACCAACAACCAGCAGGTATGTGACTCCTAGAGGGATTGCATGGATACTTCTCCTGAGTGGATCCGTTTGGTTTGTGGCTACAAGCCCGAAGAATCCCCAGCAGTTTTACGATGCAGGATGTTTCGACCGTATTACGTTAGATAAACGAACGGAACAGCAGGCGAACCAGATTCCGTCCAAGCATGTGCAGACTCTTCAAGCTCTGAACTCCTTGGATCGAAAGATGGATCGGATGACGCTTTCCTACGACCTCATTCATCATCCAGCCAGAGTGCAACAGGAACGCCCATTCATCTTGCTCGGTAGCTACGACTCTTCACCAGAAACCCATGAAACGATGATTCAGAACAATAGCACTTACAGCTCGCTTTCTGAGCAATTCGAAAAGATGAAGATGGACATGAAAGCATCGCGGGATACCGAGTTAGATTCTTCAGTTTCTCGACAAGCATCGGGGGAAAACAAGGATTTACGCATGAAGCGTTTTCAGGCGGAGATGGACCGCATGATTTTGCGGCAATTTCAGGCCAAGCTCTTTTGGAGGATAAATCAATGACATCGCTTGTATTGGCAGATGTCGTGTGGCCAGCACTATTTCTCTCATTACGTATGGCGGCATGGTGGTGTGTGCTAGCGAGTCTTGTGGTTGAATGCTTGGCACTATGGCGTTTCGCGCCACTGCCGCCTTTGAAGGCCATTGCCGCATCCCTAGTCATGAACACCATAAGTGCGCTGTGTGGCACTCTTCTGCTTCCCTTGATGGGAATCAGACTGGAAGTGATCGCATCCACAACTTATCAAGAATGGTTCGGCTGGGGAACCTTCAACCCGATCACAACCTTCGCAACTTGGGTCGGAGCCGTTCTGGTAACATCTGCAATCGAGTGTTTGATTCTCTGGCTTGCGTTCATGATGCCTTGGAACCGCCGTTGGGTGGCGGTCGTTCTTGGAGCAAATGCCGTAACTGTTGCTCTCGCCGGCTTCACGGTTCTACTCAATCAACCGCAGTGATGAGACACTGAAAGAAGTCGAGCAAGCCGAGTTATGACATTTCCTACCAGCCGCACTTTTTGGATGATTGGAAGCCCAAGCCTGTGATCGGTGTGCGCTGGTAGGGGTGAGTTTTCCCTGGATCCGGCAGAATGAATGTGACGTCAAGTTGACAGCAGAACATTCCTACCTATTTTCATGCCACACTAAGCAATGAAATCACTATATAAGAAATTGATCATCATGCTGGCCGCACTAGTGGCTGGTCTCACTACGATCTCAGCATCGGAACCAAAACCAATTTTGGTGCTTGTGACGGGTGCTGACAAAATGGCCAACGGAAAACCTACAGGGCTCTGGCTAGAAGAGTTTGCCGTTCCTTACATGGCATTTGTAGATGCAGGGT
>JBGSLX010000060.1:0-8849 GCA_041740475.1 Akkermansiaceae bacterium | reverse complement strand
AGTCGCTCGAAGCCGTGGTCTGGGTCGCACTCGGCGGACGCGGCACGATCATCGGCCCGGTCCTCGGTGCAGTCAGCGTGAACGCGCTGAAAAGCTGGGCATCGACTGGGGCCACTGCGGATTTCTGGCCGCTGCTGCTGGGCGGTTGTTTTGTGTTAGTCGTGCTTTTCATGCCCAAAGGTCTGTTTGGACTGCCCACGCAAATCGCCGGAATCTACCGCCGCCTCACCCGCCGCCAGATCGAGGAAGAACCTGCCGATAAAACTGCGGCCACCGATCCCTAAGTCACACGCCACATGGACACCACCGCTCCTCACTTGGGAAGACCATTCCTACTCGCCGCCGAGGGACTCGAAAAATCCTTCGATGGCTACAAGGCGATCAACGACCTGAATTTCTACCTCGATGAAGGCGAGCTCCGCACCGTCATCGGTCCGAATGGCGCGGGCAAAACGACGTTTCTCGATCTCATCACCGGCCGCACCCAGCCCGACAACGGCACGCTGGTTTGGGACGATGGAAAACACGATCTGCTGCGCCTGAACGAATATGAGATTTACCGACTCGGCATCGGTCGCAAGTTTCAGACGCCCACCGTTTACACCGATCACACGGTTTATGAAAACATGGTGCTCTCGCTCGCCGGGTCGCGTGGCATCTGGAACAGCATTTTTGGAAAAACCACCTCCGATCAAAAAGACCGCATCGCCGAGATTCTCGAAACGATCAAGCTCACGCCGCACGCCGCTCGCAAAGCGGGCACGCTCGCCCACGGTCAAAAGCAATGGCTCGAAATCGGCATGTTGCTCGCCCAAGAAGCTCGGCTCCTGCTCGTCGATGAACCCGCCGCTGGCATGACCGATGAGGAAACTTACCGCACTGGCGAACTCCTGCTCTCACTCGCCGGGAAACACACGATCGTCGTCATCGAGCACGACATGACCTTTGTTCGTCAAATTTCCCAAGGCCGGAAAGTCACGGTGCTCCACCAAGGCCACGTCCTTTGCGAAGGCCCAGTCGATAAAGTGCAAAGCGACGAACGTGTGATCGAAGTCTATCTCGGTCGCAAATCCAAAGCCGCCTAAAAACTGGAGCGCGGAATTCATTCCGCCTGAAAAAACCTCCATCCACCCCATGCCCGCCACCCTCACTGCCGAAAGCCTCAAGCTCGCTGACGTCCGCCTTTCCATCGGTGGCAGCCCGATTCTTCGCGGCGTCACACTGAACATCCGTCCCGACACGGTTTTCTGTCTGATGGGGCGCAATGGCGTCGGCAAGAGCACCACGCTCAAGGCACTTATGGGACTGCTGCCGCTGGATTCGGGGAAAATTTCCTTCGCCGGGAAATCCATCGAACGCCTTTCCACCGCAGAGCGCGCTCGACTCGGCATCGGCTACGTCCCGCAAGGGCGCGAAATTTTCCCCCATCTCACGGTCCACGAAAACCTCTTCATCGGCACCAAAGCGCGCGGCATGAAAGTGGACTCCGCACAGCTCGACCGCATTTTCACGCTTTTTCCCATCGTCAAAGAATTCCTCAAACGCAAGGGCGGCATGCTCTCCGGCGGTCAGCAACAACAACTCGCCATCGGCCGCGCCCTGCTCACCATGCCCACGCTGCTGATCCTCGATGAACCCACCGAAGGCATTCAGCCCAACATCATCGACCAAATCGGCGAAGCCATTCGCATGCTCCGCGCCGAGGGCGGCATGAGCATCCTACTCGTCGAGCAATACCTCGATTTTTGCAAAGAACTTGGTGACGACTTCGCCATTCTCGAACGCGGAGCCGTCGCGGCTGCTGGTCCCATGACAGAACTCAGCGATGACATCATTCGCGAGTTTCTGACAGTGTAAGCGCATTGAAGCGGCTCTCAGCTACTCACTGCCGACTTCATCCAGCGCCGCATTTCTCGCCTCAATAGCGAGTTTCTTGGCCACTTTATCGCCGTATTTGAGGACTGAAAACTGACGTGACAGTTTCGCCCCGCGAGTCGTTGTCCAAACCGCTTTCCAAGACTCATATTCGTGGCCTTTGCTCGTTGAGGTGATGCGAGTCACGCCCGGGATTCCTGAGTCTGAGACATTTCTTGGGATTTCTCGAAATCTTCTTTTCGTGATCACCGGGTAAATGCTTCGCAATTCGCGCCAGCGCTGAATCGCGGCTCTCTTAGCCTTTGTTTCAGACACCGAGATACCAAAATAAAAATACTCCTGAGTGATCTGCTTGTTGAAGTGGATCAATATCCGAAACCGCTTCCCCTCTTTTCCGCAGTCTTCTCGGTATAGGCCAGGATATCCTTTGATCGCTCGTTTCATGTGTGACTAGATATTCGATAAGTTGATTGATGCATCAATCGCTAGCACCAAGTGGCAGCGGTGTTAGCGAAATTACATACATTCACTCCGTTGGGAAAGTTTCTATTCAATGAACCGCCTGCACCCAACCTCCGTCAAACCGTAGGTTCATCCGTCGAAGGAACAAGTGTCATTGGCGTGAGTCGTCCCAGAATTCGTGGAGCGTGGACTTCTGCTCTGCCATCGCGAGCTTTTCATTCATAACGCGGATTCGTTTGGACATCTGGCCGAGCAGTGCGCGCAACACCGCCACCCCAATCACCGGGTCGGCAGTTAGGAAACATTCCAACTCCGCACGAGACAGCGACCAAACGAGTGAGCTACCCCGGGCAATGGCCGAAGCACTGGCGGTGCCGGGGTCAAACAGATTGATTTCACCCATCGAATCACCCGGTGCTAGTGCGGCGAGTAGCATGGGACGATCTCCAGAGATGCCAGTTACAATGTGCAACTTACCGACCAGAATGACATACAGCGAGTCCTGAGGCGCACCTTCGACAATCACCCTATCTCCATCTTGCGGACGGTGATACTTGCCGTAACAAGCGAGAAATGAACGGTGCTCTTCTGGAATCCCGGCGAGAAAACCGAGCGCAGGCAGTTGATTTTGGGCTAAATCGAAATCGGTCATGTGGTGGCTGGGTGATGAAGTGATGGATGACTATCACCCCAATCAGCTTTTCCAAGGCGAATTCACCACCATGGACGGGTCATTCTCCTTTCTAGCCCAAAGATATTTCAGGCACTAGCTCTAAGAATGCGCCATTTGTGTTAGTCATTCATTTCAACGCAGGGATTCCGACCCCGCCGAGGTCGGTGTATTCCTTCAAGACGAGGGCATCACGGCAACGCCAGTTCGGCAAACTGACGGTTCTTTGCATATCCATTCCCGTGTACATTTCGTCCATCAAAGTGGAGTATTTGATCCACCAGCCATAGGCGTCACCTAGGGCGATTCTTGCCTTGTCGGGTTCGTTGGCTTTCAAGAAGGTCGCCCCGCGAATCTTATGGGCATAGTAAAGCGACAAATAGGCCATGGTTTTGATGTTGCCGATGGCCATACCCAATTCTGTATCTGTCGGAGCGTTCATGGCGTTAACGATCGCCAGTGATAACATTGCTCCCGCCTCGATTTCGTCGGCAAGGACATAGGAACTCTTCTTGTCGGCCAATTTGTCCTCCGCGCTATTCGCAATACTCGCTAACAATGAACCAGGTGCTGTACCGGCATTTGCGAATTCCGAGGCAGTTACGAAATCAGTTGTTCCTTTTTTGGAAGGCCTTGTGTCGCGTTGGCATGCCTCGGGCCACCACTTGTAATCTTTGTCGAAAGTACGATGGATTAATTCGTTCGCGAGTTGAAGCCCCCGTGAGGATTGGCTCCATGCTTTAAAAAGTTCGGCACCGTTAGCGGTTGGGTATTTATGCTGCAAGTAACTGACAAAGGTCTCGTCCGGGAGTTTCGGGTCATAGGTAAGACGACCCCAGATCATCATCATGTATTGCTGGCGAAGAATATCGAGCTGACCGTTCATGGAGCTGTTTTTGCAGAAAAAAGTACGCGTAGGGTTATATCCGTCGGAACCCATGTAAAAACCTTTGTAGATATCTCCTAGATCCAGCATCCCCTTAATATAGACACGCGCATAATCCGGATCTCCCCATGTATTGTAGTAAAAGCTGTCATTGCGCACTGTAAGCCAGGTCTTCAGGCCGCTGCTTTTGATCTTGGCGTATTCCTTAGGCCACCAATTTGGTGTGGCAGTCGAGTACATGTGGGCTTGGGAGTGCTTGACTGAAATGTCGAAGCTGACGTTTGAAAGGGTAGTGAGGGGCGAGAATAACTTCAGTATTTGATCAAAGTCTCCAAAGTGCAGCCGATGGATGAATTTTAATTTTCTATTTGGGTTGGCCTTCGCGTAGTCAAACATCGCCCTGCCGTAGGCATTCCACGCAAATGCTTCCGTACCGTGATTTTCACCGACGGACATACCAAAGCCATCCAGATGAGAATAGGTTTCGAGAAGCTGCGTCATCGCCTTGTACATATAATCAATTGTTTCGGGATCTTTGCTACCTTGACGACCGTCGGTAATCCCGTGTTTCCCTGTCGCTCCATAGGTGAACACGTTCCAGTTGAAGAATAGGAATTCAAAGCCTCGAGAGTCCGCGTAAGCCATGACGTTCTGCCAGAATTTGATTTTCTGAGAGATGGTCATCTTCTTCACCTTTCCGTCAAAGGTTGTCACATCTTCGATACTACAGTCCTCATAACCGGGCACGATCACCAGCGAGGAAAACGGGTTACAAGACCAGAGCGAAACCACGTTGTAACGGTGTCGGGCCATTTCGTCGAACCAAGCCGTCCAGAACGTCATGTCCCATACATCGGCAATCGCAAGCTGAGAAGAAGTGCCGTCGAAGGTGCCCTTGTCAAACCTGCCGTATGTCGCGCTGTTCTTATCCCAGGGTAGATTGAGCTTAATGCCACGTTTCAGAATCGCCGGGGATGATTGGCTGTTGTAAGTGCCGGTTAGGCCATGAAATCGTATGTTTTCGGCGATTTGAAGCCCGCCATACATGGCGCCGATTGCGTCGCCACCCAGCACCCAGTAGGTGCTCTGAGGGTTGGTAGTCGTGCTAAGGCTGTAAGCCTGTTCCCTTAAGCCAGCGGATGGACTCCCTCCCTGCGCACTGTGTAGAGCGATCGTGGCGCTGGATGACGCGAGGTCGATCACGATCTTTTTCTCAGCATAAGTAGCACTGAGAGAAACGATATCGAGCAACTCAGTCTTAATATTTTTCTTTTCTAGCTCTATCTTTATATCGTTCGCAGCAAACTTAATAGACGCGTTATTCGGGTCGAAAAATATACCGACTGTTTCAGCGAAAGCGCATATTGGAAGGAGCAGCGTTATGCAGCATAGAACTAAATGATTGAATGTCGGTATCATGGATTCTTGTCGTTGATGGCTATTATAATGAACTCAGTACTTCGGCGTTTAACTTTTGTTTCAATAAAAGAGCATGATGGAGCATAAGCCTTTACCGATTGGATGAAACACTCAGAAATCATCAGTCATTTACAGTCAAAGCCTAATTGCACCATCAGCAGTCGCAGATGGTGCAATTAGATTAAGGAATTAGGCTTTATTCCGTAGGACTCAACCAAAGGTGGCGCAAGCTGAGGCCCTTCCAGCCTTCGGCTACACCCTTCAAATCGAAGCCTGTTTCGCCCGCCGGAAGCTCAATGGTGCCGAGTGTGACGGTTTTCCACGTGAGTCCTTCGCCCGTGGCGGCAATTTCTACGGGAGTGGAGACTTTTTTCACGTCGAGCGTGAGTTTGACCGGGTCGGGGGCGGCAACCTCGGCAGTGACGAGCCACTTCTGAGCTTGCGGGGTTTTGAGTTGATACTCCAAGCGCCAGTTCGCACTTTTCCAGTCTGTTAGATAAGCGTCAGGGCCTGCATTACGCAGTTGAATGTTGCCGGAGTATTCGCCATGGGCGTCGGCGTCTTGTGGACTGAAGGTGATGCGACCTTCCTTGTCGGGCGTGATAAAAGGATCCATTGTCACGGTGACGCTGCCAGAGAAGTCCAAACGCAGCACCGAGACATCGTTATCAGGCGCAATTTGCGGAAGCTTCAAATACAGACCATCAGCCGTAGCTTTGGCATGTATCTTTGCTCCTGTGGCTAGTACGTTTGCCTGCTTGGGTACTTCTTTGAGTGTTGGCAATAGCAGAAGCTGATCTGAGGGCCAATCCCACACATGGACGTATAGCGTGGTGCCACTGCGGTTGCTCTTTTGCGTCACACGCCCCCAAGGGAGGCGACGGGGAAACGGACTGGCCATTGTCCCGTAGATGGCTTGATTGTTCACTTTCATCCAGCGGCCCACTTCCAGTAATGAATCAATGCTCGCTTGCGGGATCACCCCCTCAGCATCTGGGCCTACGTTCAGCAAAAAGTTACCTCCTTTGCTGGAAATATCTGAGAGATTGCGAAGGATTTGTCGGACGCTTTTCCAGTTTTGATCTTTCTTCTTAAATCCCCACGTGTCGTTCATCGTCATGCAGACTTCAAACCGCTCGCCAGGGTAGCCACGTGGTGGAATGTGCTGCTCGGGCGTCTTGGTGTCGCCTTTGAAGCCATCGCCGAGGCGGTTGTTGTTAATAATACTGGGGTGCTGTGCCATGAAATCGGCGAAAGGTTTGACACGTTCAGGCTTCATATCAATTGGGGTGTCCCACCAGATGATTGAGGGCTTGTAGCGCTCCACGATTTCCTTGGTTTGCGGTAGGGCGATGGTTTTCAAATACTCGTCGTAATCGCCATCGTGGGCCGTGTCCCAGCTTTTTGGCTGGCCAAGTTTTGCTCCCCCCGGGTGTGTCCAATCCTGAGACTGCGAATAGTATAGACCAAACTTTAGCCCTTCTGCGCGAACTGCCTCTGCCAAGGGCGCAAGGAGATCGCGTTTCGCTCCAGAATTTATGACATCCCAGTCCGATACAGCGGTGTCATACAGCGAAAATCCGTCATGATGTTTCGATGTGATGACGACGTATTTCATACCCGCTTCTTTGGCCAGCTTGGCCCAAGCGACGGGATTGTATTTGGTGGCGGTAAACTCGGGGGCAAACGCCTTGTAATCAGCAACGGGTATTTTGCCGTTTTTCATGATCCACTCACCGAGGCCCCAGACCGGCTTGCCCTGCCATTCACCGGCGGGAACCGCGTAGATCCCCCAATGGATGAACATGCCGAAGCGGGCATCGTCAAACCACTGAAGATCGACTTTGCGAGATGGTTGCGACGTTTGGGAGTAGGCGAACGTTGATGCGCAAAGCAGGAAAATAAGATGTTTCATCGTTGTCGGTCAGTTTGGGGTTTGGATTGATTTGTCTTCGTATTTCTCAGCAGTTGCTAGTTCGCTGTCAAGATTGCGGGCTTTGCTGGGCCCGAAGGTGGGCGTAACTCGGGAGGAATGACGGAGAAGCCCTCCCCACTAAAAACGGCGAAAGCCGCACAACTTGTTGAAGTTGAACGGCTTTCATTGGTTGCGGGAGTAGGATTTGAACCTACGACCTTCAGGTTATGAGCCTGACGAGCTACCTTATGGAATATCATTCTCACGGAACTCCCCGAAACAAACCCTGCAATAGATGCTTGCAAAGGCTCTGGAAATGCAGTGGAATGCAGACATGAGCAAGCCAGTGAAGAGGACTCGAATCGTTGCCACCAAGACCGCAGTTTCAGAAATCACCGTCCGCCCGTTCGTGGATAAGGAAGGATACACCGCCTTTCTTGTGCAAGGATGGAAGGAAGATGGGAAGTGGAAGCGCAAGCAGTTCAAGAAACGAACCGACGCTGAACGATTCGCCGCGCTGAAGCGAGTCCTAAGCGAGAACAAAGGACGGGCACAGCGGATGATCCTTTCCGCTCTCACCGATGAACAGGCTGAAGAGGCATTGCAGGCATTCGACAAGCTCGGTGGCACCTACTCACTCGCCGATGCCGTCGGCTACTTCCTGAAGAACCACCGCCCGCCAGAGTTTATCATCCGCATTCGTGATGCTGTGAAGCTCTACTTAGACGAGAAGGAACGTGATGGGCTTCGCCCAAGATCGGTCAAGGCGATTGAAAGCGTGCTTGGACAGTTCACCACGGCGACAGACGACCCTTGGACGCATGAAGTCACAGCCGAAGCAGTGAGACGCTTCCTAAGCGGTCTCAGAGCCAAGAACGGCACGGACAAGGCAACAAGCAAGACATGGAATAACTATCGAAATGATCTTGGTGGTTTTTTCGGATGGTGCTCGTCCGTAGATGCCAGCACGAATCGGCCCTTCATCTTCGAGAATCCCGTTTCATCCGTTAGGAAGTTTTCTGCGCGGCAAGTGCGAGAAGAACAGGATGCAAGACCCGCCACGACCGAAACGAAGGAAGTCTTGCGGCAGTTCTCCGTTCTGAGTCGCTGGAGAAGCGGCGTGATGGTCTATCCTTTCGCCTTGCTCTACTTCGCAGGACTAAGACCCGAGGAACTGAAGCGCATGAAGGGCCGCGAGAAAGAGCTTATCAACCTCAGGACTAGCACGATCACCATTCCCGCGAACGTATCCAAGACCCGCCACGAGCGACAAATTAACATTTCTGAAAACCTCGCCGCGTGGCTGAAGGCATTCCCCGGTGAAGCGGTTCCGACAAATGCCGACAGGATGGCAAAAACAGTGCGGAAGCATTTCGGACTTTCCCATGACGAGGCTCGCCACAGTTTCATTTCTTATCACGTCGCACTCAACCGCAGTATCGGCGACGCGGCGTTACAGGCGGGGAACAGCGAGGCAATCGTCAAGCGACACTACCTCAACACCCACCCGCGGGAGGAAGGAAGGGAGTTCTTCCGCGTGGTTCCGGGAAAGCGCCGTGCGGAGCTATTAGAGCCAACGAAGGAGCAACCCGCACACCTCAGAGCGGTATGAGTGATACGAG
>JBGSLX010000059.1:0-3032 GCA_041740475.1 Akkermansiaceae bacterium | reverse complement strand
TCGAGACTGATGGCAAGGTTCGCTCCGTCCAATTCGTCGGTGACATGGAAACGGGCGAGGTCCAAAAAGGCTTCACCTTAAACGCCATCCGCGACGCTGAAATCCCGGCCATGCCCAAAGCACTGCGTGGTGAATATGATGACGAACCGCTTGAGCTCATCTTCAGGTTTTATTTTTAACATCCCATTATGACATCCATTCCCGACCTCTTGTTAGCCGACACCTCTGCCACCGATGCCGTCACGACCTCATGGAAGTTTCTTTCCCAAGGCGGACTTTTCATGATCCCGCTCGGCGTGACGTCGATTATCGGCATCATGGCGATTCTCTATAAATTCTTATCTCTCTCGAAAAACCGCGTGATTCCCGACGCGCTGGCGAAAAAAGTAGCGAATTACCAAGGCACAGCCAGCGGATCGGCGGATTCGTTGCTCAAAGAGTGCGAGCAAGGAGAGAGCACGCTGGCGCGGCTTGCGGCAGTGGCATTGCGCCATCGTGGCAAGCCACAGCGTGACATCATTCTTGCCGTCGAGGCCACATCGCGTGAGGAAATATCGCGGCTGCACGCAGGCGTCGGCGTTTTGGACATCGTGATCACCGTCGCGCCGCTACTCGGCTTGCTCGGCACGGCTTCGGGGCTGGTCGCCATTTTCCAAGGCCTGAGCGATACGGCGGATCACCTCGCGATTGCACGCGGCATCGCGATAGCACTCAACACGACCATTTTTGGCCTATCGATTGCAGTTCCGAGTGTGGTCGCGCATGGATATTTCACCCGCCGCATCGAGGTGCTGACCGCGCGGCTGGAGTCACTGCTCGCCGATCTTGCGAGCGCCTGCCAAAGCCAAGAAAACCGCGCCTGAGCCATGCATTTCCACCGCATCACACGCAAGCGCGCCGAGGTGCCGATCGTCCCGATGATCGACATCCTTTTCATCCTGCTGGTGTTTTTCATCGTCTCCACGACGTTCAAGAAACGCCGTGAAATCCTCCACATCGAGCTACCTACCGTCCGCGATATTCCATCGGATACCGTGAGTGACTCACGCTCCACCATCGCGGTGGACTCGCTCGGAAACATCACTCTTGATTCACTCGCCGTGCCGGAAGGACTGCTGGAATCCTACCTCGCCGCTTATCAAAAACAAAACCCGGGGCGCAAACTGGAGCTCGAAGCCGACCGCAAGCTGCCGCTCGAACGCCTGCTCCAAGTCTGGGACGCGCTCACCAAGGCGGGCATTCCCATCGGCGAAGTTCCTGCGCGGATCAAGGTGCAGGACAAGTCTGCGAAAGAATGAGCGGCGTGATCCGCGCTATCTGAAGCACCACTCAGGCCAGCGGAAATTCTCCGTCTTCATCCACGCCGTGCCAACCGATTTTGCCGAAGGCGCGCAAGATCGAAGCGACCGGCTCACCATCGTCTTCACCATCGCCGTGTTCAATGGTCGCTGAGCTGCTCAAGCCATGATTCACATCGATGCTGATGACGGTGTTGTAGCACTCCAAGTAGATCCAATCGCCCCAGGACTTTGCCTCATGGCGTGGATCAAGATGCTCCTTTCGCAGGGCGGATAGAATTTCCACCAACGTGCTTGGGGTGCTGGATTCTGGGACTTTGACGATGGTTTCCATAGGTAAAAAAGTTGGGCTGCTATGTGCTCCGGTATCCTTGCGTGATTCCTTGCTTGAGGTCTAGGCTCGATTGCAAAACGGACGAGATTAGCCGAGAAGGGCAAAAGCAAACCACGGAACACACTGAGGACACGGAAAACGAAGGGCCTCTGTGATTCATCCGGCCCATCGAATTTCTTGCCCCCCGCCGGATCGTCCCCTAAACCCCGCTCGTGCTTACGATTAAAAAGCTTACGAAGACCCTTGGCGGCCGCACGCTGCTGCGAAATGCCGAAATGTCGATCAACTGGGGCGAGCGTGTCGCGCTCGTCGGGCCGAATGGTGCCGGCAAGTCCACCTTGTTCCGCATGATTCTGAATGAGGATTCTCCCGACGAAGGAACCATCGAGCGCGACGAATACGCCATCACTGGTTACCTCGCGCAAGAATCTGGCGAGCCCACCGATGAGACGGTGATTGAAATCGCCATGGGCATCACGCCCGAGATGACGGATATTCTCCGCACGATGCGCGAGCACGAGGCCAAGGGCGATCTCTCGCACCCGGACTTCGCCAAGGCTCAAGACCAATTTACCCACCTGAACGGCTATCAGCTCGAACCGAAGGCGAAGAAAATTCTCAACGGCCTAGGCTTCAAACAAGACGACTTCCACAAGCCCGCCCGCACCTTTTCCGGTGGCTGGGTGATGCGCGCGCACCTCGCCCAATTGCTGGTGATGGAGCCGGACTTGCTGATGCTCGACGAGCCGACCAACCACCTCGACCTGCTGTCGCTGCTCTGGCTACAACGTTATTTGCTCAACTACTCCGGTGCGATTTTGGTGATTTCTCACGATCGCGACTTCATGAATGCGATCATCGAGACGGTGGTCGAGATTGATCCGGACGCCGCGAAACTCCTTTCCTACACCGGGAATTACAGCGCTTTTTTGCAACAGCGTGATGCCCGCTTCGATCAACAAACGGCCGCCTACCGCGCACAGCAGAAGGAAATCGAGGGCCACCAAGAATTCATCGACCGATTCCGCCAAGTGGGTTCTAAGGCGGCGCAAGTGCAGAGCCGCATCAAGTTTTTGGAAAAACTGGAGCGTGTCGAAAAACCCCGCGCCCCGCGCAAGCCGTTCAAATTCACCTTCCCGCAGCCGCCGCGCTCCAATCAGAAGCTCATGGAACTCGTGAAAGCTGGGCAGTCCTATGGCGACAAGCGCATTTACAAAGACCTCGACCTGACCATCGAGCGCGGCGACCGGCTGGTGCTCGTCGGCCCGAACGGCGCGGGAAAATCGACCTTGCTCAAAATCCTCGCTGGCATCGTGCCCATCGATAGCGGCAAACGCGAGCCCGGCTACGCGACCAAGCTCGGCTACTACTCGCAGCACCGCCTGGAATCGCTCAACGAA
>JBGSLX010000058.1:0-4810 GCA_041740475.1 Akkermansiaceae bacterium | reverse complement strand
TGCTGAGATTCCAGATCGAAGCGAATTGAAGCAGCGTGAGCCCGTGTTTTTCCGCGATGGGGCGCATGCGCTCCGCTTTTTCCATCCCGTGCTGCACCCATCCCTCGGGTCGGTAGCTGCGGTGGTCGCCGGGTTTGAACTCGTGACCTGGCAGGCCGAGATCGCCGTGAAACACTCCGCCGTGATCCACCACGCGAGTCATCACTTTCACGCCGTGTTTTTCACAGGCGGGCAAGGTCAGTCCTACGGGCCAAGGTTCGAGCGGATTGAGAATCAACATCGCCCAGTCGATCCACTCGCCGAAGCGCTCGAAACTGCCGACGAGATCGAGTGAAAATCCATTGGCAGGTCCGGGCGCGATGCCGAGTGCGCGCGTGAGACCCTCGTCCTTGGCGGCTTTCAGTGCGTCCCAAACGGCCTGACTCGTGTATCCGAGTTCGTCCGGATTATGGAGCATTAGAAGGTCCAAATGATCGCTGCCACAGCGTTCGAGCTCTCGCTCGGTGGCCATGCGGACAAAATCGGCGTAGCCATCTGGCCCGCGCAGTTCTGGGTCCGTGAAACGCGGGTAGCCACGCGAGCCCTGCCGCTGACCCTCATAAAAATCATGGCCGATCATGCCGACTAAGCTGTAGCTGGCGCGATCAACGCCTTTCAAAGCGCGGCCCAGCAGTTCATCGGCCTTACCATTTCCATAGACATCTGAGGTGACAAACGTGCGGATGCCCGCGTCGTAAGCGGTCTCGATGCAGCCGATGAAACGCGGCTCGCTGAGAGTTTCTCCGAAATGCATGAAGCGCCCGCCGCTCCAAGTGCCGTATGCCGTCGTTGTGGGTTCCATGGTGAAGTGCGGATCAGGTAGTCGCGCGAAACCATCCGGTCAACACCACATCCAGCCACCGCAGGCGAGTGCTCGACAAGGCAGCGGGCGGCTCGCATCTTTCGCGCCGCTTGAATTTCCACGGCGCACATCTTTCCTACTGCACCAATATCCACCCGGCAGAGTCATGGGTGGAAACGTTCGAGGTGTTACAAACTCGCGTCTTGGCGGTGCGCGACCTCGTCAGTGAGGGGCAGCCGTTCGGCATCGGACTGCGGCTTTCCGCCTTGGCTGCGCGGGAGTTGTTGTTAGGCACGCGGCTGGCCTCGTTCCAATCGTGGCTGGTAAAAACGGATACCTACGTTTTTACAATCAATGGATTCCCATACGGAAACTTTCACGGCACACGCGTCAAGGAGCGGGTTTTTCAGCCGGATTGGACCACCCGCGAGCGGCTCGATTACACCAAAGACTTGTTTCGCGTTCTCGCTCACGTCGCGCGCCCGGAGACGGGTGCTTCGGTTTCCACTCTGCCGGGCTCGCATAAAAGCTTCGGTGCCGATGAAAAAATCATGCGCTCGAATCTGCTCGCGCTCGCCGCTTGGTTGGAAGACTTGGCGGTGGAAACGGGGCACGATTTCCATCTCGGCCTAGAACCCGAGCCGCTCGGGCATTTCGAAAACACGGCGGAGACGGTGGCATTTTTTGAGCGTCTGCATGAAGACGCGAGCGACTCAGAAATCGTCAAACGCCGCATCGGTGTGAATTACGACGCGTGCCATTTCGCACTTCAATACGAGCGGGCGAGCACCGCGCTGGATGCGTTGGTGGATCACAGCATACGCATTTCGAAGATTCATTTATCCAGCGCACTGGCGCTCGATCCGCGCGATCCGGCGAGCGTCGCGGCGATCCGAGCGTTTGATGAGCCTGTGTATTTTCATCAGGTGCTGGCGCTGGATTCTGCCGGGGCGATTCATCGTTTCATGGACTTGCCGGACTTTTTGGCGGCGGACCGAGAGGAGTTTGCTGAGGCGAGGGTCCACTTTCATATTCCGCTGGATGCCGAGCCTGCGCCGCCGCTGCTCTCGACTCGAGATCAGGTGATCGACTTGTTGGCATGGCGCAGCCGCAACCCGGAAGTGTGCCGTCATTTTGAAATCGAAACTTACACATGGGGAGTCCTGCCGCCGGAGTTGCAACGACCCGTCGAGCAACAAATCGCCGGTGAGTTCCGGTGGGTGATGGGACTGTGAAGGGTTTGTCTGCCTAGATGGCTCAATTTTAGAGATGCGAACAACGAAACGGTCGAAACTCGCGAAATGAGAATGATTGATCCGTTTGGACTTAATTGATGCTCCCATGATCTCGGAAGGCTTCATGCTTTGAGCTTTCGGATGATTTTTGTTTTTAATTTTCCCCCGCAGAATGACTCCGCTGAAGCACCCATATCCATTTGATCCATCTTACGGCTACACCACAGAAGCTTTCTTGAAAGTGGGTGCGCCGGATGCGCCGCTGGATTTTGAGGAGTTCTGGACGCGGCGTTACAGCAAGGCGCTGGCGCTGGAGCCGGAGCCGATTTTGAAAATCAAAGGTCGGACCAAACAGGGTTGGCGGGTGCATGAGATGATTTACCAATCCACCGATGGCGTGCGGATCGGCGGATGGTGTCTGACGCCTGTGTCTGGAAAAGTGGAGCGGGCGATGGTGATTCTGCACGGTTACGGCGGGCGCGATGGACCGGATTTTCATTGGCCGTTTGAACATACGGCGCTGTTTTTTCCCTGCGCGCGTGGCCTCAGCAAGAGTCCGCACCCGCCGATTTCTGCGAATGCGCTGTGGCATGTGCTGCACGACATTCAAGACCGCGACCGCTATGTTCACGGTGGCTGTGTGGAGGATGTGTGGCTCGGTGTGAGCGCGGCGTTGCGGCTGTTTCCACAGGTGGCGGGGCGCGTGGGCTTGATCGGCGTGAGCTTCGGCGGCGGGATTGGGACGATGGCGCTGGCGTGGGATAAGCGCATCGCTAGGGCGCACTTCAATGTCCCGAGTTTCGGCAATCACCCGCTGCGACTCACGCTGGAGACAACTGGCAGTGGCGCGGCGGTCAAAGCGATGCATCGGCGCTATCCTCAATTCGTGGAACGGACGCTTTCCTACTACGATGCAGCAGTCGCAGCGCGCTGGATCACCGCGCCGACCCACTTTGCCTGTGCGTTGTTCGATCCGATGGTCGCGCCTCCCGGCCAGTTCGCGATTTACAATGCGGTGCGCGGTGAAAAGCACTTGTTCGTGCTTCGCGCGGGTCATTTTGAATATCCGGGGCAAGCAGCGGAGGAGCGTGAATTGTTACAAGAAATTCACCATTTTTTTGCGCAGATCTGAAAAACAACCGCGCAAGTTCATCAGGAACTGTCCCTGATGAACCGCGAATATCACAAATGGTGGAGTCCGTGTCTGCGCCGCGACATGGAATTGCTCGTCTTCGGTCACGCCGGGGCGAAGGTGCTGATTTTTCCCACACGGGACGGTCGGTTCTACGAGTACGAGAACATGCGAATGACCGAGGCGCTGCGGCCAAAGATCGAGGCCGGGCATTTGCAGCTCTATTGCATTGATGCGATCTACCACGAAAGTTTCTACTGCTGGTGGGCTCATCCGAGTGGGCGCATTCAGCGGCATCTGGAATTCGAGTCCTACATTTTGGAGGAAGTTTTTCCCTTCATGCATGAGAAAAATCCGCATCCATGCGTGATCTCACACGGTTGCAGCTTGGGTGCTTTTCACGCGGCAAACATCGCGTTTCGCCATCCGCAGCGATTCGGGAAATTGGTGGCGTTTTCAGGTCGATACGACCTCACACACTCGGTCGAACATTTCAGTGATTTGCTGGATTCGCACTACGACGAGAGCGTCTATTTCAACATGCCCACGCATTTTCTGAAAGGGCTAGAATGCGCGGAAACCTTGGAGAAAATGCGGCAGATGGACATCGTGTTGGTGATCGGCGAGGACGATCCGTTCCGGGAAAACAACGAGCATCTGTGCCGGATACTGGGCGAGAAAAGCATCGGTCATCGCCTGCACTACTGGAAGGAACGAGCGCACCGCGGACATTATTGGCGGCAGATGGGGCCGCTGTTTGTGTGAGGAGAGGGATGTAAATTTGAGATTTTAGATTTTCGATTTGAGATTGGGAAGATTCGGATAAGCGAGCGGCTTTGTTAGAGGATTCGGCACTTGTCATCTCTTGGCGCAGTCGGGATAAGGTGAGTATGCCAGTCAGCGGAGCTTTGGAAAAATATTGGGTAAAACCCGGCAGTAAGATCGATCTTTCGCAGGTTGATTGCAACGAGAAGAGCCTATTTCAAGGTGAGGACAAGGGCGAGTTTGAGCCACAGTTTCACAAGCTCCAGAACGAGCTTCAAGAGTTGCAGAAATTGCTCTACGCGCAGAACAAGCACCGCATTTTGGTGGTGATGCAGGCGATGGACACAGGCGGGAAAGACGGCTGCATCAAGCATGTTTTCTCGCACATCGATCCGCAAGGAATCCACGTCTGCTCGTTCAAGAAGCCGAGCGAAGATGAGCTGTCTTATGATTTCCTCTGGCGCGTGCATTCGAAGGTGCCTAGACGCGGGCAACTGGTGATTTTCAATCGCAGTCATTACGAGGACATCATCGCCGTGCGGGTGAAAAAACTTTTCCCCGACGAGGTCTGGAAACGCCGCCAACAGCATGTGATCGACTTCGAGCGGATGCTGGCGGAGGAGGGGACCACCATCGTGAAAATCTTCCTCCACATTTCCAAAGAGGAGCAAAAGCGGCGTTTGGAAGCGCGACTCAGCAATCCGGTGAAACACTGGAAATTCAACCCAGACGACCTCGCTGACCGCATGCGCTGGGATGATTTCATGACCGCATACGAGGATGTCATGTCCCTGACATCCACACCGTTTGCGCCATGGTTCGTGGTGCCCGCAGATC
>JBGSLX010000057.1:0-8900 GCA_041740475.1 Akkermansiaceae bacterium | reverse complement strand
CGCATTCATCAATAGACCCTCCATCGGTATTTGCCGCCCTTCTGGGTTTTTCCATGTGACACCTTGGTAGGTCGGAGCGCCGTTGATCAGGAAATGAGATTCTTTGATAGAAACCTCGGTTTGCCGTTCTTGTGCATGGATCAGGGAGCACAGCGGAATCGCAAGAACACAGCGAAAGATATGGATGATGGATTGTTTTGGCATGGGTTACCTAAATAAGGTGATTCGGCATTCAGTCTTTCGGAACGAGGGCCAAAAACACGATAAAAAATTGTACAATGGGTCTCTCTGCCGCCAGTTCGAATGGTTGTTGTGATTGAGTTGATCTATAAGTTGATCACTCATGTTCTTGATATGCGGCAGCATTTCGCTACCAGCCGAGATCGTCATCCGTGCCGAAAATTCTGTCCGGTCCCGCTGACATCACTTCCATGTTTTGTCCAGAAAGCGCGTGAAAACGCCATGGTGTGCCCCAGCGATCTTGTGCTGTTCCATCTGATTGAAGGCCGGGAAACTCATCTGGTAAGAAACGTATTCCTGTCGGGTTTTTGCCTCGAAGAGCGGCGAAGATTTCCTCGTTTTCTCCCACAGGGTTCCCACCAAAGGCCCGCCGAAAGTTTTCTAAAACGCTATGCACGATTTCTAGGTCTTCCTCGGGAGTGCTCCCGGGGGTCTGAAACTTTGCTGAGCTGGCGAGGACCGGATGATCCACCGGCGGCGGAAACGACGCAGGAGGAATGGATAACTCTAGCAGTTTTGCGGGATTTTGAGAGGGAAGGGGATTTGACGTCTCGGCGACTTTAGCGGGCCGGAGGGCGAACCATGCGAACAGCCCAAGACCGATCACGGCTGCAAAAGCCGCGATTTTTCGACGGGTGCGTGATTCGAGATTTTTGCCGACCCATGCCATCGACTAGATCAGGCCGGGCTTGATGAAATTCACATTCGCGGAACTTACTGCGATGGGGTCATCGAAGCGCGGCAGATTCGGGAAAATCGTTTCTAGCTCGTTGGATTGAGCGCCAAGCCATTTTGCCATGACTGAGCAATACTGATCCACCGAGGTGGTGGGCACCCAGCGACCGCGGTTGCTGGTTCCGCTTCCGGCATCCAGCGAGCCAGTGACGTTGCCCGTTTTGAGAAGTGGGAAATGGCCGTAAACATCGCCGCCATTGACTGCACCACCCATCATCAGTGCATGGCCGCCCCATGCATGGTCACAGCCGGCCGTCGCTAAATCCGTGCCGTTGGGTGTAAGGGTGCGATTGAAGTCTGAAGCGGTGCAAGTGAGCACATCATTCCACGCTCCCATCGCTTGCAGTGCATCGTGGAATGCCTTGAGGCCCGTGGACAGCTCGGTCATCAGGCCGCCATGAGAACTCAGGGTGTTTTGGTGGGTGTCATATCCTCCGACTTGGCAGAAGAAGATTTGCCGCTGATTTCCCAGCGTGGAGCGCCCCGCAATGAGTTTGGCGATCATTTTCAACTGGTCACCGAGCGAGTGGTCCGCAGGTGTGAAAATTGTATCAAAATTAAAACCCATGCTCGTTTCTGCAGCGGCAGCGGCGGTCATCGCTGCACCGATGAAACCCTCGGTAGCGCGTGCGCGGCGCATGATCCGGTTGTGTTCTTCCTCGTGGAGATTGTCATGCGTGAGCCGCATCACGTCTTCGAAGGCTTTGAAGCGCTTACCGGTATCGGTGGTTTTGTAGCTGCTATCAGAATTGAGAGCATCCACGTAGTTGGTTCCATATCCGCTGACCGCAACTGTGCCGGAAGGCTGTACAACGTATTGTACGACATTTCCAGTGGTTCCGACCTGATACGAATTCACTCCTGCTAGAGAGATCGACATCGAGACCTTCGAGGCCTTCGGTGCATTGTAAGAGGCGTGAAGCAGCTCGGCAGCACGTCCACCCCAACCACTGGCGAATGGCCGGTCGGGAATAGAACTTTGCCACTGCGTCTGTTGGTCGGAGTGGGAAAACAACTGGCCTGGCAGCGCAATTGTGCCGGAATTGTAGGCGGATCGCGAACCGACGGGATATGCCAAAGTGCCGACGTTGGCGATGGCGGCGAGTTTTCCAGCGTTGAAAAGGTCGGCCAGCGCCAAGGCATTCGGATGGAAACCAAGCGGCTGGCTCGTCCCACCATAGTGCAAGTTGAAGGCGCTCGTGGTTGGATAAACATTGAGCGGGTGAAGCTGTGCTGCCGGAATGCCGATCACGCCGCGTCCAGTCTCATAGTCAGCCCGCGCCATCGAGCTTGCTGCATTGCCCGCTGGAACGAGCATGTTATTCGAATCATTGCCGCCATTGAGGAAGAGAAAAACCAGCGCTTTGTATCCTCCGCTGGGCGTGCTCTGCGCCATGGCGGCGGTCATCAGACGCATGTGAGCCAGCGCGTTGACCAAGCCCGTCACTCCGAGCGAGGCGCAGGACGCTTGGCGGATAAAGTCGCGCCGCGAGCGCAGGTATTCCTTTTCGTGATGTTTCATGGGTTTATCGAGTGAGTTTTCTCTGATTATTTCTGAATGATGAAGTCTGGGCTCTTGGCCACCAAATACAACGCGGCCTTGATGCGGTCGTTCATGCTGGTGGTCTGTGTGCTGGCGCTGGTGGAGTTGTTGCTACTCGAGCGAATGGATTCGACGGCATCCAAGATGATGCGCCGTGGCTTGCCAGCGGTATCGCCGTAGCGGGCTTTCATTGAGCCTGCGCACAGCAATAGGTCGAGCCGATCCACCACCAATCCAATCGCCTCAGGCACCTTGGTCGCTCTGTTATTCCACGTGGTATCAGCGTTGGAAAAACTGCCGCTGCCATCCGTGTCGAGGACCGATAGATAAAGATTTCTCAAGGTGGTGAAATCGATCATCATGTTGTCGGAATTGTCGTTATAGGATGCAAAATTCGGCACGCCCGTGATGTTGAGTCCGGTGGGAAGATTGGTCGTGCTTTGCCCTGAGGAACTATAGATCGGACTGTAATGATAGTTGATGGCTTTGACGACTGTCGTTTCGTTCACAAGCTGGAACTCTGGAGAATAAACTCCGTTTTCCGATAAGCTTCCTGCAGGCGCGAAGTCTGGGCGATACCAGTTAAACACCGATGGCGCACCCACTGGATTTTGAACCAAATCTTGCGTCGTGTTGCGGTATCTTGCCATCATCGCGGTGGATTGAAATTTCGAGGACTCTGTGGTCGGATAGCCAAAGTTATGCAATAGCACCAAGGGAACTGACGACTGAGCACCCGTGGCACGAAGAAGCGATGCATGGCGGATCAATGGTTCTTTAGCCTTGCCGCTGCCGACTCCGGAGTTTGCCAGCGCGAGGTTTCGCGCCTCGGGATCAAGCAGTATCGCCTTCACGGTGGTTCCCAAATTTCCATCAGACTCCGCAAATGCCGTGGACACGCGGTGCAAGTAACCCGCAGATGGATTGGCGGTGGTGAAGCGCTGTATCAGCAGCCGGGAGATGAATGGAGCGGTGTTTGGATGAGCTGCGAGGAAATCCAAAGTATCATCCAAGTCCGCAAGGCCACCATTCACTCTGGCAGGAATTTCAAGCCCGAGGAAACTCTTCTCCTCTTCATCGTGGTAATCAGGAAACAACTTCATCGGGTGAATGTATCGTCCCGCATACTCCTCGTAGCCTGAGCTAAGATTAAAGTCATTGTTATCCACAAATGTGGTACTGCCGACTGTGGAACTCTTCTTGCTAAAGGACCAGCCAGTGAAAACTTTGGCGAGCTCGGTGATATCATTTTGGTCGTAAGTCGGAACTGGCAAGCCATCTGAACCCAAAACGAGTGAACCGTCGGGATGCAGTTTCACCAATCCTATCGAGAACAATTGCATGATTTCCCGGGCAAAATTCTCATCTGGCGAGGCGACGGTGACCCCATTGACGACTGTTGTCTTTTGATTGCGCAGGTGTGACAAGTAGTGGCCCATGTTTGGGTGCAGAGTTACGTCTTCTAGCAGATCCCGATAACTGCCAAAGTTATGGCTTTGTAACATGTCATAATAGTTTGCCACGCCGACTGCCATCCGGCGGATGAGCGGCTCCTGATCGGAGATGACAAAAATCTGGCTCAGCGCGTATGTCATGCGCTGGCGGAGCTGGTCTGGAGATGTCATTGCAACCGTCCACCATGCAATTTGCCGGTGGTTCTGGTAGAGCGTGGCGCTTGGGTTCGTGGACTTTTCCAGCGCGTTTCCGGCGGCTGTCATCGACTGGTGAGACGGCGCAGGAAGCGCAAATTGTTCATCGATCCATGCTTCAAATGCCGCCAAGCGGTTACCGCCATGCGCTGTCACTCGCGTGCGCATCGCGACGACATCTTCCCAACGTGCGCCGTAGGTCGCCTGAGTGAGGAAGCGGACGATTTCTCGATCCAGATCGTCGCCGCTGACTGTAACGATCGGTTCGGCGGGCGGTGGCTCTTGGAATTCTGTGGAGCCAGTCACCGATTGAAATGCCCCGGCGATTTCTCCAGCGGCTTCCATCTCGCTGGAAACGTTGAACAAAAAGTCCCCGGATAGCAGCGCATCGAGAACTTGCTGGTCTTGGGTGAAATACTGCGTGGCTTTCAAATTCCACGTCTGACCATTGTAGCGAAACGGCGGTATCGAGATCATCGTTGCACCGCCCGGCGTCTCGACATGCGCCGAGTTGGCAATCGAACCGAGGTTGGTGAAACTCACTGTGATGACGGCTGAAGCATTGTCGCCAGCGAGACGAGCTGCCGCCATGCCGGACCCGAGCGAACTCACGCCGGGGCGCGGAGACAAATAGGCGACTAGCAGTTTGACATTTCCTTCGGTGGGCATCGCATCGCAGACGCGGCCTGCGATTTGTGCCGATGAGCCACCGATATTAAAGCGCACTTCTTCGGGAACTTCGACTGCGGAATCCGCGAGCGGGTGGATGGAAATCTCCGCAGAAGCTTGCCCGGCAGGAATGACCAAGCGGTCGGTTAGGTTAGCTCCAGAGGCGTCTTTGAGTTGAAAATCAGCGGTTCCAGCAAGACCCACCGATGAAGAACTCGGCGGGGCCGGGCGCATGAATACAGTGAATGGGCGATCCAATGGTGCCGGGCGGCTGATCGTGAAGACGGCTGGTGCATTTTCCTTCTCGTAAGCATCCGCCACGCTCGACGTCACCCCAAGCTCAGCACTCGCCAAGCTGTCCAGCCATGCCTCGGCAAGCGCGAGATCCGAGTTTGCCTGCCCAATGCCGAAGCTGTCTGAGTCGATAGGGTCGTAGCCTTCTAGTTGACGCTCCGCCCAGTCGCTCAGGCCATCCCCGTCTGAGTCGGTATCCTGCACGGAGACGCGGAAAAATATGCTATCTTGTCCGCTCGGCTGACTTGGAAACGTGAGATCTGCGCCAGTGGCGTTCATCGCTGATCCGACGGGCGTCCATGGACCCGATGGCGTGGGCGCTGCAAGCAGGCGATAGCTTTTTCCGGGAACGGAGGCGATTTTCACCACGGCCTCGGAGGTCGTCGTGATTTCCTCGACCCCGAAACGACTGCTCGCTTGGAAAGGATTCGTGCCAGCGATGGATTCGTCGAGGTTGCTGATGCCGTTGCCATCGGCGTCTTCATCAGGAGCGAGAGCGCCGACTGCGTGCCGCGCTTCCCAGATGTCACACATTCCATCGCCATCCCGATCAAGGGCGTGTGAACTCAAGTTGAGACTGGTCCATAGCAGACCTGAAATAAGAAGTGGGTTTTTCATTTCGAGCAGAAACGACTAGCACCATAAATCATCACCGTCACTGTATTTTTCAGGTGTGGGCAATGAATGCATGCTCATTCGCTAGCTCGACTTACTGAGCACTCGTGAAGTGATTTCCGCACGAGATGGTTTGCCAAGAGCGCTGCGTGGAAACGGCGCGAGCACCACAGCTTGCGCGAGTCTGCGGTATCCCGGCGCGGTGTTTGTGTAAGCGGCAAGAACGGCGTGAATGACGGCGGCGTCCACCACGGCATCGAATACTGGCACCAGCGAGTGTTCGGTGCGAGCGTCTGGAAGTGCCACCACCACGACCATTCCGTGAGCGAGCATCCCGCCGGAGAGCTGACAAAGTTCGCGCTCGATCATTTCCAAATCCACCAGCTCACCGAGCACCTTCACCCGCAAATCACTGCGCCCGAGCGGTGTGAGCATCTGATTTTCCAGCACGGCACGGTCGCTAGTCGCGTGCCAATCGCCTTCACGCCGCTGAAAGGACCAGCCGTCTTTTTCCTTCAGTAGCATTCCTGAAAACAGCGCTGGCCCCGCGATGTGGAGGATTTGCTCGGGTGAAGTCGTTGCCTGCCAAATTGGCAACAACGGCAGCGGTGCGGATTGGTAAGGCTCTAACAAAGCGCTGAAATTCTGTGTCGCAATCTGCGAGGCCGCCTCGGTCATGCCATAGCTCGCCAGCACTGGCCAACCCAGCTCCCGCGCCGCTCGGCCAGTTCTGTCGTCCAAATGTCCACCGCCGACCACGATTGCACGCAGATGTTGAGGAGCGCGCAATCCCGCTGCCGCCAAATCATGCACCTGCGTCGGCACCAGTGAGGCATGAGTGACCGCATTCTCCGCCAGCCAATCCACAAAGGCAGGCGCATTCCAGCGCTGTGGGAATTCGCAAAATTGACAGCCCGCCACAAACGCTCGCGCCGCCACGCCGAAGCCGCCGACGTGCCGGAGTGGCAGCGCCAGCCCCCAGCACGACGAGTGCTCAACTTCCAAATGCTGATTCACCGCAGCCGCAGACGCGAGCAGCGCTGCTTTCGACAATGCGATCCACTTCGGCACGCCAGAGCTGCCAGAAGTTTCAAACAACACATGCCCCATCAACTCGGGCAAAGACGGAATTTCTCCGGGAAAATTCCCCGCCGCGCAGGCAGTGGAATCTTCCCAGAAAGCTCGTGAAGTGAAAATTTCAGCAGTCATTCGAAAAACAACACAACCTGCATGGCGATTGGATGATGCGAAATGAAAACAACAAAAAGCCCGAAAGCATCGAGAGATGAATGAAGTTAGGTGTTGGGAAGATTCCATCATCATGAGTGTCTCGCCATCGACTGCGTGATCGGAAGAAAGCCTTCAATTGTGACAATTTAGTCAGAATCGACCGCTGGCGGAAATCTTTGGGTGGGTAAGGGTTCACGCAACGACATGGAATTATTTTTGATCGACGCGACCGGCCCGTTTTTCCGCGGCTATGCACGCAAGCGCATCAATTGGTCGAAAATACCCTACACGCATCTCGATACCGTAAGTTCGGACGACTGGCTGGCGATGGAGGCCGAGCTGCGGCGCTTCGCGGCTGCGGTCACTGCGCAGGGTTACAATGCCGTCTCGCTCGATGATCTCGCGCATCTCGCCGCGCACCCACAGCACGAGCCTGAGACTGCGGCACGGATTGCTCACTACCGCGAGAAATTCGCACACTTCTTCAATTTGCTGCGCGATGACTATGGGCTGCGGATTTACCTGACCAGCGATGTGCTGCCGCTGACGCAAGGCCTGGCGGCGCATTTCGGCAGCGATGAAACGGTCCTAGCAGAATACTATTACGCGCTGGTTCGCGGCGTGCTCGATGATTTTCCACAGCTCTCCGGTTTGATCCTGCGCATCGGCGAAAGCGATGGCAACGACGTTCGCGACCCGTTGCTCACGCGCTTGTTCGTGCGCGATGCCACGCAGGCAAATCGCTTGCTCACGCGGCTGTTGCCAGGGTTCGAGAAACGCGGGAAGGAGCTGATTTTTCGCACTTGGACGGTGGGTGCGCATCCGATTGGCGACCTCATTTGGCACCGCCATACGCTCGCCGAAACTCTCAAAGGCCTCGATTCGCCGAACTTCATCGTTTCCATGAAACACGGCGAAAGTGACTTCTTCCGCTACTTGCCGCTCAATCGCGCGTTTTTCCAAGTCAAAGGACGCAAGCTGCTAGAACTGCAAGCACGCCGCGAATACGAAGGAGCTGGCGAGTATCCGTCGTTCATCGGACGCGATTGCGAGGAATTCGCCCGCGAGCTCGCTGAGGCGGAAAATATGGCTGGCATCTCGGTGTGGTGCCAAACCGGCGGCTGGCACCGCTTTCGCCGCCGTGCGTTTCTGGAAAATGATGGCCGCGACATCTGGATCCAGCTCAACACCGCTGCGGCAGTTGGCGTGTTCAAGCATCGCCAAAACGCCGCTGAGGCGGTCGCCGCAGTGACCGGTCCAGAACGTGCCGCTGCGACATTGGAGTTGCTAGACGATGCCACGGCGATCGTGCGTGAGTTGTTCTATGTGCCGGAGTTTGCCCGCCAGAAGTTATTCTTTCGCCGCGTGCGCATTCCGCCGCTGCTGCACGTTTATTGGGACTCGTTGTTCATCAATCACGCGGTGCGCAAGGTGATGCGCCACTTTGTCAAAGATCACGCGGCGGCACTGCGCTCGGCAGAAGATGCGATGGCCCGCTTCCCCCGCATGCTCGAACTGGCACGCGAGGCTGGTCTGCCCGTGAATGACATCGAACACATGCGTGACTTCGGTCACTTGCTGTGGCTCGCGCGGCGTTACTATTTCGAGCCTTTCACCGATGAACTGGCTGCGGAAATCAGCGCCGCGAAAAAAGCTTACAAGCAACAATGGCCTGCATCCTCTCGCCAGCGCTACCGAGTGAAAATTTCCTTCAATCCCTTGCCATTCCGTCGCCGCACACTCGCTCTCGCGGCGGCGATTTTACTGCGGCGGCGACGCGGCTACCGCTTGTTGCTAGATCGTGTCTTCACGCTCAGCCTCGCCGGTGTCGCATGGCGTGCGCTGCGGCCCAGAGATCCAGCCGCTTTGCCAAAGTTCCTGCGCAAGTCCGCAATGGGAGTGGATACTTTGTTCAAGTGACTTAG
>JBGSLX010000056.1:0-9168 GCA_041740475.1 Akkermansiaceae bacterium | reverse complement strand
CCACCGCGTGCCGGTCATCCTTCCGCCCGCCTGAGCGCCCGCATGCGCAAACAATTTCCCAATCAGAAGTTCGGAAACGGAATTTCCAGCATGGTGAATCGCGACCTCGGTGACCGATGAATGCCTACGCGGATACCGGGTTTGCGGTCACCCGCCAAAAGGCTGAAGAGCTAAATGTTCGACCTTGAAATATAAAATCTGCGACGGATCAGGTGCGCAGGAAGAATCTACGTGACTCTCTCTTCCTCGTATCCCCGGAAAGAGAAGCTACAAATAAGGTCGCCGCTCCCTAAGTTCCCAAAACCCCTTACAGTTATGCACGGCAAAACACATCGTCGAGCAGAGGTTTCATGCGTTCTTGGAGCCATATGGCTTCGGCCTCATTCCGCCGCGTCTTTACTCGCTACCGAACTATATGCTCGAAATGGTGGGTAGAGATGGATTCGAACCAACGTAAGCTTTCGCTAGCAGATTTACAGTCTGCCCCCTTTAGCCACTCGGGCATCTACCCAATCACCATTCCGCTTGCGCGGGGCGGCTTTTTGGAGGTGGTGTCGTGTTTTGACAAGGTAAAATCTCACTTAAACATGAACTGACGCTGCACTGGAGAATGGGCGCCTGGCCGATGTCTCACCACAGCCCATATTTTCCGGTGTTCATGATGTAGAGGCCCATCAAAAAATTGGCGACTGCATGCATTACAATACATGCGCCGAGATTTTTGCTCCAGACACACAACAGCCAAGTAAGGCTGCCGTAAACGAAGGCTCCTGCGTAATCGACTGGTGCGTGCGCGACCATAAAAAGTCCTGTCACGATGGCGTAAGATTTCCATGAAACTTTGCCGAAAGGTTGTTTCCAATAATCGCCTTCCCAGTCTGCGATGAAGCGCATCAAAAAGCCGCGCCAAAAGATTTCTTCCACCAATGCGACGACCACCGCCGCGCGGATGAACCGCATGATCACGGCGCTCCACCATGCGGCGGGATTTTCGAACACTCCGGGATCGAAGCCATCCACACGGGCTTCCACTCCGAGCATCGCGAGCATGCCGGTGGTTTTTCCGGTGATGCCCAGCCAATCGTAGGCCATGCTGGGCAAGAGCCAGAGAGCGATTCCGACAGCGCCGAATGGCACTGCGATGAGCGACCATTTGAGGGACCAGTTGAACGTGAAAGATCGCCAGAAATAAGCTAGCAAGCCCAGCACCGTGATCGTTTGGATTGGGTAAATCCAATGCGCGACATCGCGCCGCCACCAAGGAGCATTCGGGTGGTCCCAGCCAATGGCCATGTCGGCGATTTGCAGCACGATCATGAAGCCCATGAACACCCCAAAAGGAATCACGTGAGCCCGTGTGAGCCGCAGCGGATCATCTGCCTTTTGCAGAGGATTCATGCGTTTTTGAGTCGATGCACAAAGTTTTCGATCCGGTCTGTGGCGGTGCGAATGTCTTCAAAGGCTGTCGCGTAACAACAGCGCAAGAAACCCTCGCCAGATGGCCCGAAGGCATCGCCCGGGACGCAGGCCACGCATTCTTGTTCGAGAAGTTTCATCGCGAACTCTTTGCTCGTGAGTCCGGTGCTGCGGATGTCTGGAAACACGTAAAATGCACCTCCCGGGGTGTGGCATTCGAGGCCCGTCTCGTTGAGTCTGCGGACAAGAAAATCACGGCGCTGATGATAGCTGGCGCGCATTTCAAGCATGGCGGACCTGCCGTTTTCCAGCGCTTCGATCGCAGCGTTTTGACTCATGATCGGAGCACACAGCATGGCGTATTGATGGATTTTCATCATCGCCTCGATGATCGGTTGCGGTGCGCAGGCGTAGCCGAGTCTGAAGCCAGTCATGGCGAAAGCTTTTGAAAATCCGTGCAACAAAATCGTGCGTTCGCGCATGCCGGGCAGGGCGGCGATAGAGACGTGCGGCTCATCGTCGTAGCGCAGCTCGCTGTAGATTTCATCGGTGAGCACGAGGAGATCATGCTCGATGGCGAGTTTCGCGATGCCTTCGAGGTCCTCACGGGATGCGCAGGCACCGGTCGGATTCGTGGGGAAATTGAGCATGATCAGCCGCGTTTTCGGCGTGATCGCAGCGGCGACATCGGCAGGTTTCAGCGAGAAGCCATGCTCCTTGGTGGTGACCACTGGCACCGGCACCGCGTGGGCCATGACGATGCTCGGCGAGTAGGAAACGTAGCATGGTTCATGGTAAATGACCTCGTCTCCGGGATTGAGAAGTGCCCGGAGTGCGATGTCGATGGCCTCGGAAACGCCGACGGTGACCAGCACCTCACCCGCGGGATCGTATCCAATGCCAAAAAAGCCCTCCACGTAGCGGGAGATCGATTTGCGCAAGGAAAGCAGGCCGAGATTGGACGTGTAAGTGGTTTGGCCTTTCTCCAGCGAGTAAATGGCCGCCTCACGAATGTTCCATGGAGTGACGAAGTCTGGTTCACCGACACCCAACGAAATCACATCGTCGCGGCCTTGAACGAGTTCGAAGAAATCCCGGATGCCCGAGCGTGGGATGGATGCGATGTTTCGGGCAATTTTAGCGGTGTAGTCCATGATGCATGCGCCTGTGCGGCGGGCGCGGAATCTGAGCGGGAGTCACGGGCCGCGTCAATGCCGGGCTTGACCCAGCCAGTCGCGCTCTTCATGGCTCGGCATGTGGAGGAAATACGAAAAATCGCGCTGTTTGGTGGCACATTTGATCCGGTGCATCATGGGCACATTCATTTGGCGGATCGTGCGAGATCGCACCTGTGTCTCGATGAAGTGCGTTTTCTTCCGTGCCAGATTTCTCCGCACAAGTTGGACCAGAAGCCGACACCTGCCACAGACCGTCTGGAAATGTTGAAGCTGGCCACCGCAAAGCTGCCGTGGGCCGTGGTCGATGATTTTGAGATCGGGCGCGAAGGCCCTTCTTATTCATGGCAGACGGCAGAGGCGATGGTCGCGAGATTTCCAGAATCACGCCTTTATTGGATCATGGGCGTCGATCAATGGCGCGTACTGCCGCAGTGGGCGAGGGCAGAGCGCTTGGCGGAATGCGTGGAGTTCATTGTGGCTGCGCGTGGGGAAAAGCCTGAGCCGCAGCAAGGATTCCGACTGCACGCGCTCCATGACGAACATCCAGCGGCGGCAACATTAATCCGGACTGCCATTTCGCGCGGCGAGGACAATCCACCGTGGCTGGACCCAGCCGTCAGTGACTGGATCCGTGAGCGCCGACTTTATCAAGGCTGCATGGATGATCTGCTCTGACGGAATGCGGAATTCATTCCGCAATTCTAGCGTCGAAAGATGCGGAATGAATTCCGCGCTCCAGCACTGTAGGCTTAGTAGCAGTGATATGCAGCGCGGTGAGGTCTGTAATATGGGCGATGGTATGGCCGATAAGCCGGACGACCGTAATAGTAGTGATTGTCGTTGTTGTTGTTCGCGATTGCGTAGCCCACCAACCCTGCGGCGGCGGCGCCGACCACTGCGGCGGCTGGATCGACCGTCTGCACCGGACGACCATAAGAATCATAGGTAGTCATGCAACTGACGCTGAAACAGGCACCGAGCATAATGGTAACAATCAGCGGCCAACGGGAAATTACGGGACGTTCTTTCATGAGGGGAAAGACGCCGTGGAGTCGGGCTTATTCAATCGATTTGCGTGAATTCTTTGCACAGTCGCAACCGTGACCGCAGCCAGACTTGCTGCGTGGGCCAGCGAGGCGGACGAGGAAGATCGTGAGCGTGAGCACCACGATTCCAGCAGCGATGAGAGTTTGCCATTCCATGATCAGAATCCGAGTAGTTTGCCAGTTTGGAAAACGAGTAAGGATGCAACATATGCGAAACCCGACATGAAAACAAACTGACTGATCGCCCATTTCCACGAGCCCGTTTCCTTAGCGACCACCGCCGTTGTTGGCAGACATTGCAGGGCGTAGATATAAAAAACTAGCAGCGAAATCATCGTCAGCGGCGTGAACAAAAGTCGGTCCTCATTTTGCCATTTCGCCGCAGAAAGTCGCTCGCGGAGAGAATCGCGCGTCTGCACTTCGTCATCCACTTCCTCCACCCGGAACAAGACCGCGATAGAGGAGACAAATACCTCGCGGGCCGCGAACGAAGTAAGGACGGCGGTGCCAATTCTGCCATCGAAACCCAGCGGCTTGACCACAGGTTCGATCACCGCGCCGATCCTGCCCATGGCGCTGTGTGCAAGCACCTCCGCATCGTCTTCGCTCTGAGATTTTGGGTAAGTGCTCAGCGCCCATAACAAGATGGACAGCCCGAGAATGACGGTTCCAGCTTTGGTGACAAAAGCGCAACCACGCTCAAAAACGTGACGGAAGATGTAGCCCCACTGCGGTGCTTGGTAGGCGGGCAGCTCGAGAATGAAATGGTGAGAAGTCGTTTCCGGGCCGAGTTTTTTGCGCAGCAGGCGAGCGACCGAGAATGCGCTCAGCGTGCCGAGTGAGTAGATGGCGAATAAAATAAGCGCCTGTTTCCACGAGCCTTCATTTTCGTTCAGCAGCAGCGGCACGATCAGGAAATAAACGGGTAAACGCGCGGCACAGCTCATCCACGGCGCGACGAAAATGGTGACTAACCGCTCCTTTGCGGAGTCGATGGTGCGGGTGGCCATCACACCGGGAATGGCGCATGCATAGGAGCTGAACAGGGGCAAGAAAGCTTTTCCGCTCAGCCCAGCCTTGGCCATCACGCCATCCATCAAATAAGCAGCGCGTGCCATGTAGCCCGAGCTTTCCAACAGGCCGATGAAGAAAAATAGCAGCAAAATTTGCGGCAGGAAAACCAGCACCCCGCCCGCACCGCCCACCACGCCATCGATCAACAGCGACCGCAAATCTCCATCTGGCATCAGCGTTTCGAGCCAGCCAGAGACCATCGCTTGTCCGGCCTCGATCCATCCCATTGGGATTTGCGCGAAAGAAAAAATCGCCCAGAAAACGGCAAACATCGTCGTCAAGAACGCCACCCAGCCGACTACAGGATGCAGCAGCCAGTGGTCGAGGCGGTCAGAAAACGTGAGTTCCTGAGAATCCGGACGGCGCGCGGCGAGCTGACAAAGATGGCCGATGAACTCGCCGCGAGCGCGGTCGCCGTCGGTTCCTGTGTTCCATTTGACGGGCGGTGGATTGGGAAACGGATGACGCAAGGCTTGTTTCAGCTCGACGATTCCCTTTCCGGCGCTGGCTTGCATTGGCACGACCGGGACGCCGAGTTCTTCGGAAATTTTGGTCGGATCGAGGCGGAGTCCGGATTTTTCCGCCATATCCACCATGTTCAGCGCCAGCACGACCGGGATGCCGAGTTCGATGACTTGCAAAACCAAGTTCAGGTGGCGCTCAAGGTTCGAAGAATCCACCACACAGACGACAAGATCGGGTTTCCTCTGACCGGGAATTTCTCCTCGCAGCGCGTTGATGGCCACTTGTTCATCGAGCGACTGCGTGCGCAGCGAATAACAACCGGGCAGGTCGAGGATTGTGAGTTTTCTGCCGTGTGGCGTGTAAGTTTCACCGGATTTCAAATCGACCGTGACTCCAGAATAATTGCCTACCCGTTGATTCGCACCGGTTAAGGCGTTGAAAATCGTCGTTTTCCCGGAGTTCGGGTTACCGATGAGCGCGACGGTGTCCAGCGTTTCGTCGGGTGGCTGCATGATCGTAGCCTCTCCTCAGCTCAGCGGCGCTACCAGCACCTGCTCGGCCAGTTCGCGGCTAATCGCCAAACGGGTGCCACAGACCGAACAAATCAAATTGCGCCCGCCAGCGAGCTTGCGCACTTGCAATTGCTCGCAAAATCCCATGTCGCGCAGCCGGTCGCAGCCAGGGCCGCTCAAAAAACGAATCCTCACGTCACAGCCCACACCCACTTGGTTGAGGGTCATGGCACTATCCATTTCCAAATCGGCTGCCAGTGCGTAGGACATGCCCGAAATCTCCGCAATTGAGACTGGTTTGCAACAACAAAAAATGGGGAATTGACCCCCGACCTTGGAAAATTGACTTTAGCGTCCCTCTGCAATGCGTTCGGCGAGCATTTCTGGCAGACCCGCTGCGCGGATTTTCTGCTGAGTGCGGGCGATGTCATATTTCACGCGGCGGAACGTGATGATCTGCTGCTCGATGTCGAAAAGAGCGTAACAAGCACGCCAATCGCCATCGCGCGGCTGGCCGACCGAGCCGACGTTGATGAAATATTTCTCGCCCTCTTGGACCGACAGGGCATCCGTCGCGATCTCTTGGACACGGTCGTTTTTGATGTAAATCCGCGGCACGTGAGTGTGGCCGTGGAAACAAATCTGGGTGAATTGGTAGGAAAAATTCGACATCGCATCGAAGCGATTGGTCACATAATTCCAATTATTCGGCTGATCCAAGGTGCTGTGGACGATGGTAAAATCCGCCACTTGGCGGACCATGCGCAGGCGGCGCAGCCACTGGCGTTGCTCGTCGGAAAGTTGTGTGCGCGTCCACTCCAAGGCGCATGCCGCCACCGGATTCATGTTGTCCAACGAGTGCGAGCCAGAAGCGTCTTCATCGTGATTGCCCTTCACCGCTGGGCAATCCATCGCACGCACCCGCTCCAAACAGGCCGCAGGATCGGCGTTGTAACCGACGATGTCACCCATGCAAACGTAGTCCGTGACATGAAGACCGGCAGCGTCCTCCAAGACGGCCTCAAGAGCCTCCAGATTCGCATGAATATCACCAAAAAGAGCAATCCGCATCGGAGAAAAAGTGGTTAGTTGGAAAGAGAACCTTGGCGGAACATGTCAGGCTGTCGAGACGAAATCTGACCGCATTCAGTCGTGACACCGAGCACAACCAGACTGCTTTACCAGCCTGCATGATGGAATTCGTTCAGCTCATTGAGAAACAGAAGTGGGTGGTGGAAAGGGCTGCTCGGAAATGATCCAGTCCTCGTTTTTATCGGCGAAAGTTTTGAGCGCCCACTCGCTGGGCAACAGCGCGACCAACCAGCCATTGGAATCGCGAGCAAGCGCCGTTCCCAGCGAAAGCGATGGTCGCTCCTCCGGGCAGAGCGGATCGCCGACCTTCGGCTTGAGCCAGCGGGCGATGGACCAATTGGCAGTTTCCAATCGAGTCTCGGCGGCGTATTCCCCTTCCAATCGATATTGCAGCACCTCGAATTGCAGAGGGCCCACCGCGCCGAGTAGCGGCACAGAAGTCGGACCCGCATCCAGCAGTTGAAATTCACTGGCCACTCCCTCCTTGAGAAGCTGCTGCAAGCCATCGCGGAAACGTTTGTATTTCGCGGTACTCTTGTTGTGCAGGTAAGAAAAGCACTCAGGCGCAAAACGCGGGATCTCGTCAAACGTCACGCCAGACCTGGATGCGAGCGTGTCACCGATGAGCAGATCGTAATTGCCGACGAGGCCGACCACATCGCCCGCAAACGCATCGTCCACGGTCTCACGCTCGCGGGCGAACAACCGCTGGGAATTACCGAGACGCATTCTTTCGCCGGAACGTGTGTTGAGCACGTTCATATCGCGCTCGAATTTTCCCGAAACAATGCGCACGAAGGCGACTCGGTCGCGGTGCTTTGGGTTCATGTTTGCCTGAATTTTGAACACAAACGCTGAGAATTCCTCCGATGCGGGGTCGATGGTCATGTGGTCGCTGTGACGCGGCAGCGGCGGTGGAGCGAGTTCGAGGAAGCGGTCGAGCAGGAGCTGTACGCCGAAGTTATTGGCCGCACTGCCGAAAAACACCGGGGTCAACTCACCTGCGAGCACCATTTTTTTGTCAAAATCCGCGCCCGCGCCTTCTAAAAGCTCCAACTCATCGCAAACCTGCCGATAAGTCCCCTCCTCCACCGCTTCTTTCACGCTCGGATCTTCAATGCCTGATACCGCCACTGGCGCACGGAATGCGCCATGCACGGTGCGTTGGAAAAGATGGACCTGTTTGTTTTCCCGGTCATAGACGCCCTTGAAGCGCGGCCCATCGCCGAGCGGCCAATTCACCGGAAACGCGTGGATTCCGAGCACATTTTCCAGCTCATCGAGCAAATCGAGCGATGGCCGCGCGGGACGGTCCATCTTGTTCATGAACGTGAAGATCGGCACGCCACGGCGGCGGCAAACTTCGAATAGCTTGCGAGTTTGGCTTTCGATGCCCTTGCCCGCGTCCACCACCATCACAGCGGCATCCACGGCGGTTAAGACGCGGTAGGTGTCCTCGGAAAAGTCTTTGTGACCCGGGGTATCGAGGATGTTGACCACCGCATTTTGATACTCGAACTGCAGAACTGTGGAGGAAACGGAAATGCCGCGCTGCTTTTCGAGTTCCATCCAGTCCGAAGTGGTGGCGCGTTGGTTTTTCCGCGCCGTCACACTGCCCGCGAGCTGCAAGGCTCCGCCATAGAGTAGAAACTTTTCGGTGAGCGTGGTTTTGCCGGCGTCTGGGTGGGAAATGATCGCAAACGAGCGGCGGCGGCTCACCTCGCGTTGAAGTGCGGGCGAAGGAACGGCAAAGGACGGAACAGACATCTGACGGCAGGCGTAAACGGCAGTCCCGCTGCGATCAAGCGCCGATGCCATTTGATGAGCTAGCGGTTTCTGATCGCGGCCATTTTGCACCCGAGAATTGGCATTGATCCGCGCTGGCTGAGTATCAAGAGTGCGCCCGGAAACACGGCAAGCAGCTCGTTTCACAGGCATTTCAAACTTTCACCAAACATCACATTCATGGATCCCATACAAGTCGGACTCTTGGGCATTGGCACTGTCGGCAGCGGCACCTTCCAAGTGCTCACACGCAATCAGGAGGAAATTCGCCGTCGCGCAGGTCGTGGCATCGAAATCACCATGGTGGCCGACCTCGATGTCGAGCATGCACGCAAGATCGTCGGCGGAGACGTCCGGGTGGTGAATGATGCGCGTGAAATCATCGCCAATCCGCAGATCGACATCGTCGTGGAACTGATCGGCGGCTGCGGCATCGCCCGCGACTTGGTGATGGAGGCGATCGCCGCTGGAAAGCACGTCGTCACCGCGAACAAAGCGCTGCTTGCCAAGCACGGGACGATGATTTTCGAGGCCGCACGGGCGAAAGGCGTGATGGTCGCCTTCGAGGCCGCAGTCGCCGGTGGCATCCCGATCATCAAG
>JBGSLX010000055.1:0-2747 GCA_041740475.1 Akkermansiaceae bacterium | reverse complement strand
GCTACCAAGCATACGACCATTACGATCAAGTGAAGCGCGGCGAAGTGCCACTGGAAGGCGGCTGGCGTGTGTATTCCAGCGGGCCAGGCATCGCGGTGCGCCTGATCATGCACTGCTTCTTGGGCCTGCAGTTGGAAAATGACGCGCTAGTGATGGATCCGTGCATCCCACTGGAATTGGACGGCCTGACCGCCATGGTCAACCTGGGTGGGTGGAACATGGAAGTGATTTATCAAACAGGAAAAACAGGCCGTGGCCCGGTCATGGTGGAGCTGAATGGAGTCGCGCTAGAATTTGAGCGCCAAACCAATCGCTACCGCCTCGCAGGCGTGCGCATCCCGATGGCAACTTGGAACCATCACCTGCAAGAAAGCCACAACCGACTCGTCGTTTCTCTGGAATAACGCAGACTAAATGGGCCACACGGCAGGCGTGACGTGCTCTAATGAATTTGTGGCGATATTGGCACAAAAGGAATCTTTGCGAATACGGCTGAGCATAAAGCTTCCAGTTATACGATAGATATCATCTCCACACCCCGGCGCATCCATTCATGAAACGTTCATTCCTTGTATTTCTATTTTTTCCGCTGCTCGCTCAGGCGCAGTCTCCGGAGTTTGGAAACAGCAACGTCGTTGAGAACAATGCCGGAAACACTTCCCCCACCATCACGCTGACCTCACCGCTGAACGGCGCGACTTCCATCAAGCCAGATCCAGCCCCCTTTACGGCAGACGCCAGTGACATAAACGAAAGCCGCACCACTCTCAGCGCCGACGTTTCCGACCCAGAAGGAGACGCCATGACGGTGACGTTCTTTGGACGCCGTGCCTTGCCAGTCGCCCCGCAACCGGACTTCACCTTCGTTGTCATTCCCGACACGCAGTTTTACTCACAGGGCTCTCCCAGCCGTGCAAACACCGTGTCTGTGGAGCAATTGGTGAACACCTTCGGCGAGCAAACTCAGTGGGTGGTGAACCACCGAAACTCCCGCAACATCGCCTTCGTCAGCCACATGGGAGACATCGTGGAAAGCGGCGACTTCGGCGGCAACCCCATCGAGTGGGAACGCGCCAGCGCCGCCATGGCCAAGCTGGAAAACCCAGCGACCACCCAGCTCGAATACGGCATCCCATACGGCGTCTCTCCCGGAAACCATGATGTGGATCCATTCGGTTCCTACGACACCAGTAGTACACTTTTCTTCAATCAGTATTTCGGCGTTTCACGCTTCGCAGGTCGCAATTACTACGGCGGAAACTACGGCACGGATAATTCCAACAGCTATTATCTCTTCAGCGCGGCAGGGCTGGATTTCATCGTCATCCACCTCGCCTATGACACGACTCCCAACCAACCAGTTCTCGATTGGGCTGACGCGCTGCTGAAGGCACACCCAGACCGCCGCGCGATCTGCACCAGCCATTACATGATCGATCCGGGAAATCCCGCCACCTTCGGCACTCAAGGTCTGGCCATTTACAACCATCTGAAAGACAACCCGAACCTCTTCCTGATGCTCGGTGGCCACCTCCACTCCGAAGGACGCCGCAGTGATGTCTTCGAAGGCCGCACCGTCCACTCCGTGCTCAGCGACTACCAAGGTCTGCCAAACGGCGGTAATGGTTTCCTGCGCACATTCACTTTCTCACCTGCGAACAACCGCATCCGCGTCGAAAGTTGGTCCCCTACCCTCAATCGCGCCGCAGCGCTCAGTGACGGTTTGCCACACTTCGACGGCACATTTGACCTCACCTATGACATGCAAACTCCCGTCACACAGTGGAAGGAGCTCGGCAAGGTCCATGTGTCCGCTGGTGGATCCACCGCATTCGTCAACTGGACGGGCCTCGAAGCTGGAAAAGATTACGAATGGTATGCGGCGGCGAGCGATTCCATCCACGTCGCCAGTTCATCAGTCAGTCGTTTCTCGACCGCCCGCAGCGTGGTTCCAAGTGTCACACTTGATAATCTGCCCACCGGGTCCGAGTCCTCCTCGCCTGCCCTCATCAACCCTCAGCGCGAAAGCAAGTGACACCGAGCTTGGGCACGTCGTTTCCGGGCGCAGGTTTCTTGTGAACTTTCCATTGGCTGAACTCGGAGCGAGGTGCTAGTTCTTCGGCACATGTTTGAAGTTCGGGAAAAGCCCCAATCCGTCGAACGCGCGCTGCTGGTGCGCTTTTACTTTGATCCACCTGAGGCTGACGAAGCCGCATCGTTGCTCGATGAGCTCGGCGAACTCGTTAGAACCCTCGGCATCGAAGTCATTGAATCCGTCCTGCCGCGCTGCCGGGAGATGCATAAGAAATTTCTCTGCGGCACCGGAAAAGCGGCCGAAATCTGCGAACTCGCCCGCGCTCATGAGTGCGATGTGATCGTCATCGATAACGGCCTCGCACCCTCTCAACAGCGAGAATGGGAAAGGCTCGCCGACCTTTGCGTGATCGACCGCGAGGAGGTGATTCTCGATATTTTCGCCAAACGCGCGCACACCAAGGAAGCACGCCTGCAAGTGGAACTCGCCCGCATGCAATACGCATTGCCCAGACTGGCACGGATGTGGGGCCACTTAGATCGCGAAGGCGGATCCGGCGGCGGCATGGGCGGCGGTGGCGGCGCATCTCGCGGCATGGGTGAGAAACAAATCGAAATCGACCGCCGCTTGGCACACGTCGCCATCGACCGCTGCAAGCGCGAACTCGAACACGTCCGCCAGCAGCGCAAAACCCAGCGCAAGGAACGCCAAA
>JBGSLX010000054.1:0-10156 GCA_041740475.1 Akkermansiaceae bacterium | reverse complement strand
GCGATGAAAAATCATGCTTTGGGCATGGCGGTTGCAAACCGCCGCCACGATTTGCATCTTCGCAGCATGCGCATCGACATCGTGACTTTGTTTCCGGAAATCGCGCTGGGGCCGTTGAGCGACTCGATCATTCAGCGGGCGCGAGCGGCGGGCATCGTGGAAGTGGTGGGGCATCAATTGCGCGATTGGTCGGAAGACAAATGGCGGCGGGTGGACGATACGCCGTGCGGCGGTGGGCAGGGCATGTTGTTGAAACCCGAGCCGCTTTTTGCCGCCGTGGAGGCGCTGCGCCAACCGCAGACACGAGTGATTTTGATGACGCCGCAGGGCAAGCCATTCAAACAACAGCTCGCCCGTGAATTGGCGACTTGTGAGCATTTGCTGATCTTGTGTGGGCATTACGAAGGCGTGGATCAGCGGGTGGTGGACGCGCTGGTGGATGAGGAAATTTCCATCGGCGATTATATTCTAACCAATGGTGCGCTCGCGGCGGCGGTGCTGTGCGATGCAGTGATCCGGCTGCTGCCCGGCGCTCTGGGTGACGAGCGCTCGCCAGTGGATGAATCGTTTGCCGAGCCTGATCTGCTAGAGGCTCCCGCCTACACGCGACCGATTGATTTCCGTGGGATGCAGGTGCCGGAGGTGTTGATTTCGGGTCACCACGGGAAAATCCAAGCGTGGAAACATGAGCAGGCGCTTAGCCGCACGCGGCAAAACCGACCGGACTTGCTGGGTTGAGCAGAATTTTTCGTGCCGTGACCGTGGAATCATGCCAGAAGCGTGTTCGTGAACATATTTCCGCAAACCAATCCGGTCGTTTCCACCAATGACCCACCGCACATCGAACCGGCCACCATCGATGACTTGCCGGCTTTGACCGAGCTGGTGATGGACTTGATGGCCCGTTCTGGGGACTTCACGCCGGACCGCGCTGCGCAAGAACGTGGACTGCGACTGATCCTCGAACAGCCGAATCGCGGCCGCATTTTCGTCGCGCGGAACAAAGATAAAATCTTCGGTATGGTGAACTTGCTCTTCACGATTTCCACGGCGCGCGGCGGTTTCGTGATTCTCATGGAAGACGTCGTGATCCACCCGGACCACCGGGGACAAGGATTTGGCCGGATGCTGGTCGATTACGTGGTGGACTTCGCGAAGCAGAAAAATTTCAAGCGCATCACGCTGCTCACGGATCGCATGAGTGCCGAGACGCAGGAGTTTTTCAGAAAAATGGGCTTCGACTATTCCAGCATGATTCCGATGCGCCGCATCATTGATTGACGAGCCGATGAGTGAAGAATTCCGAGAGTCCGTGCGCAAGCAGGTCGGTGGCAGTCTAAGCAATGTTCCCATGCTGAAACGCATCGCCATGCTCGAAGCCAACGCCGCTTTTCTCCGCAAGCAAACCCCATGGAAACCACCCGCCGATGATGGAACCCACGTTCGAAAAACTGTTGGTATTACTCGCAGGGGCGGAGGTTGAGCTGAAGCTACAGTGAAGAGCTTTAGACAACGAAATAGGCAAAACCCTCGAAAATGAAGACCGCGATCCGAGACACTCGTTTTTCGTGAGTTTCGACGATTTCGTTGTTCCTAACTTCTCAAGTCGAGTTCTGAGCTGATCTGCGACATTTCCCCCGTTGAAATTTTCGCGGCGCGTTCTAACTTGTTTCCCTCAAACTGAACTGCCATGGGACTCGATAAAATCACTCAGAAACTCCAAGAAGCGCTGCATTCGGCACAGGGCATCGCTTCAAAATCCGCTCATCCGGAGCTGAAAAGCAACCACGTGCTGCTCGCCTTGCTGCAGCAAGAAGGCGGCATCGCGGTGCCCATTTTGCAGAAAGCGGGCACCGATGTCGCGCAGCTCAAAGCGGCGGTCGCGGCCGAGCTAGCCCGCGAGCCAAGCGTGCAGGGCGCGTCCACCCAGCCGCAAATCAGCGTCGGCTTGCGTGCCACACTCGATGCCGCAGACCGCGCACGCGAGTCGCTCGGCGACGATTTTTTGAGCGTGGAGCATTTCCTGCTCGGTGCGCTGAAGGGCGATTCGCCAGCGGGCAAGCTGCTCAAGGACGCAGGTCTCGATGAGAAAAAAGCACTCGCTGCGATCAAGGAAGTGCGTGGCTCGCAGAAAGTCACCGATGAAAACCCAGAAGGAAAATACCAAGCGTTGGAAAAATACGGCACCGACCTTACGGCTCGCGCTCGCGAAGGAAAAATCGACCCGGTCATCGGTCGCGATCACGAGATCCGCCGCGTTCTGCAAGTGCTCTCACGCCGCACCAAGAACAATCCGGTGCTGATCGGCGAGCCGGGCGTCGGCAAGACCGCCATCGTCGAGGGCCTCGCGCGACGCATCGTTTCCGGTGATGTGCCGGACTCGATGCGCCACAAGCGTGTCATCACGCTGGACCTCGGCGGCATGCTGGCCGGGGCAAAATATCGCGGCGAATTCGAGGACCGGCTTAAGGCTTTCCTCAAAGAAGTCACCGATGCCCAAGGCCAAATCATCCTCTTCATCGACGAACTCCATACCATCGTCGGCGCGGGAAAAACCGAGGGCAGCCCAGACGCCGGGAACCTACTCAAGCCGCAACTCGCACGCGGCGAACTCCACACCATCGGCGCGACCACGCTGGATGAATACCGAAAATACATCGAGAAAGACGCCGCGCTCGAACGCCGCTTCCAGCCAGTCATGGTCGGTGAGCCTTCCGTCGAGGACACCATCGCCATTTTGCGCGGACTCAAGGAGCGCTACGAGGTCCACCACGGCGTGCGCATCCAAGACGGCGCGTTGGTCGCAGCGGCGACACTCTCGGAGCGCTACATTTCCGACCGATTTCTACCGGACAAAGCCGTGGATTTGATGGATGAAGCGGCCTCGCGGCTCAAAATCGAGCTCGATTCCATGCCGACCGAGATCGACGTCTTGGAGCGCCAAATCCTCCAGCTTGAGATGGAGAAGAAGGCGCTCGAAAAGGAAACCGACAAGGCCTCTGCCGCGCGGCTCGACAAAGTCAAAGAAGAACAGGCGAACCTCCGCGAGCAATCGTCTGGCCTGATGGCGCAGTGGCGGAACGAAAAAGCGATCATCGACCAAGCGCGCAGCGCCCAAGAGAAGATCGAAACCCTCAAAGGCGAAGCCGAGCGTGCCCAGCGCATCGGCGACTTAACTCGTGCATCGCAAATCACTTACGGCGATCTTCCAGAGGCTGGCAAGGCGCTGGAAGCCGCGAAAGATCAGCTCGCGGTGCTCCAGAAAAATGGCGCGATTCTGAAGGAAGAAGTCACCGACGAAGACATTGCCCGCGTCGTTTCCTCGTGGACCGGCATCCCGGTGAACCGCTTGCAGGAAGGGGAAAAAGAGAAACTGGTGCAGATGGAGCAGCGGCTCGGTGCACGGGTGATCGGCCAGAAAAAGGCGATCTCCGCCGTTTCGAATGCCGTGAGACGCGCCCGCGCGGGCTTGCAGGACGAGAATCGACCGATCGGCTCGTTTCTTTTCCTCGGCCCCACCGGCGTCGGAAAGACGGAACTTTCCAAAGCACTCGCCGAATTTTTATTCGATGACGAGGGCGCGATGATCCGCATCGACATGTCCGAATACATGGAAAAGCACACCGTTTCGCGGCTGATCGGAGCGCCGCCGGGCTACGTCGGTTATGAGGAAGGCGGCCAGCTTTCCGAGGCGGTTCGTCGCAAGCCGTATTGCGTGGTGCTTTTTGATGAGATCGAAAAAGCGCATCATGATGTTTTCAACGTGCTGTTGCAGGTGCTCGACGACGGACGCATCACCGACGGCCAAGGGCGCACGGTGGACTTCCGCAACACGGTGATCATTCTGACGTCCAACATCGGCTCGCAGTATATTCTCGGCGAGGAAAACGCCGAACAACGCGAGGCCAAAGTCACCGAAGCGCTGCGCGGACATTTCCGCCCGGAGTTTCTCAATCGCATCGACGAAATCATCATCTTCGACCGCCTCCAGCGGGAAGAAATCACCACGATTGTGGACATCCAGCTCGGTCGCGTGCGCAAGCGGCTGGCCAAACAAGGGCTCGCCCTCGCGCTCGCGGAACCGGCCAAAGAGCTGATCGGAAACCACGGCTACGATCCAGTGTACGGCGCTCGCCCGCTGAAACGCGCGATCCAACACCTGCTGCTCGATCCGCTGAGTCTTGATGTGCTCGATGGGAAATTCGTTGATGGCGACGTGATCTCGGCTGATGTGCAGAACGGGAAAATCGTTTTCTGCAAGGCGTGATGGAGCGCTCCAGTTTTTTGGGTGGCGGTTCGACTTCGTTTGAACAAAGTCGCCGCCACGCGATGAACCAACCTCACCCTAAGCTTTTCGGCACAGACGGCATCCGTGGCCGTGCGAACGAATTCCCGATCACGGCGGAAGTCGCGCTGCGCATGGGCAAAGCGGTGGCGGCGGTGCTGCGTGCGCCTGAACGGGGCAAGCGCGTTTTGATCGGCAAGGACACGCGCATTTCTGGTCAAATGCTCGAATCCGCGCTGACCAGCGGCCTTGTTTCGATGGGCATGGACGTCGTCTCGCTCGGCTCGCTGCCCACGCCAGCGGTCGCGCATTTGACCAAGACGATGGGAGCGGCGGCGGGCATCATGATCACCGCCTCGCACAATCCGTATGAGGACAACGGCATCAAAATTTTCGGCCCTGACGGCCACAAGTTATCGGATGAGCTGGAAACGAGGATCGAGCGCCACATTTTAGGGGCCGAGCCTGAAGCCGCGCCGCTGCCGCCCAGCGAGATTGGTAGCGCGTCGCAAAACGACGATGCGTGCGGCCGCTACATCGAGTTTGCAAAACACTCTGCGGCTTACGTGCCGCTCGGCGGATTCAAGGTGGTGCTCGATTGTGGGAACGGCGCGGCGCACGCCATCGCCCCGCTGATTTTCCGCGAACTCGGAGCCGAAGTGATCGCCATCGGCACCGCGCCAGACGGGCTGAACATCAATCGAGCGTGCGGCGCGCTGCACCCGGAGCACGCGGGTGAGTTGGTCCGCCAGCACGGAGCGGACCTCGGAATCTCCTTCGATGGCGATGCCGACCGCGTCATTTTCAGCGATGCCAGCGGCCAAGCGATCAGCGGCGACCGCGTCTTGGCGATGTGTGCGCTGCATTTGAAGGAGCAGGGAAAACTCCGCAAAAACACGCTGGTCGCCACGGTGATGAGCAATCTCGGCCTGATCGAAGCGATGAAGAATCACGGCATCTCGGTGGAAAAGACCGCCGTCGGTGACCGCCACGTGATCGAATGCATCCGCCAAAATGGCTACTCATTCGGCGGGGAAAATTCCGGCCATTTGATTTTTGCCGATCACGCGACTACCGGCGACGGCATTCTCAGCGCACTGCAAGTCATGTCGATGATGCGCGAGCGTCGCGCCACCCTCGCCGAGCTGGCGAGCATTATGCACGAGTATCCCTCGGAGCTACTCAACATGCCAGTCGCCGCCAAGCCGCCGCTCGATTCGCTGCCGCGCCTGTGCAAGTTGATGCAAGAAGCGAGCGCAGCATTTGGCGAAAGCGGACGCCACCTGATCCGTTACTCCGGCACGGAAAACAAAATCCGCATCTTGGTGGAACATCGCGAACTCGCAGAGTGCCAAAGCTGGGTGAAACAATTTGCGGCTGTCATCCGCGAGGAAATCGGTTGATCTCACTCGCATGCACGCCGCTCCATCTCGTTGCCAACCGCTCTGCCTCACGCGGCGAATCGAGGATTTTCCGATTGGCAATCGCGCACTGCACGAGCACCAGCGCGAGGCGATAGGCGATGCTGAAATTTCCTACCACCCGCACGCATGGCTGGATGCCCGCGAACTCGCCAGTTTGTCCGGAACGCTCGTCGATGCCACAGGCGAACCGCTCGTGTGGCGGGGTGACGCGCCGGATTTCAACGAAGCGGTCGCTGCCACGAAGTCGTTCATCATCCGCTATCCGTGGGATCTGCTGCGAGCGAACGAGTGCTACGTTTCATCGCTGACGGAAAACCGCATTTTCGGCGAGGTGCATCCCGCTGCGGTGATCGAGGGCGTGCTGCATCTGGGAGCGGGCACGCGCATTTTGCCCGGCGTGTTCATCGAGGGAAATGTGGTGATCGGCGCGAACTGCAAGATCGGCCCGAATTGTTACCTGCGCGGAAACACCAGCATCGGCGATGGCTGCCACATCGGTCAGTCGGTGGAGATCAAAAACTGCCTGATTTTGAGCAACAGCAACGTTGGCCACTTGTCATACGTCGGCGACTCGGTGCTGGGAGAAAACGTCAACTTCGGCGCGGGAACCACGGTTTCCAACTTGCGCCACGACGGAATAAACCATCGCTCACGGGTCGGTGGCGAGTTAATCGACACGGGACGCCGCAAATTTGGCACAGTGGTGGGCGACGGCGTTCACACCGGAATCAACACCTCCATCTACCCGGGCCGCAAACTTTGGCCCGGCACCTCCACTCTCCCCGGCGAAATCGTCTCCACAGACATCCAATCTCAAATCTCTAATCCCTAATCACCATTAACCATGTGCGGAATCGTCGGATACATCGGCAAGGCAGACGCGCCTACAGTGCTCATCAATGGCCTGCGGCGGCTGGAATATCGCGGATATGACTCCGCGGGAGTCGCGGTGCTGGATGGTGGGCGCATCGTCATTGCGAAGGCGGCGGGCAAAGTTTCCGTGCTCAATGAGCGCGCGCGTTCCGAGTGGCCGCCCGAGCGCTTCGCCCGCGTCACCACCGGCATCGCCCACACCCGCTGGGCGACACACGGCCCGCCTACCGAGGTGAATGCGCACCCGCACCTCGACGAATCCGGGGACATCGCGCTGGTTCACAATGGCATCATCGAGAACTACCGCTCGTTGCGCGCCCGCTTGGAGGCGAAGGGTCATCATTTTCTCTCGGAAACGGATACCGAGGTGCTCGCGCATTTGATCGGTGACTGCGACAAGGGAAATCTCTTCCAAGCGGTGTGCGACGCGCTGCACCAAGTGGACGGCACCTTCGGCATCGCGGTTTTATCGGCCCGCGAGCCGGGAAAAATCATCACCGCCCGCCGTGGCAGCCCGATTGTGATCGGCGTGGGTGAGGACGAGACGATCATCGCCTCCGATTCCTCGGCCATTCTCGCGCACACTCAGCGGGTGATTTATTTGGACGACAACGACATCGCCATCGTCACGGCGGATTCCGTGGACATCCGCGACCTCCACAATGTGCCGGTGACGCGAGAAATCGCCGAGCTGGGCGTGGATAGTGCCGCTGCGGAGAAGGGCGGATACGAACATTTCATGCTCAAGGAAATCCACGATCAGCCGGATGCGCTGAGCAATGCCATCCGGGGCCGGCTGGATTTCGATCTCGGCTCTGCGGTGCTGTCCGGCATGGGCACCTCGCCGCGCGAGCTCGCGGAACTCAGTCGCGTGGTGATCATCGGCTGCGGCACCTCGCTGCACGCCGGGCTAGTGGGCGAATACGCGTTTGAAGACCTCGCGGACATCCACGCGGAAGTGCAGCAAGCCGCCGAATTCCGCTACCGCAATCCGATCATCGGCAGCCGGGATTTTGTGGTCGCCATTTCCCAATCCGGCGAAACGGCGGACACGCTGGCTGCGGTGCGCGAGGCACAGCAAAAGGGCGCGTTTGTGATGAGCTTGTGCAATGTGGTCGGCTCAACCATCGCCCGCCAGACTGGGCGCGGCGTGTATTTGCATGCGGGGCCAGAAATTTCCGTGGCTTCCACCAAGGCCTTCACGTGCCAAGTGGCGGTGCTGTTGATGATGGCGCTGAAACTGGGACGAGGCCGACGTTTTTCCCGCGAAGATGGCGTTTCGCTGGCCCACGAGATCGAGCGCATCCCGGAACTGGTCAACGAGGTCATCCAGCAAAGTGAGCGCATCGCAGAAATCGCCGCGACCTATGCGGACAACGAGCACGCGTTTTTCATCGGTCGCGGCCCGATGTATCCGGTGGCGCTGGAAGGCGCGCTCAAGCTCAAGGAAATCTCCTACATCCACGCTGAGGGCTACCACGCCGCCGAGCTGAAACACGGGCCCATCGCCCTGCTGATGGAAGGCACGCCGGTCATCGCGATCGCCTGCGACATCCCCGGAAAAGACAAAACTCTCGGCAACGTCGAGGAATGCCGGGCGCGTGGTGCGCGCATCCTCGGGCTGATCACCGAGGGCGATGACGAAGCCGCCGCGCACATGGACGACATCATCACCATCCCACGCTGCCACCCATTCGTCGCCACCATTCCGGCCGCCGTCGCACTGCAAATCCTCGCCTACCACATCGCCCGCATCCGCGGCTGCGAGATCGACCAACCAAGGAATCTCGCCAAAAGCGTAACCGTCGAGTGAAGCACGCCTTCAGCGTGCAATCATTCGCCGTATCCGCATCCCATGGAACGTGCGCGTTGCGCCCGTTCCATGGGCTACGGTGGGCATTCGCCGTTGGCGAATAAGAAGCGAATGACGAATGACGAATGACGAATGGCGAATGGCGAATGACGAATGACGAATGACGAATGACGAATGACGAATGACGAATGGCGAATGGCGAATGGCGAATGGCGAATGGCGAATCACGAATTCTCGTTGGCCAACGGTCAACGCTCACCGAAGCCTATGGAACGAACGCAACGCGGACGTTCCATAGGACTGTGACCACACCCATCATCGCACGCTGAAGGCGTGCCTCAAAAACGCCGCTTCTGATGCGACTTACATCTCAGTCCCAGACATATTGCTCGTCATACGCAACACCCATCCGCTTCAACATTTCCCGATATTCTTCCTGAAACGTGCGCTGCCGATGATGCTCTTCCTGATTGCGCACATAGGCTTCGACTTTGACTCGATTCGATTGGGAAACGGCAAACATTCCATATCCTCGCTGCCACTGAAACGTATCGAGTCCAGCTTCGAGAGTTTTCACAAACTTCGATGTTTCACGTTTCACCACTGCCACGACTTCAATGGGAATTCTGTCTTTTGGGAGTTCGAATAAAAGATGCACATGATCCGCAACACCCCCAACCACCACGTATGAGGAACCCATATTTCTCAAAACCGTGGCCATGAACGCATGCACGCGCGGCCGGATCGATTCTGTCAGAAACGGTTGTCGTTCCCGTGTGCTGAAGACGAGATGCACATGGAGTTGCGTCAATGACTGAGGCATGAAGACGTCGTAAAACAAACCAGCGGATGACGCACGACTTGAGCATGCAATTTTTTGATCGTGAAATGAGACGGGGGCGCAGTGGATGAATCGTGATGGCCGCATCAGCCCAAAACGGCCCCGTAAAGCACGCCTACAGCGTGCAATCATTCGCCGTATCCGCATCCCACGGAATGATCGCGCTGCGCCCGTTCCATGGGCTACGGTGGATGTTGGCCGTTAGCCAACGGTACTTCGCCTTTCGTCTATCCACCCACTGTCTTGCAAGCTACGCCGTCTTAGTCCTTTCTCAAAACCATGCTGCGCCCATCCAAACGAAAACCCAAACGCCCGCAGAAGATCCGGCGGCGGCGGACGAGTGAATCCGGGTGGGGACGGGAGCGCCGCCCAAAGCGGATACGCCGCAGCTTACAGTGGATGATTCTCATTTTACTGCTGTCTGCACTGGTTGGTGTCGGCTTTTGGATGCGAAAAACGGAGCAAGCTGCGGCCACGATTGTGATACCCCAACCGGACGATCTCGGCGATGGAATTGAAGCCGCCGAAAAAGTAGCCCGCTCATTTTTAGCGGAACCCGATCCCTCCAAGCGCCTGCAATGGGTGCGCCATCCCGAACAAGTCAGCGAACGCTTCATGTCCTATCCCGAGGAGCAGCGAATGGCGATCGGCAAGGTGGATCGCATGCTCGGCCACCAAACCGACAGTGGGCGCTCGCTCACGGGATTTGTCGTCAGTTTTCCATCGGGAAATCTCGGACTTCTGGAAGTGGTGGGCACGCCAGAAGGGCCAAAGGTGGATTGGGATGCGTATGCGCGATATGGCACAGCAAGCTGGGAGGATTTGTTGAGCGGCAAAGCCGAGCGGGCGCAGGTGCGAGTTTTTTGCCAACCCTCCACCGAAAGCCCCCCACCCTTCAATGTTCCAGAAAAGTGGACGCC
>JBGSLX010000053.1:0-4603 GCA_041740475.1 Akkermansiaceae bacterium | reverse complement strand
GCCGCCAGCGCCTTCGACGACGACGAGTGGATGCGCCGCCGCAAGTTTCTGGTATCCGGCAATCAGCTCCGCAGGATCCACAGTGCGGTTTTCAAGCAGCCCGGCGACGTAGGGAGCGAGCGCACTTTTCAGGTAAACAGGATTCACCGCATCGAGTGACAAGCCGCCCGAAGCATCGGCGAGGATTTGCGCGTCATCGCGATCGCCGCAAGCCACCGGTTTGTAGCCAATGGCATCGATCCCGGACTTGCGCAAACCTTCGATAATCAAGCGGCTGACGTGGGTTTTCCCGACGCCGGTATCCGTTCCCGTGACAAAGAAGCTCATAGGCCAGTGGTGGCGAGCGGCGGGCTGCGGGTCAAGCCGGGGAAACGACAATTTTCCTCGGGCCGATGCATAAAAAATTCTCTTTGAAATGATCGAAACGCGGAGACGCAGAAATCGCGGAGGACCTTCGCTGAGAAAACGGGTTTGTTGTCCCGTGTTGATGCAATTCGCGTGATCATTCAACTCAGCGCTTTTCTCTGCGCTCCCCGTGTCTCGGCGTTTCGCTGAAATTTAAGATGCGCCAGCCCTGACAATTTTTCCCCTTTTGTGGGCGCGATTCGAGTGCATGCTGGCCCGCACATGACAGTGGATTTTCTGGTGGTAGGTGCCGGCATCGCCGGGTTGTCTTTCGCATTGCGCGCAGCCCGTCACGGATCAGTGGTCGTCGTCACGAAAGGCGATGCGTATGATTCCAATACCGCGTGGGCGCAGGGCGGCATCGCCTCGGTGCTCGATGAAAAGCAGCGCGACGCCGGAGACTCCGTGGAAATGCACGTTGCCGATACCTTGGACGCCGGGGCGGGGCTTTGCTCGGAGCATGCGGTGCGCACCATCATCTCGGAAGGTGCTGCTGCGATTGAGGATCTGACCGATTACGGAGTCTCGTTTGATCAGGACAATCATCACTTTTTGCTCGGAAAAGAAGGCGGGCATTCTCACCGCAGAATCCTCCACGCCAAGGATACCACCGGACGCGAGATCGCCCGTGCGCTGATCGAAACCGCCCGCAAGACGCCGAATTTGACGATTCTTGAGAACCATTTTGTCGTCGATCTGATCACCTCAGCGAAGCTCGGCGCGGTGGTGGAAGATCGGGTGCTCGGTGCCTATGTGCTCGAAACCCAAACCGGCGAAGTGAAGGTCTTCCGCTCGGACCGCGTGATCCTCGCTGCTGGCGGATGCGGCAAAGTTTATCTCTACACCACCAATCCCGACTCCGCGACGGGTGACGCGGTCGCGCTCGGCTGGCGGGCTGGAGCTTCGGTGGCGAACATGGAGTTCATCCAGTTTCACCCGACCTGTTACTACAACCCGGCTGCGACGGGCCCGGAAGCGCGCTCGTTCTTGGTCAGCGAGGCGGTGCGTGGTGAAGGTGGCACCTTGATCAATGGCAAGGGCGAAGATTTCACCAAAAAAATTGATCCGCGCGGTTCTCTCGCGCCGCGCGACATCGTGGCCCGCGCGATTGACCGTGAACTGAAGCGGACGGGTGCGCCGTGCGTTTATTTGGACGTCACCCACAAGCCGAAAGGCTTCATGAAGGAGCGCTTTCCCTACATTTATGGCAACTTGCTGAAATACGGGCTCGATTGTGAAACGCAGCCGATTCCAGTGGTGCCGGCGGCTCATTATCAATGCGGCGGCATCGTCACCGATGTGAACGGCAAGACCACGATTCGCGGACTTTTTGCTGTCGGCGAAGCGGGCTGCACCGGGCTGCATGGTGCCAATCGCCTGGCGTCGAACTCGCTGCTGGAGGCCAATGTCATCGCCCGCCGCGCGCTGGTGGACATGATGCGACTTTATCCCCCCGACAAGCAGGCTCCCAGTGCGCCAGCGATCCCCGAGTGGGAACACGGCGACGTGGCGGAACCAGATGAACTGGTCGTCATTTATCACAACTGGGATGAAATTCGGCGACTGATGTGGGATTACGTTTCGATCGTCCGCACCGACAATCGGTTGCGTCGTGCGGCCACGCGCTTGGGAAATCTCAAAAAAGAAGTGCGCGCCTTTTATTGGGGCCACAGGATCAACGCCGATATTTTGGAACTGCGAAATCTCGTCACAGCCGCGAGCTTGATCGTCGAGTGCGCGTCGCGTCGCAAGGAATCGCGCGGGCTGCACTACACACTCGACCATCCAGAAACGGACGAACGCTGCCGCACTGATACCGTGCTGAGGCGCTTCTGAGAGGTTTCCCGGATTTCCATTTTCGCCATGCCATCGTCCTCTGAAATGCCGCCGCCGAAGAATGCGCCCGAGTGTCCGCAGGTTCCGTTGCACGATGAGCAACACGACATCACCGAGGAAGAAGCGCGCAAGTTGGAGCTGTTCGAGCTGGAATCGGATGATCGCAAGTTGCTCTCCGGCCCGACATCGCGCATTCACGATCTGATGACCTTGTTCCGCGTGAGTAAGGATTTTCTCACTGCTTTCCGCGCACTGCATTTTGCCGGTCCGTGTGTGACGATATTCGGGTCGGCACGGGTCAAGCCGGGCACTCAATATTACGAGATGGCCCGGAAAATGGGCGCGGCCTGTGCGCGGCTGGGCTTCACCGTGATGACTGGCGGCGGCCCCGGCATCATGCAGGCGGCCAATCAAGGATCGTATGAAATCGGCGGGCGCTCGATCGGCGTGAATATCGAGTTGCCCTTCGAGCAAGAGCTCAATCCCTACGTCCAGCGTGCGATCACGATGCGCTACTTTTTCACCCGCAAGGTGGTGTTAGTGAAGTATTCCTACGCCTTTGTCGTTCTGCCCGGTGGTGTCGGCACGATGGATGAGATGTTTGAAACCATGACGCTGATCCAAACCGGCAAGTTGAAGGGCTTCCCGATCATTCTGATGGGCAGGGACTACTGGCAGCCGCTGATGGACTTTGTGCATCGGATGGCGGACGAGGGGATGATCAGCCCGGACGATCCAGAGCTGATTTTTTTCACCGACGATGTGGAAGAGGCCACGGCTCATCTGCAGCGACTCGCGGTGAGGCAGTTCGGTCTGCGCCGGAAACGCACGCCACAACCGGTCAAAGTGCTCGGCGAGAAGCCGTTTAAACTTTGAGGATTTTCCCCAGCAAAAGCGTGGTCGGGATAAACTCCGATTTAGAATTAAATCCGCGCCGAAGTGAACTCACAAGTTTAGTTGCCGACTAGGGTTTTGGTGACTTTGAGGTTCAATGGGAGGGTGACCGTTTTGGTATTTCCGGGTTTTCCAGTGCGTGAGACCAGAGTGCCACGGAGATCAAAAGACTCATCTAACATCGTCTTGAGGTTCACGAAAACTTGACCGCTTAGCTCTAACTGAGCGTTGGCGGAGGTTCCATCTGGGAGGAAATTTCCGCCGGTGGAGCGGATTGAGACCTCAATAACCGCGAGGTCTTTGCCTGCTGTGTGACGCACTTGGAGAAGGCGCATCGTGCCGATGGTTTGTGCTTTTTCCAAATCGCGCTCGATCAGCATGCGGATCCACGCGGGGTCAAATTCCCATGATTCACCAAGTTTGACACTGCGCTGTGGATACCACTTGCGGTTCAAATATAATTTCAGCTCGGACATTTCTTTGTCAATGCGGTGCATGGGCACAGAGCCATCGAGCTCGAATTTCCAATCGCCGCTGGCTGGCTTACTCATTGCTACCATTTTCCCGTTCAGTGGACTCTGGTCATCGTTAGTTTCTGTTTTGCCATCGAGTGTGACTGAGGAGGTCGTGGAAATTCGAGTCACAGTGAGCATTCCACGTCTCGCCCCATCGGGACTGGGCTCTCGGAATGTCCACGTGAGATCACGCTCGCGGGTGTGTGTGCTCGTCCCTTTGTTGATGCGTCCATGGGTTTCAATCTCGATGGTTCCGCCCTGACTGAGGGTCTGACTGACGAGACGAACGCTCTTGCCTGGGCCTGCAACTACCGGCCCAAATAGCACATTTGCGTGCAAGGGGACGATGGCGAGGGCGACTACAGCGATATTCACAAGGAAACTCGAGTTCATGAGAATGAGGAGATTTTTTAACGAAAAAATTCTGCGAGAGCTTGAGCAACCGCTGCATCGATACGTGCGGAGCGGGTGGAAGCACTGGCTCCTTTCACAACGTCGCCCTTAGCGAGATTGCGATATACGAGTTTGTTCGTACGAGCGTCGATGACGTCGATGAGGATGCCCGCTTGGCGGTAGTAGTCGGGACGCTTGTTGTCTAGCACGCCGCGGTTGTGAGCGACGCGTGCCACATCATCTGCGCCTCGGCCGTAACCGAAATAATCGCGGAAGTCAGCAGTCATTCCGTTTTCCTGATAGATGACCATGTAAGCCACGATAAGGTCTGAACTGCCTTTACCGAAGGTCATGTTGTGGGAGGTGAATTGTTTGGCGAGCGAGCGCTGAATCATCCCATGAATCTGCTTCTCAGTGGAGTCAGTGATGGGCGGTGAGTTTGGATTGCGCTGGATCATGCGCGCAGAGCTGAAGCCTTTGCTCGTGCCGCGCGGCATATCGACACTTGAAGAGCAGGATGCGAGTAGGCCTAGTGCGGCTATGGCTAGGAATTTGGAGAT
>JBGSLX010000052.1:0-18796 GCA_041740475.1 Akkermansiaceae bacterium | reverse complement strand
TTGGACGGCATCGGCTTCCTTGAGGCCGCGGGTGGTGATGGCGGGCGTGCCAATGCGGATGCCGCTCGGTTTCATTGGGCTACCGGTATCGAATGGGATGCCGTTTTTGTTCACCGTGATGCCAGCTTCGTCGAGAGCGTGGGAAGCATCTGCGCCGTTGAGGTCTTTGGTGCGGAGGTCCACCAGCATCAGGTGGTTATCGGTGCCGCCGGAAACGATGCGATAACCGTGCGAAGCGAGCCGCGCGGCGATGGCTTGGGCGTTTTTGATGACCTGCGCGGAGTATTCCTTAAACTCTGGCTTCAGCGCTTCGCCGAAACAGACGGCTTTTGCAGCGATGACATGCATCAGCGGACCGCCTTGGATGCCCGGAAAAACCTGTGCATCGATCTTTTTCGCGAACTCTTCTTTGCACAAAATGATGCCGCCACGCGGGCCGCGCAGAGATTTATGAGTGGTGGAGGTGACGAAATCTGCGTGCGGAAATGGACTCGGATGCAAACCCGCAGCGACCAGTCCGGCGATGTGCGCCATATCCACGAACAAATACGCACCCACCTCGCGCGCCAACTTGCCCATGCGCTCGAAGTCGATCACCCGCGAGTAGGCAGATGCGCCCACTGTGATCAGCGCGGGCTTGAGCTGGCGGGCAGTTTTTTCCAGCTCCTCGTAATTGATCCTCTCATCCTCGGGAGACACGCCGTAATGCGTCACATCGTAGAATCTGCCGGAAAAATTCGCTTTGTGACCGTGCGTGAGGTGGCCGCCGTGCGCGAGGTCCATGGTGAAAATCTTATCGCCCGGCTTCAACACGGCGAAGTAAACAGCGGTGTTTGCCTGCGAACCGGAGTGCGGCTGGACGTTTGCGTGCTCGGCTCCGAACAGCTCTTTCGCACGATCAATGGCGAGTTGCTCGACGACATCCACGTTTTCACATCCTCCATACCAACGGCGTCCGGGATAACCCTCGGCGTATTTGTTGGTGAGCAGCGAGCCCTGCGCCTCCATCACGGCGGGCGAAGTGAAGTTTTCGGAAGCGATCAGCTCGATGTTGTTGCGCTGGCGTTTTCCCTCGGCGGCGACGGCGGCGAAAATTGCGGGATCCACCATGGCGAGGCGGCTGCCAGATGCCTTGCACAAACGTTGCACGTGGCGGCCACCCTCGAAGGCGGTGGTCAGAAACGCGTCCACCATCGCAATGGCGGTGGCGGTATCGGTCTGTTTCGCGCCGAGACAGAGCACGTTCGCGTCGTTGTGGCTGCGGGTGATCAGCGTTTCCTCCACGCTGCGCACGTTGGCGGCGCGGATGCCCTGGTGGTGATTGGCGGCGATGCACATGCCGACGCCAGAAGTGCAGGCGAGAATGCCAAAATCATACGTACCATCAGCGACAAGCCGCGAAACGTCATTCGCGTAGTCCGAGTAATCCACCGCAGCGGCACTATCCGTGCCGAAGTCGTGAATTTCATGGCCTATGGCCTTGAGGTGCGCCGCGATGGCATTTTTCAGTTCAAACGCGCCGTGGTCGGCACCGAGGGCAATACGGAAGGTAGGATGGCTCATGGGTGGACCCGAATAAAAGACCGGGAAACCCAGAATGAAAACCGGAATTTTCGGAGAAATGGGGACCCAGATCACCTCATGAAATGATCATTATGATCCGCCTAAAACGATGTTGACTCATGCAAATGTATTTACATAGAAGCTTCATTGTAACAGCAAACCCACAATCCCATGAGCACTTTACCCGAAATTGCAATCATCGCACTCGCCCTGCTGACACTCACGGCTCAGGCAACTGTAGTCACCACAGCCGCCGATGAAGACAACGGCTTCCTTGGCGGCGGCACCGGCATTTCCTTACGTGAGGCCGTTAAATACTCGCCCGCCGGAGATGCCGTCACCTTCGCCCCCGTGCTTAACGGGCAGACCATCCGTCTCACCCTTGGGTACATTCAGCGCTTGAATTCCATCACCATTGATGCGTCCTCACTTCCCAATGGCATTACCATCTCTGCCAAAAAAACCGTGGAAGGCATATCTGCTGCGGACTCCTACGTTTTCCTTTTTGGCATCGGAAATATCGCTCTAAAATCCCTCACCTTGACTGACGCAAGCGTCGGTGAATCCAGCGGCTGTATCAAAATCTACGACAAACAACAGGTCCACCTCACCCTCGACCGCTGCACCCTCACACGGAACTCCGGCTACCATGCAGGGGCTCTCTACGCCGTGGGCATACACCCCGGCAGCTCCATCACCGTCCGGAATTCCACCTTTTCTAAAAATACAGCCGACAAAGGCGGTGCCGCCATCGATTCACACGGCTTCGCCCTTACCATCGAGAACTCCACTTTTTTTGGAAACACCGGCGGAGCCATCCATTTCTCAGGTGGTCCACTCTCGCTCAATTCCGTCACAATCACTGGCAGCACGCGATCCGCCTCTTCCACCAGCGCTTATGCCGGAATTTACGTTTCCCCCGACACCGCTACCACCTTCCCAATCAGCATTCAAAACACCATCTGCGCCGGAAACACACCGCACAACCTCAATACCTTTTCCTACACCGGCACCAACAATCTCTTCACCGGCGATCCCCAACTTTTCCCCCTCGGCGACTACGGCGGCTCCTCTCAGACCATGCCACCAAATGCTAAAAGTGCTGCCATCGATCTGGGTGCCACCACCCCACTCACCACCGACCAACGCGGTCTTCCCCGCCTCGGCCCGCCAGACATCGGTGCTGCCGAATACCAAGGAGATGAAGCCGAAACCACCCTGCGCTGGAACTTCGACTCCGACGGTGACGGCTTCCCCTACGGCATCGAAACCGCACTTGGCACTAACCATAACTTGGCGGATTCCAGCAATACTCGTAATCTCAAACCACCTACCTTCAACGCCTCTGGCCATGCCGTCCTTCGCTTCGGCATCGGCACAGCTCCTCCCGGCACCCGCTGGATTCTAACGCGCTCTACCGACCTTCACACCTTCACGGAAATTTACCGTTACTCCCACTCCACTCATACCGCAGCGCGCGGGATCACCTACACCCGCAACTACGCCCCCACCTCCAGCGTCACCATCACCGATACCCATACATTCCCTGGAGGAGCATTTTACCGCTTCGAGGCTGTATATCAGCCCTGAAATTAGAACTGTTCTTTGCCTAGCACTTGGCCGAACTGTTCTGCGAAAGATGAAGAGCCTCCTGTGTTTTGCAAGCTATTGGGGCCTATTCATTGTGGCACCTACTATCACGGTCTATCGAATTGTATCAGAGGCATGGAGAATTCCAGTCGCGATCTTTGTATTCTTTTGCCTCCTCGTTATCGGTGAACATGCAATGAAACACTGGGCGCGATTTTGGAACCTTCGCTGATCCCGCTTTCCATTTTCACTCTTACACACTGTGGAAGCACAATCGAAAAGAAGATACAGAACAAGCCCCCCATCCAACATTGACTAACATCACTATACAAATTCTGGCTTCCACTCCCTCACTGAATAGCCTATCCGTTCGCTTGAAAGCTATTCTGCAAAAACAGACTCTGAGCATGTCGAGTATTTGGCTCGTGCCGCTGGCCGTTTTGGATGGGTTATGCCCACACCAACACAATAATATGTCTAATAAGACGCTTCTTTTATCGGCTGCCAGTGCGGCGGACCTTTGCTGTGTAGCAGACTTTTACAAACGAATCTTTACACGACCTGAGCACACACAAGTTATGCGAGGCAATCGGCGACAACGTCCTTTATTGAATCGGAGTTTGATCCGACGGTGCCTCCACATCTAACGTTCGGCAGAAATAACATGAATTCCAAAGCAGCGGTTCCTTGGATAGTGGCCTTTTTACCATGGATTGGGCTGTTTTGCCTATTCTTCGAGATTTCACAGGCCGTTTATTACTTCGGTCATGTTCCAAAATATTTAGTGGATCCTGACCCTTTTCATAACGACTGGTATTTTATTTTCTCTGACAACCTCACCTTCAGCTATCTGCTTTTGCCATTTTTCATCATTCCCTGGACAATCGTTCTTTTCCTTCCGCCCTTCAGATACTCGGGGAATTATCGAGCGCCATTTTATATCTTTGTGATGTGCACCGTAGCTGCGACATGGTTGTTCACTTTTCGCGATGCCACCGGCTTTATTGGGTGGCGGTTGGACTAAAGCCGAACCGATCAATGGACCAAATTCCCCTTGGCGAATCGGGTAGAGGTGACGGAATTACGTCTGTCGCCCTTCCCACATCAACGGGGATGCGGGTTTGACGATGCGGCGGCGCAGGAAGTGGTCATTCATATCACTGAATCCACCGAGAGTGAACTGACGAGTTATAGCTAGCGTCTTCACATTTTATGAAATGAGGTTGTCGAACAAGTGGCTTCGCATTGGCAGAGGCTGGGGCGCGTGTGCTCCCCTTTTCACCTCGGGGCGCTGTGTGACATTATCGCCGCAATGCCAGCGATTCCTTGACGTTTCGCGACGAGGTTTGTTATGTGCGTCACGATGAAAACTACACACCTCCTCTTCTCGTTTCGCCGCTCTATTTTAAGTTTTGGAAATGCCGCGCTGCTGACAATGGCGCTCAGCTTGCCGTCTTTGCATGCGCTAGACATCATATGGCAGGGAAATGCGACATCAGATTGGTATGCTGGCACGGCTGGTACGGACACTGGCTGGAGTACGGATGATTTTCCGGTAGTAGGAGATGATGTGAGTTTGCCGTCGCTGGCATTTCCCTCGAATGTGAGTTTGGCTGGGACGGCGGCGGCGCTTGGGCCGCTGGGCTCGCTGCGGGTGGGCGACTTGCCACTTCCAGTGGGTGACGGCAGTTTTTACTCGCCGCTGCTGCAATTGGAAGATGCCGCTTCTCTCTCAACGAGCGGAGATGTGAATGTGGCCGTGGGCGCAGGTTTTCAGGGAGAAATCCGGTGGCGCTACACAGACACTGCAACCATGGTGGTGGGTGGTGATTTAACCTTGGGTGATGGGATTGGTGCAAGCGGCACCCTTTCTACGAGCTTAGACGGGATCAATCCGATCACCGCCTCGCTGACGGTGGCGTCGGAGACTTTTATCGCGCGTTCAGGAGCTGTTGGCTCGATGGACTGGTACGGCGCGAATTTCGAGACCGGCTCGCTTTTCATCGCCGACGTCGCTGCGGATTCAAACGGCCAACTCAACTTCGGCGGTGAGCAAATGACGGTGACGAACCGCTTTGAGATCGGGGTGACGGGTGAAGGAGCCTTCAACGTGGGCGGGGGCGGAGGCTCATACGTGGATACGAAGGACGCGCTATTCGGCGTGAATTTGAGGAGCTACGGGCTCGCTACCATGTATTCTAGCAATTGGGAACTGGCGGGTTCGCTACGTGTTGGACTCATTGGAGATGCGGATGTGTATGTGAACAATAATGCAACTATCGATATCACCACGCCTGAAGACGCCGCCTCCATCATCGTGGGAGAAACGGCGAACTCTATTGCATCACTGAATATTGAAATTAATGGCGACGCAGGCGGCGGCGTGACAGCGAACCATCAAGCGATCATCGGCCTGAACTCGGCGGTAGCGAGTCTCAGATGCGGCGGCAGCGCTGGCCTGACGACGGGTAAACACACTTCGCCAACAGGCGCGAGCTGCATCTTCGGTGCGAACATCGGCTCCGACGGGCGGGGCGATATTGAAAACGGGGGCAACTTGAATGGCGACGGAGCGACGGTCGTGGGTTTTTCTGGAAATGGCTTGCTGATCGTCAATAGCGGCTATGTGAACTGCGTGGATTTGGAGGTCGCGCGAGAAGTGGATTCTACCGGAGAGGTGTTTGCAGAGAACTTTGGGCGACTGACCCTGACGAATGGCTGTTACATCGGTGGCTCGCCAAGCGCAGCGGGTGGCACGGGCTATGTCACGATGGATACGGATGGCGAATTGAACGTCAGTTCTACTTTGCTGATTTATGCGGGTAGCGAACTACGCACTAGCTCGAACGGGCCGGGACGCTGTCTGATTGGTACGGATGATGGAGAGACGCCGCTCGTAGATGATGCCGTCAACCTCCGCCCCGATGGAACTGTAACAGGAAACGGAGCAATCATTGGCTCGCTTTTGGCCACGGGCGGACGTGTGGAGCCAGGCCTCTCTGCCGGAACATTGAGCGTGTCTCTGGGAGTGGAAATGATGACGGGTTCGGTGCTGGGCATCGAACTCGGTGGAGCGACGCCAAGTTCACAATATGATGTGTTGGATACCGATGGAACGTTCACGTTTTCCGGGCTGACGGTGGATGTGAATTTGATCAACGATTTTATGCCGACGGCGGGGCAGACTTTCAAAGTGATCGATGCACTGACGTATGCTGGAAATACCGTGACGGTCGATCTGACAGGAGCCGTGCTGCCATCTCCGCTCACATGGAATACCAGCACGCTGACTACCAACGGAATGCTACGTGTGGACGGCCCTCCCGCTGCGGAAATGGCGATCACGGCGATCCGGCGTGTTCCGGGCACTGACGACATCGAGCTGACCATCCGTGGCAGTGCAGGTGAGGACTACATTGTGGAATCCAGCCTCAATTTGCTGCCACCGTGGGGCGACATCAGCGGCGTGCGCGTGGCGACGGGTTCCGATGAGTTGTTCGTGATTTCCGGCGCAGTCGCGGCGGATCCCAAGCGGTTTTTCCGGCTGGCTTACTGATGGAATCGAGCTGGGAGGTGCAGATGCGGAATGAATTTCATGCTCCGTTTTAAAAGGCTCTGCTGAGAGATACGCCGATACCGTATGCCACGACATCGAGTGAGCTGTTTGAGTATTCGCCCGCACGGTAGCCGCTGTTGCCGATGCTGGCCTCGCCAAGGGCAAAGGTGTAGGAGGCGTCAATTTGACAGCCTTTGAAATTCCAGCCCGCGCCGAATGCGAGGGAGTGCTCGAAGATGGAGCCATTTAAGGGAGTGACCAGATCGCCGGGCACGGGTGACTCCCCGTAGCGCCAGCCTGCGCGCAGAATGGTGCCAGAACTGAGGGCGTATTCTGTGCCAAGGGCGAGGACGAAGCGATTTTCCCAGCGCAGTGGGACATCGTCTGATGGAGATGGGCCGATGGCGGAGTTGATGGCGGCGTTTGATCCCTTGGAAAGGCGGACTGGGAACGCATCGAAGGAGTCGGCCCAGTTGTGCCATTCCAGAGTGGCTCCGAGGCGGAGTTTTTCAGTGCTTTGCCATGACGTGCCGAATGAAAAAGTGAGCGGCAGCGTGTTCTCCGTGGCTGCGCCGTAGTGGACGATGGGGTCCGTGCCAGCAAGGCCGAGAGGTGGGAGCTGTGAGGAGAAATCCGCACGCGCGGAGCCGTCGTTTTTTAGCACGCTGGCCGCACGCACCTTCGCACCGAAGGTCCAGTGCTCGTGCGGATTCCAGAGCACCCCAGCATCGAATGCAGGTGCCCAGCCGCTGGTTTCCAGATCGAGATCGACTTTGGCACCAGCCAGAGCGGGATTGGTCTGGAAAATAAAGGGCGCATCGAAATTTACGCGGCTGTAGATAAGGCCGACGGTCGCTCCGAAAGACCATTGCTCGCTGGCTTGCCACGCGAGGCCCAAGTTGGCTTTTAGCGCGAGAAAGGCACTTTCGTGATCGGCCTGAGTGAATGAAACATTGCCGATGCCGCCCGGGACATCGGGGTAGTTCCAGTCAGATTTCAGAGCGCTGGGAGCGGAGAGGGATGCACCGAGCCAGAGCGGGCGGTCCGGGATTTGCCAGACGAGCGCGGCTTCCGGGAGGACGCCGAAGGCATTTTCCAAATCGTAATCTTGGCCGCTGCGCGAGTAATCACCGCTGCCTGCGAGCGCCTGAGCGGAAACCGTCCAGCCGCCGCCACCGAGCAGGGTCATGGCCGCTGCATTTCCCTGCATCGTGGCCAAAGCATCGCCGCCAGTGGCGGAAAACGATCCAGCGGTAGCGCTATCGGCAGCGCCGAATCCACAGCGGGCGATTCCATTCGCGTAGCTGGATGAGGCGGCAAGGAAAAGCCAGACGAGCACTGTTTTCACGCGCTGCGATTAGCGATGAACGGCTGGCTTGAGAAGTCGCATTACTTGCCGAGCAGGCCTTTTACGAGGTTTCTGACTTCTGAATAGGTGCCGATGGCCTTGCGCGGGTGGTTTTCCCGTGCGGTGACGAGCAGTGCGCGGCAGCCGTGATCGCTGGTGGCTTTTTCGTGGTGCGTGCCGGGCGCGTGGCGGAGGTAGTCACCGGGGCCGAGAGTGCGGCCATTGGTGGAAAGATCGCCACTGATGAGGAAAATCTCTTCCATTCCTGCGTGCGAGTGAGGAAAGAACACGGCTCCTGCGGCGGCTTCCAGCAAGAGAACCGCGTGTCCCGCTTCCGGCAAATCGGACAAAGTTTTGATCTGAATTTTCCCGCCGGGCAGGCTCTGCCATTCGCCCTTAGCACTAGGAATATAGTGGATGCCCTCCTCTTCCTGCGATGATTCAGCCGGAGAAATCCGTGCCATGATCTTGCCTTTCAGGTCAGCCGATGGAGCGACGGGAGGGAAAATCGTGGAAGTAATGGCCGCAGCAGTGTCTTCAAATCCCATCGCGGCGAGGGTGGCTTTTGCGAAGGGGCAGTCTCCGCAATGAGCCATCGCAGCGGCATCCTCGCCATCCAGAGCCCGCAGCCCGTGCAGGGCGGCGAGTTCGGTTGCGCGGTCGCGCGGGTCATTTGATTCGTGATTCATGTAAACAATTGGTCGTGCTCGGATGAGCCTTCATTCGTAGTCAGTCTTAGACGCACACGCTCCATCGCTCTGCGGATGCGGGATTTGATCGTTCCGAGAGGTTCGGCCAAGACTTCCGCAATTTCTGTCTGAGTCAAGCTGCTGAAAAAGGCGAGTTCGAGGACGATGCGCATTTCTTCGGGTAAAGATTTGAGGGCTTGGTGAACTACGATGGCCCGCTCTGAGGCAATGAGCGGAGTGTCGGGAGAATCGTGAGTGGGATCGTTCAGGAATGACTCGTTGTGGGCGGATTCGTGGAGTTTTTCACGGCGTACGCGTGATCGGAGCGAGTCCAAGGCGCGGTTGCGGGCCATGGTGATGAGCCAAGTGGTGGCTTTTCCTTGTTGAGGATCGTAGCGCGAGGATTTCTCCCAGATGGCGACGAAGATGTCCTGCAATGACTCCTCGGCTTCGGCGCGGTTTTTTAGGACACCGAGAGTAATGCCGAGGAGAGCGGCGGAAAAATCATCGTAGAGTTTCGAGAATGCGACCGTGCAGCCCGCCGCGATCTTGGCGAGTAACTGTTCGGGGCTGTCCTCCATTTCCATGAGGTCAGATTATGGCGCTTGGTATTTCTTTCGAGACATAGTTTTACGGATTGGCTTTGGCAGCGAGGACATCGCGGGCGGTGGTGGCATGGATCGGGTGGAAACCTGAGTTGAGGTTGAGAGCTTGCGCGAGGTGGCGGCGGGACTCTGAGATTTCGCCGAGTTGATTGAAAATCATGCCCGCATGGAAATGAAGCATCGGATCGGGCGTGCCGTGGGCGAGGGCGCGGAGCATGTGGCGGCGAGCTTCGGCCGGTTTGCCAGCTTTGTGGTAAGTCCAAGCCAAGGCGTCTTCCGATGCGAGGTTCGGGAAATGCTCGTGGGCCGAGCGAGCCTCTTCCAGAGCCGCTTTCGGGTCTTCACCATGGTCCGCAAGAAAGAGCGCAAGTTGGTGCGAGCCGGGATGTGAGTGGGATTCACCGTGATGATGCGAGTGGTCATGAAATGCGATGACATTGCGGATTTGAGCTTTGGCTTTTTCCTTATCGCCAGTGACGAGATAGAGATCCACGAGGGGAGCAAGTGCATCATGCGTGGGGGTGACGGACGCTGACTTTTCAAAAGCCTCGATCGCTGAGGAATACTCAGCTTGAGCGGAGGCGAGGCGACCTTGAGCGATGAGGACGCGCGGATTTGCGGGGGCGAGCTTGAGTGCATGGACGAGTTCCTGTTTTGCGGTCACGAGGGCACCCGCGTGGATGAGCTGGATGGCTAGCTCCGCGTGGCACCATGCGGTGTTTTCTGGATAGGGACCGCCAGCGGCGATGGCCTTGCGCATGAGGGATTGCGCGGTGCGAGGATCGCCGGTGATCCAAAGCAAGTGCGAGGCGCGGGCGTAGGTGGATAAGTCTGTGCGGAGGTCGAGCGCGTTCTGATAGTGATCAAATGCGGCATCATATTCACCAAGTTCTACCGCGCCATCGCCTAGCAGATTGTGGGCGTCGTGGAGAGTGGGATTGATGGCGAGTGCTTTTTCACACCAAGATTTTCCGCTTTTGAAATCGTGATTGGAATTGGCGACCCAAGCCATGCCGACGAGCGCTTCGGCATTCGCGGGTTCGAGTTTCAGCGCTTGCTGGAAGGCTTTTTCCGCCTTTCTGAAATCGTGGGAAAGGATGTCTCGGGCCTCTTGCATCGACTTGTTTCCGAGTGAAATCCACTCCAGCGCGTTGCGGGGCTGCGGTTGATCATCAGCCGATTTTTCATGTTTGTGCTCATGAGCGTGATGCTCATGGGCGTGAAGAAGTGGAACACACAGAACGAGTGATAAGGGAAGAAATCTCATGATGCAAAGAGTTGATATATATTAGTAAAAAGTGGGGGGATGAGCCCCTCCCGCCGGGGCCATGGCCGGCGGGAGGAGCTGCAATTTCCCTGCTGCAACCGAGTCAGCAGGCGGAGGGGGAATCAGGGTGCCGAACGTTGAGTCACGGTCGAACCGGCATGGGGAGTGCCGAGGTAGGGGAAGACGGTATTATAGAGCTGGTCGTTGGCATCGACGTTGTCACCTACGGGAGTAATCGTAGCAAAGGTGGGTCCGCTGGCGACTGCCGAGAGAGCAATATCGACCACGTCATCACCGATACGGCGTCCGTTTGGCCAGCCGAGACCATCGCCACCGATGAGGCTGAGGCGATTGAAACCAGCTTGTCCGGGCAGCGGGACCGGACCGGTGGTGGTGTCCACACGGATGACATCGGGAATCATGATGGCGACGAGGTCGGCTCGGTTGTTGGTTTGCAGCGGGCTTTGTCCATCGGCGGTGCCAAACAGGACGACGTTGATCAGGAAGGCGAGTTCACTGTTTTGCGCATAGGTGGAAAAACTCGCATCGCCTAGCGGCTTGGTGCGGTTGTAACGATCCTTGTCGCGCAGTGGGACGAGCACTTCGTTGAAGAGCGGGTTGGCGAGGCGGTTGACCTGAATCCATGGACCGCTGTTAGCGTTCGCGGCATCGGTGCGGCGGATGGTGGTGCGTTGACGGCTGACCGAGGCATAAACGCCGACGCCGGTGTGCGGATTGCCGAAGGCGTCGTTGTAGCTGCCGGTTTGCAAGCTGCTGAGAGGGATTTGCAGCGCGTAAGTAAGGACGTTGAAGCCTTTGAAGCCGTCGATACCGTTGCCATCTTGTCCGAGTCCGTCAGCACCGTCGCCATCGTTATCGATGATGCGTGGATTGAGGAAATCGAAAATGCCCGGTGTGTCGGCGTAAAATCCATCTTCGCGCGGACCTGCCCAAGCGACGACTCCGCCGTTGATGGAGGAAATGGCCTGCGCGGTGAGGGGATCCAGACTGGCGAAATCGGCGGCACCGGAGACGGCCTTTCCATCGGGACCGTTGTAGCCGGGAGTGGTGCGTGGTCCGGCATTCGGCGGTGGGACGAGCAGGTTGCTGCCGATTGGACTGCCGTTTTTGAGGACGGTGTAGGTCTGGGTGAAGTTTTGCTGAGCATCCCCGATGCTGGTGATGGCACCGGCGGCTGTGCCGAGGCCGTATGAGAGGATGGTGTCGGGGTTTTTGATGCCGCCAGTCACTGAGGAAAAGGTGAAATCATAGCGGTCGATTTCCGCACCGGTAGCTGGGTTGGTGAGGTGGATGCTGTAGGAGGCATCGTCAGCGAAGCGGTCGAAAATTACGCCGTCGCCGGGTTCGGAGAACGGCCGCACGCTGACGAGGACGTTCAAGACCTGCTGGGTCGGATCATTGTAGCGAGTGCCGATGAACGCATAAACGTCGGTGAGGTTCGCTTGCGGATCCTGTTTGATGAGTGGGGCATCGCTGTGACTGGATGCGAAGAGAGTGCCGGTTCCCACAAAGAGGATGGCGGCTTGGAGTGTGGTTTTGATGGTAGTTTTCATGATGAAGGAGATGTTTTTGATTAAGAGTTATGCCAAACGGCGGCGACGGATGATGGGTGGAAGGATGGCAAGAGCCGCGAGCGTGAAGGTGCCAGGCTCAGGCACGACGGTTGTCATGCCGGAAACTGAATCGCCCATGACATCGAGCGCTTCGAACATCGTGAATGCAGTGCCGGGAGCCGCCATACTCTCGAAGGTGAATGCGCCGAAAGTGCCGCCACTGGTGAAGGCAGAGCTATCCTCGATGAAGTCCACGAAGCCTAAACCGCTATCGTAGCTGGTGGAGAATCCACTCGGCGACATCAAGCTAGGAGCGATGAACGAATCGAAGGTCGGGCCGTCGATGAGGCTGACCACCGCGAGGTCGTTGACGGTGTCGTTGGTGATGAAAACGCTGTAAAGGAACGTTCCCGTCCCAGTGGGTGTGGAGTCGATGTTGACGATCACAACGGCATCGGCACTCGCGACGAGTGCAAAGGCCATAGCGACAGGCATGAACCGAGGGAGGCAGTTTTGTAATAATTTCATGGTTAGCTTGGTTTGCGTCGCGGAAATGGTCGCAACAAACCAAGCAACGCCTGCCGCTTTGAAACGGATGCATCGTTTCAAAAAAATTTCACGAATTCTCATTTCTGAATCTTGGTTCAAAAAATGCGTGCGCCCGAATGCACAGATTTTTAGTCTGATCTATCATGTCAGCGACACCTCCATCACACGTCTCCAGTCTCCAGCCAACCCTTGGGCGGTGGCAGGTTTTGTTTTATGGACTGGGTTCGATGCTGGGTGCGGGGATTTACGCGCTGGTAGGGCGGGCGGCGGAGTCGCTGGGAAATGCGATCTGGCTGGCGTTTCTCGCGGCGATGATCGCAGCGCTGTTGACGGGTTTATCCTATGCATGCGTCGGCGGGCGCTACTCGAAGGCTGGAGGCGCAGCGTATGTCACTCACCGAGCACTGCGGCGGCCTGCGATCAGCTACATGGTCGGCATCGCGGTGATGATGAGCGGGCTTACGAGCATGGCCACTGGTTCGCAGGCGATCGCGGAGAATTTGGAAAAAGCGGTGGGTTTCCCGCTGCCGATCAAGCTGGTCGCCATCGGGCTGGTGTTTCTAATCGGCTGCGTGATTTGGCGCGGCATGCGCGAGAGCATGTGGGCGAACATCGTGTGCACGGTAGTAGAAGCGTCGGGATTGTTGTTCATCATCGCCATCGGCGTGCGCTTCTGGGGCGGCGTGAACTATCTGGAAACTCCATCGGATAGCAGCGGTGTGGGCTCTGGCATCACGCTCGCGCTGGTGCTGCAAGGCGCGGTGCTGATGTTTTTTTCATTCATCGGCTTTGAAGATATTCTCAACGTCAGCGAGGAGGTGAAGGACCCGAAACGCGACGTGCCATTCGGACTGATCGGTGCGATGATTCTCGCCACGCTGATTTACATGGCGGTGGCGGTGACGGCGGTTTCCGTGATTCCATGGAGCGAGCTTGCGGCCAGTAAGACACCGCTGATGGAGGTGGCGCAGCGGGCCGCGCCGTGGTTCCACGGGATCGACCGCGTTTACCTCGGCATCACCATTTTCGCGATCGGAAACACCGCGCTGCTGAACTATTTGATGGGCTCTCGGCTGTTGTTCGGGATGAGCCGCCAAGGGCTGCTGCCTGCGATGTTAGGAAAACTTCATGCCACACGCAGGACGCCGCAAACTGCGATCTTGGTGCTGTTCGGCGTGGTTTCGTTGCTGATCCTGAGCGGTGGCGTGAAGCCGTTGGCAGAGGCGACGGTGTTGCTGCTGTTGGTGGTTTTCACGTTGGTAAACATTTCGCTGATCGTGCTGAAACGCCGCGCAGGCGAACCGACGGATGGCTTCGATGTGCCAATGCTAGTACCGATTCTTGGGGCGCTGGTTTGTGCGTTATTGGTGGCGGTCCGGGTGCAGTCTGCCATCAGCGATCCGAAGCCGGGTGCCGCGACCGCGCCGTTGATCGCGCTGGGGATCTTCGCGCTGAGTTTTCTGCTCTATTTTCTGATGAAGCCGAAGGAAGTCGTGATCGGCGAGGAGATCGAGTGAACGGGAAACTTGACACAACCGCCGTGGGAACGATGGTTGATCCATGGCTATTGAAACGAAAGTTCGCAAGATTGGAAATTCACTCGGGATTGTGTTGCCGAAAGAGGCGCTCCAGGCACTCAAGGTGAGTGAGGGCGACACTCTATTTCTCACTGAGGCACCACAATGTTCGCTGCGCGTGACGCCGGACCGCCCGGGGTTTGAGGAGGTGATGAAAATCGCCGAGGAAGGGATGAATCGCTATCGGAACGCATTGAGAGAACTGGCCAAATGAACGAACCGTTTTGGTTAACAAGAGAAATGGTTCTCGCTATCCAAACGCAGCTTCTCTCGCGATTTGGCGGCTTGGAGGGATTGCGAGATGAGGGACTATTGGAGTCGGCACTGTCTAGGCCGTTGCAATTGCTGAATTACGGCTCGCCTAGTATGTTTGACCTAGCCGCTACCTACGCACACGGAATCGTCAAAAATCATCCGTTTCTCGACGGCAATAAGCGGGCTGGTTTCATGGCTGCCTATACTTTTCTCGGGGTCAACGGATGGCGGCTCGAAGCCTCCGAAGAACAAGCGGTGCTGCAAACGCTCGCCCTCGCCGCTGGCGAAATCGATGCCGACGAGTTCGCCGCTTGGCTTAAGGCGACGTGCGTAGCGGCCTAGCGATTTCCCGCCGAGCGCACGTCCTGAATGATGAGCTGGAGCGTGGTGCGGCCACGAAATGTGTTGCGATCAATCGTGAAAGCAATGTCCCACGGTGGATCCGGCAATGGATGCTCGCCACCGCCGAAATAAACAGCGTCCTGATCGTAGTAACCTTGGTGGAGCATGAAACGCAGGTGATTGTTCTTCATGTGCAGCGGCGGGCGGCTGAGCTGCACGCCGCGAGAAACGAAGACCGGTTGCGGATTTCCATTTCCGAAGGGTTGTAGGAGATCGTAGCTAGCCAAAAACTGAAGCGAGAGCTGCTCGAAGGAAATTTCAGCGTCGTAGGTCAGTGTCGGGCGGCGCTGTTCTGCGGTGGTATTTTCTAACACATAGTGATGAAATTTTTCACGGAAAGCCGCGAGTTTTTCCTCCTCCACCGAAAGTCCAGCCGCCATCGCATGTCCGCCGCCAGCGATTAATTGGTCTTGGCAGGCTCGAATCGCATCCACCAGCGAGACCCCCGGAATGCTCCGGCCCGAGCCCTTGCCGATGCCGTTGTCACTGATGGAAATCACGAATGTCGGCTTGTGATACTGCCGCATCAGGCGCGATGCCACGATCCCGACGACGCCGTGGTGCCAAGTGCGGGAGCCCAGCACTATCACCGAGTCGCGCTCTGGATCGAAGTCCTGCTGTAGCATTTGCTCGGCCTCGCGGCGAATCAGCCCCTCGTGGTTCTGCCGCTCGCGATTGTAAGCATCCAGTTTCTGCGCCAGCTCTTGGGCATGACGGCGGCAGTCGGTGGTCAAGGTGGCGAGCGCATCCTCCGGCACATCCATGCGACCGGCTGCGTTCAATCGCGGGCCGATGCGGAAGCCGACATCCATCGCGGTGGCGCTGCCATTCATCCCAGTCACGTCTTGCAAGGCGCGCAATCCGGGGTTGAGCGTGTGTGGAAGCTGCTTGAGCCCATGCCGCACTAACAAGCGATTTTCACCGATCATTGGCACGATGTCAGAAATGGTCGCCACCGCCACGAGGTCGATGAGTTCTTTCAAATCGAGTGAATTAGTCCGGGTTTTCAGCAGCGCATGACCGAGCTTGAAGACTACTCCCGCTGCGCAAAGGTAGGTAAAATCATTGCCGCACTTCGGATTCACCAGCGCGCAGCAATCCGGGCGCTCGCCGGGAATCGGCTCGTGATGGTCCACAATCACCACGTCCACGCCATCCGCTCGCAGCGCAGCGACCTCAGGAATCGAGACGGTCCCACAGTCCACAGTGATCAGCAGATCCGGCTTGAGCCCTTCTTTCATGCAGCGCTCGATGGCCGCCACGCTCAGTCCGTATCCTTCTGTTCCTCGGCATGGAATGAAATGGCGCGGCTCCACGCCATACGCCAACAGGATGCGCCGCATTAGCGTGATCGAGGAAACTCCGTCCACATCGTAATCACCGTAAATGCAAATTTGCTGCTTTTCATCGATGGCTCGGAGCACTCGATCCACCGCCGCTTGCATGTCAGGAATCAGAAAAGGATCGGCCAAATCCTTGAGTTTTGGACGCAAGAATCCCTCAAGATCCTCGCCCGTGGGTAAGCCACGTTGGCGGATTAGATGCTCTAAAATCGGCGGAAATGAGCCCGGCGGACCGTCGTCTTGTTGCTGAAACGGTTCGCCGCGCGGAATCCATTTAAAAGGCTGCGCTCGCATAATGATCCAGCACCCTAAAGATGGATCATCGAGTGGTTCAAGGTCCGAAACAGAAAGTGCGCATTTCAGTCCACTGTGACAACTTGCCACCCCATAAGTGCGTCATTTTGTCCCGAATGGATCACTTTCGATTCACCGCAACGACTCGACCACGATCATAATCCATTCATTTCCAGTAGCTTGTAATTTAATCAAACCGTCTGGCACACGCCATGCGAAGGCGTCTGCACCAAACCACGTCGCAAACGACCAATCACAATAGGAAAACAATTTTATGTCTAAAATCCTCGGAATCGATCTCGGAACCACCAACTCCTGCATGGCTGTCATGGAAGGCGGCGAGCCCATCGTGCTCGAAAACTCAGAAGGCGCTCGCACCACACCATCGGTGGTCGCTTTCGCGAAAAATGGCGAACGCCTCGTCGGCCAAGCCGCGAAGCGCCAAGCCGTCACCAACCCGAAAAACACCATTTTCTCCGCCAAACGTTTGATCGGTCGCAAGTTTGCCGAACTCACCGACGCGGATAAACGCATGCCCTACACCATCGTCGCCGCCTCAAATGGCGACGCTCACATCCAAGTGGAAGTCGCTGGCGAAACCAAAACTTTCTCGCCTCAGGAAATCGCCGCGATGGTGCTCGGCAAACTCAAAGCCGACGCCGAAGCAAAACTCGGCGAAACCATCAAACAGGCGGTCATTACGGTCCCCGCGTATTTCAACGACTCCCAGCGCAACGCCACCAAGGCCGCTGGCGAAATCGCTGGCCTCGAGGTGCTGCGCATCATCAACGAGCCGACCGCTGCTGCTTTAGCATACGGCCTCGATAAGAAGTCCGACGAAAAAATCGCCGTCTATGACCTCGGCGGTGGAACGTTCGACATTTCCGTGCTCGAAATCGGCGACGGCGTGTTCGAAGTGCTCGCCACCGATGGTGACACCAAACTCGGCGGTGACGACTGGGACAATACGCTGATCCAGTGGATCGTCGGCGAATTTAAGAAGGACCAAGGAATCGACCTTTCCGGCCAGCCCGACGCTCTCCAGCGCATCAAAGAAGAGGCGGAAAAAGCGAAGATCGCACTTTCTTCGTCGCAGTCCTACGACATCAGCCTGCCATTCATCACGGCGGATGCCACCGGCCCGAAACACATTCAGCTCACTCTCACCCGCTCGAAGCTTGAGCAACTCACCGACTCGCTTTTCGAGCGCACCCGCAAGCCTGTCATCGATTGCTTGAAAGAAGCTGGCGTCACCGCTTCTCAAATCGATGAGCTCGTGCTCGTCGGTGGCATGACCCGCATGCCAAAAGTTGTCGAGGTCGCCAAACAACTCGCTGGTCAGACACCGCACCAAGGCGTCAATCCAGACGAAGTCGTCGCGATCGGCGCATCCATTCAGGGCGGTGTGCTGCGCGGAGACGTGAAAGACGTGCTCTTGCTCGACGTCACTCCGCTCACCCTCTCGATCGAAACCGAAGGCTCCCGCGCCACTTCGATGATCGAGCGCAACACCACCATCCCCGCGAAAAAATCGCAGGTCTTCTCGACTGCAAGCGACAACCAACCCGCAGTGGACATCCGCATTTGCCAAGGCGAACGCCCGATGTTTGCCGACAACAAGTTGCTCGGAAACTTCAAGCTCGATGGCATCGCCGCCGCCCGTCGTGGCGAACCGCAGATCGAAGTCACTTTCGACATCGACGCCAACGGCATCCTCCACGTCTCTGCGAAAGACAAACAATCCGGCAAAGAACAGAAAATTTCGATCCAAGGTTCGTCCGGTCTTTCCAAGGATGAGATCGAAAAAGCCAAGCGCGATGCCGAGGCTCACGCCGAAGAAGACCGCAAGCGCGTCGAAAAAGTCGATAGCAAGAACAAGGCAGAAAACCTCATTTTCTCGGTCGAAAAACAACTCGCCGAACTCGGTGAGCAAGCTCCCGCTGAACTGAAGTCGATGCTCGATGGCAAAGTGCAAGCCGTGAAAGACGCGATTGCCAGTGACGATGTGACCAAGATCAACAGCGCCATCAGCGATCTCGAAGGCTCACTCCAAGCCCTCGCCCAAGCCGCTCAGCAAGCCAGCGCCGCCGCCGCCACCCAACCCGAAGTCGAACCCGCCGCCGAGTCCAACGAGCCCAAACAGGCCAAAGGCAAAGTCGTAGATGCCGAAGTGGTCGATTGATC
>JBGSLX010000051.1:0-8802 GCA_041740475.1 Akkermansiaceae bacterium | reverse complement strand
TCCTGCATCCACCGCGAGCTGGATGACCAGAAACTTGCCGACGAATCCTGCGGTCAGCGGCACGCCTGCCAACGCCGCAATCAAGATGGTCAGCGCGACTGCAAGCACTGGATTGGTTTTTCCAAGGCCGTTGAAGTCGCTGATGTTTTCGCCATCGCGCTGAATCCGGACTTGGGCGACGACGAAGAAGACACCGAGAGTCATCAACAAATAAGTCGCCAAGTAGAAAGAAACGACTGAGCCGGGGCCTTGGCCGATGGTGGTTCCGGAAGCGGGGCTTGCCAACGCGAGCAACAGGAAACCTGCGTGGGCGATGGATGAATAAGCGAGCAGACGTTTGAAGTTGCTCTGAGGAATCGCGGCGAGATTACCGAGCAGCAGCGTGGCGATGGCGAGGATGATCAACAAATTGAAGATCGGCCCGGCAGTGACTGGGCTGAGCGTGGCATCGAGAAAACGCATCATCAGGATGAAACCCGCCGCTTTTGAACCCACCGAGAGAAAGGCGGTGGTGGGTGTGGGCGCACCCTGGTAAACGTCTGGAATCCAAACATGCATCGGTACGGCACCGATTTTGAAGCACAAGCCGACCATCACCATTGCGATGCCAAACAGCAGGCCCGATGGCGATTGGGCCGCGGCGCTGGCGGCTGGGAGCGCCTCAAAACTCATGGTGCCGGTGGTGCCGTAAATCCACGCAATGCCATAAACGAGGAATCCTGTGCTCAACGCACCAAGGATCAGATATTTCACGCCAGCTTCGAGAGAGCCGACGTTGCGGCGCATGTAGGCGACGAGGATGTAAAAAGTGACGGTGATCAGCTCGAGCGCGATGAATGCCGAGGCGAAGTTGTTCGCAGAAGCGAGCCACATCATGCCCGCACAGGCGAAGACCGGCAGCGCGTAAAACTCACCAGTGCCGTGTTCCGAGCCCGGCTGCTCAGTGAAACGAGCGAGGATTTTCCGGTAATCGATCGACATCAGGACGACGAAGATCGTGGTGACGAGAGCGAAGATTTTGAAGAAACGGGCGGGACCATCGAATTGGTAAAAATTCCAAAGCGGCCATGTTGCCCAGCCTGCGTCGGGTTTGGCATCCGGGCCGATGGCCAGTGTGGTCAGGAGAAGAATGCCACCCAAGCCGATGGCCGAAGAAACACCGACCCAAGCCTTACTTTTTGAAGGAACGAAAGCTTCGGCCATCAGCAAAAGCAGGCCGAGCGTGACGGTGAGAGCTTCGAGGTAGTAAGCGGGCATTGGAAAAAGGTCTTATAGGTCCTGAAAGTCGATTGGACTTATTTCAGCAGATTGAGCAACAGATTGGGATAAAGCCCGACACTGAGTAGCGGAATGGCCAGCAACAGCGCTGGAAGGCGATCAGCGAGCGTGAGGTCTGGCGCGTTGCGCGTGGCGGCGACGAGCGGGCCATGAAACATGCCGCGGAAGGCGCGCAGCATGTAAACTGCGGAGATGACGACGCCCCAAGTGCCCAAAATGCAAACGATCTGCAAAGTGCCGAGGCCAGCGGCGGGTTTGTATTGTTGGAAGGAAGCGAGAAACACGAACACCTCACCGACGAAGTTTGCGGAGACGGTCAGGCCCATCGCGGTGAATGCGGCGAACCCGACGGTGAATGCGAGCGCCGGAGCGGATTTGGCGAGCCCGCCGAGTTCGGCGAAGTCCAGCGTGCCGGTGGCGCGTTCGATCCGGTCTGCGAGGCCGAAAAGCAATGCGACTGAGATGCCGTGGGCGAACATCAGCAAAACCGCAGCGGGAATGCCGAGCGTGTTGTCCGGGCTGGAAATCGCCGCGGCGATGCCGAGGAAAATGTAGCCCATGTGCATCACCGAGGCGTTACCAAGCATGGAATCGAAGCGTTTTTGCGAAATGGTCACAAAACCACACCAGAGGATGTTGCCGAGAAGCAGGATCAACAACGGAGTGAGCCACGCTTGCATGCCATCGGGGACCAGCGGCAGCGCGATACGAATCAGCCCGTAAAGACCGAATTTTTTCAAGACGCCCGCGTGCAGCATCGCGACAGGAGCGGGGGCGCTGGCGTAGGCTGGCGCGGCCCATGAATGCATCGGGAAAAGCGAAACCAAGGAACCAAATCCAATGATCAACAATGCGGCGATGGATTTTTGCGTCGCTGGATCGATGACCAAGCGACCGTCCTTCGCCATCGCGAGCATTTCAGGAATGTCAAAAGTGCCCGCCAAGTTCGCCAGCCAGACCAGACCGGCGAGCAGGATGATCGAGCCGAGTGACAAATAAATCGTCACTTTCCAGGCGACGGCCTCGCGCTCGCCACGGCCGAGGATGCCGATCATCAGAAAAGTTGGGATCAGCGCCAGCTCGTGGAAGGCGAAGAAGAAGAACAAATCGGTGGAGGCAAATGCGCCGATGGCTCCGGCAGCGATCAGTAGAATGGACGAGTAGTAGAGTTTTTCCCGGCCTTTCGGCGCTTGCGCGTTCAGGGTGGCGGCGAGAGTGACCAGCACCGAGAGCGCGATCATCACCGCGCTGACGCCATCGGGCATGCCGAAGGACAAGTTGAGCGCGGGCTGCGCGAGCACTGGCACGCTGAAGTTCCAGATGCCGCTTTTCCAAGAAAATGCAGCCCACAAGCCAAGCGCGAGATTGCCACCCGCCGCAGCGATGGAGGTCTGGCGCGCCGGTGCGCCGACCAAAACAGCGACCGCAGCAAGAAGAGGAATGAGAACGAGTAAGCCGAGCATGATCAGGAAAACACGGTGAAGTAGATGATGAGGACGACGCCGATGCCGAAGGCGAACGAGTAAGCCTGCAATTGGCCGCCTTGCAGCTTGCGGAACAGGCCGCCAAGGCTGGCGGTGCCGCGACTCAGGCCACCGACGAGCAGGCCGTTGATCAGCAGTTCGTCGAAGAAGTGAATGATCGCGGCCAGCGCGTCTTGGAAATAACGGACGATGACCCGGTCATAAAAGCCATCGAAGTAGAAGCGGTCGCGGAACAGCGGGATGGAGATCGGGTCTTTCTCGCGACCCCGGTAGAGCACAAATCCAGCACCGACTCCCAAGACCAGCGTGGCGATGGAGGCGATCAGCACCACGGTGTTTGCGTGGTGTTCGGGTCGGGTGGCGTTCAGTTTTTCGCTGACAAACCCGAAGCCAGAGATGATGGCGAGCACGGCCAGCACGGCGAGCGGCACCCACATGACTGGACCGACTTCATGAGCGTGCGAGGCATCCTCCGAGCGAGGTTTTCCGAGGAAAGTGACCACAAACGCCCGCGTCATGTAAAACGCGGTGAGGAAGGCGACGATCACCGTGATGACGAAGAGAAACATGTTCTCGTGATATGCGGCGGAGAGGATTTCCTCCTTCGACCAAAATCCCGAAGTGACATAAGGCACCGCGATCAGCGCAGCCGTGCCAGCGGCGAAAGTCGCAGTGGTGATCGGCATTTTTCCGAGCAAGCCGCCCATTTTCCAGATGTCTTGCTGGTGGTGGCAGGCGTGAATGATCGCTCCTGCACCGAGGAAAAGCAGCGCCTTGAACCACGCGTGAGTGTAGAGGTGAAACATCCCGGCTTCACCTGCGAGCAGGCCGACGGCCATGATCATGTAGCCGAGCTGAGAGAGTGTGGAGTAAGCTAGGATGCGCTTGATGTCGTTTTGTTGGGTCGCCATTAGAGCGGCGAGCAGCGCGGTGAATCCGCCGATGTAGGAGATCGTAGTGCCCGCAAATCCTGCAAACGCCTCAGCGCCAATCGAAAGCTGGAGTCGGAAAAGCATGTAAACACCAGCCGCGACCATCGTGGCCGCATGGATCAAAGCAGAAGCAGGCGTCGGGCCTTCCATCGCGTCTGGCAGCCAGACGTGAAGCGGGAGCTGAGCGGACTTACCGACGGCTCCGCCGAAAATGCAGAGGACCGCCGCGCCGAGGATGCCGGAAGACACTGCTGCCACACCGCCATTTGACGCCCACACTTTCATGCCATCGAAGCTGAGACTGCCAGTGATTCCCCAAAGCAGGAGAATCCCGATCATGAAGGAAAAATCGCCGATGCGGTTGCAGAGAAACGCTTTTTTCGCCGCATCTGCCGCGCTGTCCTTGTGATACCAATGACTGATGAGCAGGTAAGAACTGAGGCCCACCAGTTCCCAGAAAATGAACATCATGATGAAATTTTCTGCGAAAACGATGCCCGTCATCGAGAACATGAACAGCCCCAGCCCGCAGTAATAGCGGTTGATCGCGCCGTCTTTCTGCATGTAAGCGAGCGAAAAAAGATGCACGAGTAAGCCGACTCCGGTCACGACGACCATCATTCCGGTGGAAAGTCGGTCGAGCTTGAGGGCGATTTGGATGTCCAGCCCGCCGATGTTTGCCCATGAGTAGCCAGCCGTTTCTGTGGTGCCGAGCAGCATCAGCGAAAGGGCAAAACAAGCAGCGGCTGCCGCTGTCGCCAAATACGGCACGACTGGATTGCGCCGCAGCACCAACTGATTGATCGCGGCCACCGCGACTGGCAGGTAAAATAGGATCCAAGCTAAGGTCATGTGCTGGCGTGTGGAGATTGAAAATTTAGCCTTTAAGACTGGTCAGTTCATCCGTGTGGATGGTTTGCCGGGAGCGATAAAGGGCGACGATGATGGCGAGACCGAGCGCGACCTCCGCAGCGGCGACGGCGATGACGAGGAAAACCATCATTTGTGCATTGTAGTCGGGCAGGCCATTGGTGGGATTGAAGCGGGAAAATGCGACCAAACTGAGGTTTCCTGCACTGAGCATCAGTTCCAAGCACATGAAGACGATGATGATGTTGCGGCGAATCACCACCCCCGCCAGACCGGTGGCGAATAACAAACCAGAGACGAGAAGGTAATCGTTGAGGGTGGCCATGGTTAAATAGACAGAAGATATGAAGACAGAAGACGGAGGACCGGAAGCTGGCGCAGTGAGAAAGTCGATGATGAAGCAGACTGATCCATATTCTTATCTTCTGTCTTCTGTCTGCGGTTCTTCAGTCTTCTTCGAAAGCACCACCACCCCGACGGTGGCGACGAGTAGGAGGACGCCTAGAATTTGGAGCGGCAGGTTGTATTGAGTGAAGAGTGTCTGGCCGATCAGGTGGACATCAGGCAATCGGCCGTCATTCAGGGCTTTGGAAATTTGAGTTCCGTTTTCGAAATGAGTCGCCGCCTGCGCAAGGGTAGCCGCATCCAGCGGTGGCGCGATCTTGTCGGGCGTGCGGGAAAGTATGCCGATCAGTTGCACGGAAAATGCGATCGCAAGCGCCACTCCTGCCGCTAGCGGAGCAAACGAATTGGCGCGTTTGGCTTCATCCTGAATATCGAGCAGCATGATGATGAAGAGGAACAACACCATCACCGCGCCGGTATAAACGAGGATTTGAATGATCCCGACGAAGAAGGCACTCAGCCCAATGAACAATCCAGCCAAGCCGATGAAACAAGTCACCACCGAAAGCGCACTGGACACCGGGTTTCGAAAAGCGATCACCGCCGCCCCACCGATGAGCATGATGGTGGAAAAGAGCCAGAAAAGGTAAGAGGGCATTGGATGATTGGAAATTAGAGATTTGGGAAGACCTGCGTTGTATCCGTGGAGTGTCCTTTGGAGGCTGCTGCTCGTTTGAGCCAAGACATGTAGCCGTTTAAAATGCGCAGCGTTTTGTTGAAGTGCTGCCGCCCAGTTTCACATAATTCGTCCGATATCAACGAATCGTCCATGCAAGTGATGAGCTGATCGAGGACTTCGTTCAGTGATCCTCTGGCCTGAGAGCAAAACCTGTAATTATCGAGAAAATGAAAGCGTCCGTGACCTTCGGCGATGTTATGGGTGACTGAGCGGGACGCGCGTTTGATTTGATCGCTCAAGCTGAACTCCTTCTGCTCTTTGAGAATGGGGACGATTTCCCGGAAAACGAAAATTCTCAACTCGCGTCCGGCTTTCCAAGCCTCGAGCTCTTCAAAGGTTTTCGTTGGTTCGTCGTTCATACCTAATGATCCAATTACAAATCCCCAATGACTCTTATTTGAGCTCATTCCACTTGTTGACGAGACCCGTGCGGACGCCGCCGATTTCGTAGAGTTTCCGTTTGTCGTGGACCATATCAGCACGTTTGAGACCAGTGATGAGGTAGTCTTTGCGCAGGTAAATCGCTTGTTCGGGGCAGACTTCTTCGCACATGCCGCAGTAGATGCAGCGGATCATGTCGATCTCGAATTCCTGCGGGCGTTTTTCGACTTTTGCCCATGGGTCATCGGATGGGATTTCTCCGGGCGTGATCTTGATCGCTTTGGGCGGGCAAATGAATTCGCAGAGCTGGCAAGAAACACAGCGCTCACGCCCTTGTTCATCGGTGACTAGCGCAGGAGCACCGCGATAGTAGTCCGGCATGTGTTCGTCCCAGCGTTGCTCGGGAAACTGCATCGTCACGCCGAGGCCAGAGGATTGCAGCGATTCTGCGCCGACGGATTTGCCCGCCAGCGACTTGACCGCGTGCGTCATGGTGAGGAAGAAGCCTTTGATCAGGGCTCCGAAGTAAATTTTTTCACCGAAATTGAGTTTCGGGCGCTGGAGTTTGATGACGGCCATTTGGGGAGAGATTAGTGGGTGGTTGAAGCGAGTTGACGCAGTTTTTCTAAGTTTAATGCGCCACCGCCACGGAGATAGAAAGTGGTGATTTGTTGTCGCAGCGTCTTGTAAAGCGCGGCATCCGTCATAGCAAGATCGTGGGAATTTGCCTGCTCGCGGACAAAAGAAACCAAAGACACAACGTCGGCCCAGCGTTTTTCCTTAAGGGCAACACCCAAGCTGCCTGGCTGCGCGAGGAGGCGCCGGGCGATGATTTCCTCGTTTCTTGAGAGCGTAGAATTCACTGGAGGATTTCGAGATAAACGAGGTTTTCTTCCGCTGTTTCACGTTTGGCGTCAGGAAACATTGAAATGATGGCTTTGATTTTCGAGAGGTCAGACTGGTAGTGATTGTGGAGAAAATGGATGTCCTCGATGTCCTTGGCATCGGCGCGGGTGAGTTTGGATGCGATAATATTCTCGATGGGCGGTCGGGTAATGATCAGCCGCCCCAGGCGAAACATAGAAACCGTTTCGAATGATCCGACCTGAACGATGCCGGGTTCGACAATTTGCAGATAAGCCTTTTCCGGCGTTAGGACGTCGGTTGGATTAAAAAGCAAATTTGCAGCTTCGGCGGCTCGCTTGAGTTCGGAAGAATCGAAATCACTCGATGGCTGCCATATGTCGAGATCTTCGGTAGTTCTAAGCTCCATCCCCGCAAAGACACACGCTGCCGATCCGATCAGGCAGAGTTTGACGGGCGGGCCTTCTTTTCCGAGCGCTGTGGCCATGGCTTCGAGGGAGCACATCCAGTGATCCTTGTCGTAAGCGGGAATGTCAGATTCCGATGGCATGCGGTGTTGAAATGCGGACTCAGGCGCGCAGAGGTTTGCTGGGAGCTTCGGAAACTTTGGCCACCCAGATGACCGAGGCGGTGACGGCGATGAGTAAAACCGCGCCGATGCCGATGATCACGGCGGTGAGTTCTGGGGCGGCGATGATGAGTGCGGCGAGGAAGACATTGATGAGCGCGGCCTCGAAGAAAATCACCCAGCCGAGTTTCATGAGCTGGTCGTAGCGGAAACGTGGAACCGTCCAGCGCACGAGAATGAAAAACAAGATGAAGGCGAGCAGTTTGCCGAGAAATACCCCGAAATGAATCAATCCACCCAGAGCGAAGCCGCCGATTTCAAAAGCGGATATGTATTTGTCCAAACCGAAGCCCAGCGACCAACCGCCTAGGAAAAGAGTCACGATCAGCGCCGAGCCGATCACCATCGCGGCATATTCGCCCATAAAGAAGAGTGCGAATTTCATCGAAGAATACTCGGTGTGGTAACCGCCGACGAGTTCGGTTTCGCACTCAGGGAGGTCGAAAGGCATGCGGTTGGTTTCCGCGAAAATCGAGATGGTGAAGATCAGAAATGCGATGATCGCGGGGATTTGAAACAGCGCGGTCTGCATATCTGGCAGGCCAAGACAGCCGTTTTGCCACAGCGGAAGAAGCAGCCAACCGTGATCGGCTTGATGTTGCACGATCTTGCTGAGGTTGAGTTCGCCGAAATAGAGCAGCACCGGCACAATCGAAAGGCCGAGCGCGATTTCGTAAGAAATCATCTGAGCGGTGGAGCGGACGCCGCCAATAAACGGGTATTTCGAGTTCGAGGCCCAACCCGCCAGCGTGATGCCATAAACAGTGAGCGAGGAGACCGCGAAAACAAACAACGGGCCGACATCGAGGTCTGCGATGACCAGTTTTTCCGTGTGACCAAACAGTGTGATCGGCGAGCCAAAAGGAACAACACAGACAGTGATCAGCGCGGGGATCAAGGTCAGCGCGGGCGCCAGCCAGTAGAACGACTTGCGGACGTAGCTGGGCGTAAAGTCTTCTTTGAGAAACAGCTTCAGGCCGTCCGCGATCGGTTGGACGAGGCCGAAAAAACTATAGTCCTTTTTGAAACCGAGCAGCGTGAAAGGAATCCCAACGCGGTTCGGACCGACGCGGTCCTGAATGATGGCCGAGAACCGTCGCTCGAAATAAACCGACAGCGGCACAAGCGGCAGCACCACGATGAACGTCAAAACGACGATTTTCACCACGATGATTGCGAGTTGGAAGAGGAGTTCGGGCACGGGGTGATTGGTTAAGAGTTATTTGCTAACGGGCTACGAGCAAGATGCCCGAGCCACTGTGGCGCGGGCATCTTGACCGC
>JBGSLX010000050.1:0-4018 GCA_041740475.1 Akkermansiaceae bacterium | reverse complement strand
GAAGGTGGGATCGAGCGAACCATCCGAGAGCACCCGGACGAGTTTATCCTGATAACTCGCCGGGCTATTGCGGGTGGCAAGTAGGTAGCGTCCTTCGGCATCGACTTGCAGTGGACGACTGCGAATGACGCCGAGTGAGGGGTCTAACACAAATGACGGATCTGGCGCTCCATTCGGGAAAAGGCGTGCCATCCACGAGGTCGTGGTGCTTTGGCCGAACAAACCGATCACCACGATATTGCCGGAAGGCTCGACGACGACGTTTTCAAATGCGGTGACCGAGCCAGGGATCGTCGGGGTGAAGGAAGTGTCGCGCGAACCATCGGGATTCAGGCGGGCAAAAACCTCGATGCTGCCCGTAACGGGGTAAGCGGGCCCCCACTCGAAGTAACCTGCTACCACAATGCGCCCAGCGCTATCGAGGGCGGCTTGGCGGAACTGCGCGCGCACTTGGCTGGCACCTGCGGGCACGCCGAAGTCAGCGGGGTTGATTTGGAACGAGGTATCCACTGAGCCATCGAGATTGAGCCGCGCGATGCCGTGACGAAAAATGGTCGGGCTGCCAGAAGTATTCCGGAAGCCACCGAAGCCGCCCACGGCGATGATTTTGTCGTCCGGCTGAATGGTGACATCCTCGATGTAATTGAGTCCACCCGTCGGCCACGCGGTGGTTCCAGCGGTTTGAAATGTGGTGTCGATGGTGCCATTTCCATTGAAGCGGACGATGGAGTTTGACCGCAAAAAAGTGCCTGGTGAGGCGACAGTTCCGGTGCGCACGCCTTGCATCACACCTGCGGCGACGATTTTTCCATCGGATAGAAGACCGAGCGCATGGACTTCTGGCCATCCTTGGCCGTCGAAGTAAATTCCGCCGTCTGATCCGTTTTGCTCGTTGTCCGCGTAGAATGTGTTGTCCACAGAGCCATCCGGATTGACGCGGATCAGCGGGAGTTGCAGCGGGTTGCCGTTCACGACCCCAGGCATTTCATTCGAGCCGAAAAGAATTTTGCCATCGGGCTGGACGAGGACGGAAGCGATGCCGCCGTAATGGTTGGCCGCGAAAATATTGCCTGCAGAAGCAGCGAAGACGGGATCCACGGTATCGGGAGCTGCGTGGAGGGAAAGCAGACAGGCTAGAGACAGAGTAGGAGCGAGGAGGTGTGATTTCATGGAGCGTGATCTGGATTGGGGGATGCTCTTGAACAAAGTTCTAAGAATTGACAAGCCACTAAGCGCTTATCATTAAGGTATCGCAAAGTTTATGTAGGATATCCAAATCAAAGACACGTATGCACGTTAGAACTCCCCCACCTCGCAGATTATTAGCCGCCGCGATGTCTTGTCTGCTCGCTCAATGCGCGACGGCGGACATTTTGCTGATCGAAGATCAAAGCGGCTTCGGCAATCTAGCGGCGAATTTACGCGCTGATGGCTACACCGTGACAATTCGCAATCAGGAGTTCGCGAATGACTACGCGAATCTGCTCAACACGGAATTTCTCGAAAATTACAGCCTCGTGATTTACGGCGAGCGAGGAAATGGCAATGGAAGCTCGCTCCCGCCTGCTGTTGGAATCAGCTTGGAAAACTACATCCAAGGAGGAGGAAACCTTTTGGTCACCGGTTGGGACGCGTTGTTTGTGGATGAGGGCGGTGTGCTCGCGAATGTGGTCAGGGCCATTTCACCGAGCATAGTCCTGGGCAACCAATCGACGTGGGACGTGATCGCCGACCACCCGATCACCAACGGACCCTATGGCGACCTCAGAGGGCAGACTTTCACCGCTTCTGCATACGACGTTTCTCTTGAACCAAACACTGCGGCGGGCGCGACAGAACTGGTCTCTTTGGGCAGCCCGAGAGTGATGGGAAAGATCATTTTCACCGACGTGCCCGGTAGCGCTGGTTCGGTCGGATATTGGAGCGGCGGTTCGAATGGAACGACGACCAACGCCCAGCCGGACTTCACCGATGGCGGATTTCCTGAGGTGATATTCCGCAACTACGTCGCGATGATCGAAGGTGCTGCCCCGGGATTCGACGGACAACTCGCCGGGGAGGACATCCAAGTCGGCGATGCCGATGGCAACGGCTCCGTGACGCAAGTTCTTGACGGCAGCGGGGCGTCGCAAGTGATCGGCGACATCGTCTCATGGGAGTGGACGTGGCCCGGCGGCAGCGCCAGCGGCGAGAAGCCCGAGCTGACATTGCCAGCAAACAACACGCCTTTCACGGTGACTCTGACGGTGACAGACGGTGTGGGAGCGACTCTGGTGGACACCGTGGAAATCACCGCTTTCAGCAAAACAGCCGGGCTTTTCACCGACTTCGCAGACGGGCGCTACTCGGGTGTTAGCACCTCGGCTGGTGCCTTGCCGGTCACGAGCACGTTGGAAGGAAACACGCTGGTGATCGATCCGATAGGCTCTGGTATTCCCGATGTTTTCCGGCGCACGGCGGGTGAGTGGTCCTTCACGCCTTTCACTGAAACGGTCATGGACATCCGCGCCATCGACGACACTACGCTAGTCAGCGGAAATCTCGCCACCGGGACGAATTTCAAGGTTCACCGCCTCGTCGCCGGGCAATGGATCGCCACGCCGCTCAATCTATCCGCCGCACCGCCGATCGTCTCGCGCTTCGACTACGCCTTTGATCCGCAGTCGGTGGTCTTCGCCGATGTTTTCAATGACACCTACGGCAATACCGGCGGCCGCGTTTTCGCCTACGACTGGACTGGCAACGACTGGAATCACACCGAGCTGCTGCCAACGGGCGGCCTCGCCGCAGACGCCCGGTGGGGTGACGCCATCGCTGTCGATGGTGACCTTGTGGCCGTCATTGGAGGACCACCGGCCAGCGGTGGCAGCCTGAAAATTTTCCGCAAGAGCAGCGGCACATGGACCTTGGAAACCACCATCGAACCCGATCCGGGAAATCCCAACTATCCGGAAAATTTCAAGGGCTTGCTCTCCATCGGCAACGGCGTGGTGGTCACGGCAGTGGATGCAGGCCTCTCCGGCTGGATCGTGGTTCACGAGAAAATCGGAGGTACTTGGACTCAGCAAGGCTTCGAACTGCCGTTTGCATCAGCGGCATTTAACGACGTGCTCGGCATCGATGTGGACGACGATGGTCTCTCATTCGTGGTGAAAGACACTTTGGGGAACTTCCTGCTCTATCAGCGCGATCCCGGCGCGCCGAGCTGGTCGGGCGCGGCTGCGGCGGTGACGTTTCGGCAGCTTCCGCTCGCAGACCTCCATGCAGACCCCGAGCTGACCGGAATGCACTTCTCGGGCGGCGAAATCGTCATCTCGGATCCTGTTAGCGGCGCGGTGCGCATTTTCGACAAGGATGTTCCTTTCGATAGCGTGAATGCGGAGCCCAAGGCCGATGCGGGGGAACCCATCGAGACCACCAGCTTCGACGGTCAGCCTGTGGTAGTTTTCTTGAATGCCGGGGCTTCGAGCGATGCGAACTACAACGAGGTGCTCGAAGCGGAGTGGACTTGGAATGGCGGCAGCGCGACGGGCATGTTCGCGCTGGCGATGATCGATCCCTCCGTGACAAGCGTGGAGCTGAAGATCACCGACAGGAGTGGCGCGGTCTCTCATGACACCGTGGCGGTTCACATTGATGCGCCGCCAGTGGTCGATCCCGGCGAGGATGTGATCGTGGTGGATTCTGATGGCGATGGCTCGATCCGGGTGAACGTGAACGCGACACTGGAAACATCGGATTATCCGGTGAGTGCGTGGAGCTGGGCTTGGCCCGGCGGGATTTTCAGCGGGCAAAGCGGGACGATCACGCTCGGTGCAGCGGCAAACGGCCAGCCGGTGACTCTCACCGCGATTGATGAAAACGGGCTATCGAGCCAGACGAATTTTGGTTTCAGCATGCTGAGCACGAATCCCGCGCCGGTGATTCTCCAGCCCGTGGGCGGCGGTCCGACCGACAAGTATGGCTCGGCAGCGGCGATCCGGAACGGCGTGGCCCTGATTGGTGCGCCCGATAAGCC
>JBGSLX010000049.1:0-2534 GCA_041740475.1 Akkermansiaceae bacterium | reverse complement strand
TGGGCGCGCCGTTGTCGCTGGTTGCGATGAAAAGATCGCCGAAGGAACCATCGGGACCGCCGAGTGTGAGTGCCATTGCGCGTGGGCCGATGCCACCGACAAACCATGGTTCGGCAGATGCCGCGCCGTAGCGCACGAGATTCAGCCGATTGAGCGCGGGCGTGGTGACGGCCAGCGCGGGGGAGCTTGAGCCAAAAAATGCGCCGAAGCCGATGGCGGTGATGTTTCCGGGTCCGGCGGCTTGCGGCTCGCTCCAGATGAATTTTCCGCCGCTATCTTGGATGCCCGCCCGCACCAGGCCGGTGGCGCGATCCACGACCAGCATGTCTGCCAGCCCGTCGCTGGTCCAATCGGCGGCGACAGAGAGTTCGCCCGCCGTTTCCTGCACCCATTGTGCGGAAGCCACGGAGCCGCCGACCAGGAGGCCGAGGATGAGGGATGAAATGAGAGGTTTCATGGTTGGCAGTTAGTTTGCACGGGGTTCGAGGGTGCTGGGGATGACGGCTTCTGGCGCGCCGGTGTCCGCGCCAAAGCTGACCAGCCAGTAGCGGTAGCGAGCGCCAGCCACTCGGGGCGTGGTGTCGAGCAAGTAGAGCGAGGCGTCACCGAACCAAGAACTGCCCTGTTCGCTGTCTGTGGTCACGGCGATGTATGGGTCCCGCAGGAAAGGATCGTTGAAAATGGCGTCGTCGCGAAAGTTTGGCCGCAGCTCGCTGACGATTCGAGAAACGAGCGGAGAAACCTGAATGACATCGCCGCTCACGGTGGGCCAATCATCGCTGGGAAGTTGCTGACGGTAGAGCACCGCGGGAAGCGTCAGGAGTTCGGTGTTCGGGATGCGCCTGAGGTAGGTGTTAAAATCAGCCGATGGCAGCTCGTCGCCGGGCAGAAAGTACAATCCAACGGGTGCGTGGGGTTCGGTTTCAGCAAGCAAGTCGTTGAGTTCGGCAAATTCAGAAGTTCGCGGAATGATGCGTCCGATGCGGAAACCGACATGCGGGCCGGTGTTGGTAGCAGGCCAGCGCAGCGCGGGTTCTTCGCCATCAAGCGGCAGGTTTTCGGCTTGCAGGCCTGCGGCGATGGCGGCGGGTTCATCGACCACGCCGGGAAGATCGCGAAATGGCCATGGCAGTGGTTTGTCCTCGAGCGGTGCCGGCGGTGTGCGCCAAGTGAAGTCATAAGTGCGCGAGCCTGAGCCAGCACTGTTGCGACCCAATGCGCGGACGCTGATCGAGTAGCGCGTGTTCGGCGTGACGGGGAGATCGATGGAAAACTGCGGTCCCGCGCCCGGCACGGCCGAGCCAACTCGCGCCGTCAGCAAGCCCTCGCGGCGGACGATGGTTTTGGATGCGCTGCCAACTTTGCGAATGCGCCAGACAGCGGGCTTTGTGGCAGGGGTTGGCTGGTAATTGATCGGCGTTAAGAGCGAGAGCGCGGCTGGGTGAGCGACAGAGAATTTTTTCGTGCCCTTGTTGATATTTAGGAACAACTCGAAGCGCTCGACATGCTCCGGCGGGCAGGACCAGGTGAGGCGCACCATGGGGGCGGTGGAATCGCCGATGGCGCGCGGGACATTGAGCACAGGTGTCGGCGGGATGTGTCGCGGCCGGATCACGCCGAGCACCCGCAAGGTGGAGGCGATGCCATTTTTCGCCATGAACTGGCCGTAGTAAGTGACCACCTCCGCGCCGGGTGGCACGCCAGGGTCTTGGCGGCGGATGAATGCCAGCGATTGGGGCCGGGCACCTTGGGCGATGAGTTCCAGCTCCCCATCATCCACGCGGCGGAAGAACCGATATTCCCGCGCGTCCGGATGCGCCACCATCATCAGCGAAATCGGAGAAGGCCGCCCGTCGCCACTCTGCGCGAGGTGTGCGCCGTCACTGCAGTTCGGCAGATTGAAGAGAGGACGAGCGCGGTATTCCGTCGGTGCTGGCGCGACTACCGGATCTTCACCCGCCTCGGGACGCGGGATGGTGGGATCGTCGAAATACACCATTCCATTGTAATTCACGCCCGTGCCGATCTCGATCCATGAGCCGCCCGAAAAGCGGCTGATCAGACAGCGTTCGCCCGGATCGCTCGAAGGCAGCGCCGCGATTTGCGTGGTGCGCTTTTCCAATGCCAAGTCCGTAAACGTGATCAATCCGGCTTCGGAGTTGATGTAGTGAAGGGCGAGCGGATCGGACTCACTCAGGGCACCGGTGCTCAGGACCCCAGCGAGAAAATCATAGGGAGTGATGATTTGGGACGGCTCGAGATCCGACGTCGGCTCACGGACGATGTCGATGGTTCGGCTGGCAGTGCCATCGAAGCCAATGGCCTGAAGCGTGAAAGTAGTGGTGAAATACCGCGCTTCCTGCGGGGTCAGCTCCACATCGGCGAACGCGATATTGTCCTCATCATCGCCGAAATGCACCTCGCCGAGATCCTTGACCTCATCGTTGCGGCTTTGTGTGAAACGGACCGAGGCGATTCCGGGGTCGCGCCGAGTGAGGCGCAGGCGGAAATGGAATCCCGGCTGCGCGGCGTTT
>JBGSLX010000048.1:0-8376 GCA_041740475.1 Akkermansiaceae bacterium | reverse complement strand
CGGGTGAGATTTCTTCGACCCGGCTGAGGAAAAATTTTGCGGCACCTTTGATCGAGCTGGCACGCTCAAGCACGCCGTTGAGCAACATTTGAGTCACACGGTCTTCGGTGGATTTCAGGCTTTCGGAATTCCACAGTTTGTCCAGTTGAGCGATGGTCGATAGCCCCGCCAGATCGGTCATGACTTCCCCGACTTGGGGTTGTTTTTCGCTGAGCTGCTTGAGGTAAGCGGGCGGGAGGATTTCATCGGAGGACTTGGCCTGCCCAAGCCGAGACGCGAGCCAGCGTACGGAAGCATGCGCATCAAAGTCTTCGTCGAACGATGAAGAGCTGTTTTGGATGACGAGGGTAAAAAAGTCGTATTGCGGATTTTGCCGGGTCAAGCTGAGCAACACTTCACGCGCAAACGCATCCAGTTCCTCCGGAGCGACTTGCCACGCTTTGGATGCGGTGAGTAGGCGAAAACCTTCTTCTGCGATGCCGGGATGGCGCATCATTGCGAGTGCCAGGCGTTTTGAAATGGCGATGAATTGCTCAAAGTTTGCGTTTTTTTTGTCACTCTCTGATGGCTCACCCAGCAAAGAAGATAGATCATTTATACCGTTACTTTGGAAGAACTGGACCGCATGGAAAGCCACCCATGTGAGGTTGGCGTTTTTGAGTGCCACTGGCTCTGCGTCCTCCAGCCAACTGGTGATCGTGTCGTAAAACGCCAGCACCTCCTTGATGTCGGCATCGTAGGAGAATGACTCGGCTTTTTGATGAGCTTTAGTGGCGAATATCTCGGAAATCGCCGCCTGAGTGATCAGCGAAACGGCGCGCTGACGTTGATCTGTGGGGAGGAGAAAAGCCATTTTCGCGGTAAGCGACAGGTCATCGGGTCGTTCGCTGGCGAGAAGCTCCAACACCGCAAGCGCCTGCTCGGGCTTGCCGAAGGCTGCGCAGAGATCGGCATATTCCAAACGCTTGGTCAGGCTTTTCGAGTCGCCAGGCTCGGCGATGCGGATCATTTCAGCGCTCACCTCTTCGCTGAGAGCTTCTTTGAGCTGACGGATATAGTAACTGCTATTGTTAGGGTTTGCATTGGCTTTGCGGAACAGCAGCAGTGCCTCGCGAGCGGCGGCATCGGTTTTTTTCTCGGAGGAAAGTTTTTTCAAGCGGTCGATGGTGGCGTTGCCGCTCGAAGATGAACTGCTGCGAGCTGCGATGGATGCAGGGCCGAGCTGTGCACCACCGCCGGTCACTGCGATGGCTGGCGGCTGGAAACGCTTCGCCAAGCCCTCGAAGCCGAACTGTTTGGCTTTTTCTGCGAGCAGCGGTGCGCCTTGAGTGCCGAGAAACTGGCGACATTGGACGAGTGTGGTCCGCAGCGGTTCGGCGATGGTTTTGCGCTCGTCTGGTGTCATTTCTGAGGCGATGGCGACGAGTGAGAGATTGAGCCAGTTGGTGAGAAGGCGCGTTGAAGCGTAGGCACGGCGGTTTTTTTCTAGCAGGGTGTAGGCCTCGGCAAATCGCTGGGTTTGAATCGCGTGATGAGCGCGGAGCAAGTTGAAATCGGCGTCTTCTTCGGCGGGCGCGGTCGCCTCTAGGGCTTGGCTCGCCGCAGCAGAATCATCGGCGCGGAGCGCGAGCCACGCACGCATCACGGGCGATTCGAAGCGGTCCATTTTTTTCATCAGCTCGCTTGGCTGGATGAAGACCATGCCTTCGTAGCTATAATTGACCTCATCCGCTGAGCCGATCAGGACGAGAGCAAAAACGGGGAGCGATTGAATGGGTAGCTGTGTGAACTCTGACAATTCAAAGGGTTGTCCGCCGCTATTCCAGTTATAGCTGCCTCCTTGCAGCGCGCGAAAATTCCATGAGTGCATCTGTTGATTCTGGCTTGAAACACCAGCTTTCCGTTGTTCTTCGCGAAATTTTTTCAACTGCACATTGAACTCATCGATCCATTGCTCATGCGTGCCGATGGCGGCGTAGGCATTGATTCTTAAAAGTCCCATTTTGTCTTCTTCTCCCTCCACCGGGGTGAGCAGATCGAGCAGCATGCGTTTCATTTCCTCGCTCCGTGACTCAGGGATGGTCGAGCTTTTCTCAGCGAGTGCTTCGATGAGGTGAACGCCGATGGTTCTGGCCCCGTCGGGATCTTTCTTGCTGAGGCACTCACGGGCGGCGGAGAGCATCATTTCCCATGCGGGATCGTCTGGCGCGGCATCCGCAGTGAGCAGCAGGTACGCACGAAAACGGGTGGCGGGTGTCATGTTCTCGGATTTCTCCAGCGCTTGCAGAATCACCTTTGATGGCAGTTTTTGATCTCCGCCATGGCTGAGATGCATGAGCGCCGTTTCGAGCAGTCCGGGCTCGTGCGGGTGTTTTTCCAGCAAGGCCACATAGTCGGGTTGGTAGTCGGTGCTGAGATCCGTCATATCGACGATGAAATCGAAGTTAGAGGTTCCCAACGCGCTGACTTGCGAGGCGATGTTCGTTTTCCACTCGCTGGATTTTTTCGAGAGCTTGGCGAGGTGAATGAGCGAATAAAGACGCGCACTTTCCGCATCTTGTGGCATCGCAAACGGCCCCACCATCTGGCCCATTTGAGCATAATAGTTTTGGTCTTTCTGATGGATATAAGCCATCTGCACCACGAACGATGAGATCAGATGCGGGCGCACGGCCTCTGGATAATGGTTGATATAACTCATGATACCCTGAGTGCTTTGAGTGATGCCCGGCAGCTCGCCGTGTGCGTGTTGCAGCGCGAGAAACATCGGCAATGCCTCGGCCTCGCGACCGTCTTGCTCCAGCATTACGGCGAGCAGATATTGCGTCCGCCAGTCGCCGCCAGTGGGCAGAGATTCGCGCAAATAACGGATCGCTTCTTCATACATGCCAGCGCCAGCGAGGGTGGCGGCGCTGCTTTCGATCGCGCGTGGATCGGTGGCTTGTTTTCCCGATAAAAGCTGGAGCTCGCGCATGCCTTTCAGCGTTTGGCCTTGGCGCAAATACGCCTGTGCCAGAGCGCTGCGGACACGCCCGCTGGTGTCGTCTTTAACCGCTTCTTCGAGGATGGCGGTCACGCGGTCGAGGTTGCCGCTTTGTTCCTCCAAATTCGCGATTTGCAGGCGCAGATCCACATCCTTCGGCTGGAGACGCACCGCTTCCATCAGCAAGTCACGGCGTTTTTCATCGTTATTGAGCAAGCGGGCGAGTTCGGCACGAGCGAGGATGGGCGCGATGGAACGGCGGTTGCCTCGGGCGCGTTCTTGGAGTTTTTCATCGAGCGGCTCGGTCATGCCGCTGCGCTGCGCGACTTGCGCAAGCTGGACTGCCCAGCGCACTTGGTCGGCTGGCGATTGCGCCTCGTCGTAGAGACGCCAGTAAATCGCCTCTGCCTCTGGCCATTCGCCGCTGTCTGAGTAAAGCGTGGCGAGACTGGCCGATAGATCGGCATCGCCCTCGAAGCGGGCCACGGCTTGGCGGGTGATTTTCACCGCTTCTTCGTATTTGCCATTTTCGCGCTGGAGGCGGCTGCTGGTGATCCACGCGGTTTTGTCGCCGGGTGCGCTTTGTTTCCAACGCTCGACGGTGGCGATGGCGTCCTCGATTTTTCCCGCGCGTTGCTGGAGTTCGGAGAGGTCTTTGAAAAACGCCGCCTTGCGTCCTTCATCGGTGTCCGCGAGCCGCGACAACGCCGCAATCGCCAAATCAAACTCGCCACGCCGGTCTAGCAACGCGGCGTAAAAATGCACCGTCAGCGAATCCGTCGCCAGCTCCAGCGATTTCGTCACCGCATCGAAATCTCCCTGTCCCTCCGCCAGCGCGGCGAGCAGACACGTTTCCGCCGCGCTGCGGGTGGCTTGTTGCTCCAGAGCCGCGCGTGTGTCGGCGACCTTGTCGGCGGCGCGTATCACGCGAGTGGCGAGGCCGATGCTTTCGCTCAGCTCGGTCGTTTGTTTTGACAGCCGCACGAGTCGCAGCACGTGAGGAACGGCATCCGCAGGCTTGGTGGCGGCGAGAGCGGACTGGGATAAAGCCGCGAGAAATCTCGGCTCTGCAGCAAATTTCTCGGCTTTCCCATTGAGGATCGCGAAGGCCGCCGCGCTATCGCCCAGCGCGGAAATGGAGCCCGCCGCGCGGATCACCACATCCATCTCGTCTGACGTTCCGACTTTTTTCAGCAGCTCCAGCGCCTCGTCCTTGCGGTAGGTGCGGCCATACTCAGCGGCAAGCGCTTCGGCGGGTGCCGGGCCGGAATCGGCGGCGGCGATGAGTTGCTGGAGCAGAGCCTCGCCCTGAGTGGCATGTCCGTATTGAAACATCAAACTCGCGATGCGGATGCCATTGCCTTCATCCTTGCCGAGCAATTCGTATGCCTTTGTGAGAGCTGCCAACACTGCTTCGCCCTTTTCCTGCCGATGCTGCAAGTCCGCCATTTGGAGCTGCAAACCCGCGTCTTGTGGTGCTAGCTCAATCATTTTCTGCAACTCAGCCGCCGCGTCTTCAAAACGCTCACCATCCATCAGCAAGCGGACAAATTCCTCGCGCAGCTCGCTTTCCCCAGGCGAGCGCTTTAGCACTTCGCTGAAACGCCCGATCGCCGAATCCGTCTCGCCCTGCGCCGCTTCCAGCTTGGCGAGCTGGCGATGGATCAAAAGACGCCGCGGATGCGCTTCGGCGAGTTTTTTCAGCTCGGCAGATAGATCATCGAGCCGATCCTGCGCGCGGTAAACTTTCTCAATTTGCGCTAACACCTCGCGTTCCAGCCATGAGCCCTCGCCGACTTGTTCCAAAGTCGCCGCGTAGGCTGCCACCGCCTCATCGTGGCGACCGCCTTGTGCTAACAGATCTCCACGACGCAGGCCACGCAGCGTCTTCTTGTAGGGATCTGTGCCGGCCTCGATCAACTTCGCTACATAACTCAGCGCCTGCTCGATCTCGCCCTCAGCCGCCGCAGATTCGACTAGGTCTTCCAATAAATCTTCGTCGCCCGGATGTTTCGCCAGCAAGGCGTCCCATGCTTTGACCGCTTCTTCCGGCTTGCCCTCGCGCAGCCATGACTTGCCGATCCATTTCCCGGCTTCCAACGCGAGCGGCTCGTCTTGGCCCGCCGTGACTCTCTCCAAGTCCGCACGAGCCGCGGCGAAGTCCATGCGCCGCAGAAGAATTTTCGCTCGCTCTAACGGCAGCGAAATATCGTTTGGCACCGCTTCTATCGCTTTCGCAAAGGAGGCCAATGCCTTGTCTTCTTGCCCGCGTCGCAATTGATAGCGCGCCAACACCGACCATTCCTGGCCGCCATTTTTCTCCGCTTGGGAAAGCAGAAACAGGTCGAGCGTTTCCACCGATTGCTCATCGATCCATGCGCCGTAAAAGCGATCAAACAGCGCGGCGTTTTGCGGCCGCTTGAGCAGCGCCTCATGGTATTTCAGCGCTTTTTCCGGTGGTGACTCTTGTGCAAATGCTGTGGCGACGAGCGCAGGCACAAGAATGAATGGTAGGGATTTCGAGGTCATCGTAAGTGGGTTCGAGCGAGCTTCCTTTCTCAAAGCAATCGCCGACTGTCGCCTAAAATCGCACCACGCTATGCGCATCAATTGCCATTTGTGTGACACCTTCGTCACATGGTGGAGAGCTCTTTGTGTCGGAAATGTCACATGACGATTTCGTCACTCAAACACATTAGCAAACAGCCGCTGATGGATGACATGTCGGCATTGAACGAGGACGGATTCATGTCCTCACCCCAACCAATACCTACCAAACCACACATGAAATCACTTAACGCAATGGGCCTATTGCTCGCTTCTGCGGGCTTCGCCAGTGCTGCCACTTTTTTTGGCGTCACTGACACCAACGAGCTTGTCTCTTTCGATGCGACGAATCCAGTCGTGTTCCAGACATCCGTACAAATCACCGGATTGTTCGATGCCGATGGCGTCACGCCAAACCTGAACGGTTCTATCCTGAACTTGTCTGCTCGTCCCGGTGCAGCTCCCGGCACGTTCCAACTCTACGGCATCGATAACAACGCGAACGTTTACACCATCAATCTGGGCGGTGTGGCCACTCTCGTTTCTGCGGGTTTCACTCCTGCTGGATTCAGCGCAGGTCTCGCTTATGACTTTTTCAACGACAACTTCGTCTATGCAGGTGACAACGCGGAAAACTTCACGCTTTCCCTCACCGGCACGCCGACCGCTAACCCAGACTTCACCTACGCGGGCGGCGGCACACCAGCCATCTTCGGTCTCGGTATTGATCCAAGTTTCAACACGGTCTTCGCGATCGACGCGGAAAACGATAGCCTCTCCACGAGCATAGATCCGAATTTCCCCGGTGATAGCGAGCTGACCATCCTCGGCGGCCTCGGTGTGGATGTCACATCCTACGGCGGTCTCGTCGTGGACTGGGATGGCAATCTCCTCGCCGCGCTCTCCACAGACGGCCTTACCTCCGAACTGTACTCCATCGACGCCCTCAGCGGAAACGCAGCACTCGTCGGTTCCTTTTCGCAAGGTCTCACCACCATCGCGATCCCTGAGCCATCGTCCGCTCTCCTCGGCTTGCTCGGAGCCGCTGCTCTGCTGCGCCGCCGCCGCGCCTAATCCTCTCCTTCACATACCAAACAACCGATACAGAATATGAAATACACCACACCGATCCTCGCCGGTCTCGCACTGGCATCCACCCTGCATGCGCAGGGTTTCAAGACCCCTGAGTTTTCCTATATGGCAGGACAAGCCAGCGGAGACTTCAACTACGAGCCACTCGTCACCGTCGGTGACCGCGTGCCTCTCACAGGCGATGCTTCCAAGTCATTCGCCATGGCTGGCATTCCAGATGCATCCGGCATTTATCGCGACCGCGTAACAGGTGAGATCATCCTGTTTTGCGCTCATGAAGTGGGCCAGGACGTTCTTTCCACAGCGATCCCAGGTGAAACCCCATTTCGCGGTGCCTATGTCTCCCGCTACGTCCTCAACAACGACGGCTCGGTGAAAAGTGGCAACGTCGCCTACACTCAGGTTTTCCAAGAAAACGCTCTGTGGGGCAATACTCCACGTTCCGGCGCGCCAAGTGCTTTCACCCGTTTCTGCTCCGGCTCCTTCGCTGGCCCTTCTCACGGCTTTGACCGCCCAATGTTCCTCACCAACGAGGAAACATTCGGCTCCGCTCAGTTCTCGACAAACACCGACGGCCTCGGTGCTCAATCCGTCGCGATCTTCGACGGCAAAATGCACACTCTTCCGGCCCTTGGCCGCGTCGGTCGTGAAACCACCATCGTCCAACCACGCCGCGATGCGAAAACCGTGATCATTTCCACTGAAGATGCCGGTGCTCCTTCCTACGTTTACATGTATGTCGGAACCAAGCTCCGTCGTTCCACCAGCGGTCTCGACAAGAACGGTCTCACCAATGGTGAAACTTATGTACTTTGCTCACGCGACCAGCAGGACAACGAAGGCACTTTCACCAGTGGCTCGCTGCCAGTGCAATGGCGCAGGATCAACAATGCGAAGAATCTTTCCGACCAACAATTGCTCGAAGCGGCTGATGCAATCGGCGCCTTCGGTTTTGTTCGCGTGGAAGACGCAGAGTTCGACCCCACCGCACCATCCCGCAATCTGTTCCTTGCCACTACGGGTGGAAGCATTTGCAACCGTCACGGTCGTCTCTATCAATTGACGATGAACCCCACCAATCCACAGGCGGACGGCACACTCAATGTGGTCTATAACGCTGACACGATTATCACCCCTGGTGGTACATACACTGGTGCGGTGGCAGGCAGACTGGACCCATCCAACGGCGGCAGCGCGAGCAATCTTGGCACCTACACCGGCGGCGACATCAACGCTGGCGTGGACTTCTGCGTCAGCGTGGACAACATCGCTGTTTCTAAAGACTTCATCGTTCTTCAAGAAGACCGCAATTCTCCTGCTGATGCAGTTTTCGCCAAATACGCTCGTAACGGCGCGATTTGGACGCTGGATCGCAACAACGGCAACCAAGCCAAGCTGCAATCTACATTCAACTACGCTCAAATTGAAGCACGTGACGGCCATGGCCCACTCACCGCAGGCCGTTGGGAGTCCACTGGCGTGATCGCCACCGACGAATTCTTTGGTCCTGGCACCTTCATCAGCTTCGTTCAGGCACACAGCCAAACAGGCGTCTATCCTGCTGGCACACCTGACAACCGCTCGATCCGCACTACTATTCCAGATGGTAACGGCGGCTTCCTGACACGCGGTCAAGCTCGTGCTCAGTTCACCGAAGACGGCCAGATCCTGTTGATGCGTCCCAAGCCATAAGGGTTCGAGTGGTTTTAAAACTTCTCTGATCTGAAATTTACAAAGACCGGTTCGGCCCCCAA
>JBGSLX010000047.1:0-16007 GCA_041740475.1 Akkermansiaceae bacterium | reverse complement strand
AACCGTCCACGTCGGCATCGGTCATGATCACGATTTTGTGATACCGGACTTTTTCATTGTTGAACGAGCCTTCTTGTTCGCCATCGCCGATGCCTGCGCCGATTGCGGTGATCATCGACTGGATTTCCTTAATCTGGAGCGCACGGTGGAGGCGCGCTTTCTCGACGTTGATGAGTTTTCCGCGCAGCGGGAGAATCGCCTGGGTGCGGCGGTCGCGGCCTTGCTTGGCCGAGCCACCTGCGGAGTCACCTTCGACAATAGAGAGCTCGGATTTCGACGGATCACGCTCGGAGCAATCGGCGAGCTTGCCGGGGAGTCCACCGCCGGAAAGAGCCGACTTGCGCACGGTTTCGCGGGCTTTGCGGGCGGCCTCGCGAGCGCGAGCGGCGTTGACGGATTTCTCGATGACTTTTTTCGCCAAAGAAGGGTTTTCGTCGAAATACTGCATCAGCCCTTCATAAACGATGGAAGAAACGACGCCTTCGATCTCGGTGTTGACCAGCTTGTCTTTGGTTTGCGATCTGAAGCGCGGGTTGGGCATTTTCACCGAAATCACGCAGACCAGACCTTCGCGGACGTCGTCGCCCGTGAGTGCGGGGTCTTTGTCTTTGAGGATTTTGTTGGTGCGTGAGTATTGGTTGATCGCGCGAGTGAGCGCGGTGCGAAAGCCGGTGAGGTGGGTGCCGCCGTCGCCGTTCGGGATGGAGTTCGCGAAACAGAGAATCTGGTCGTTGTAGGAGTCGTTGTATTGAAACACGACATCGGCAAACACATCGTCAGTGGTTTGTTTGCCGTCGTAATCAAGTTCGATCTGGCGTTTGCCGTTGAGGATGACTGGCGAGTCGTGAATGACGGTCTTGTTTTCGCCGAGCTGGACGACGAATTCCTCGATGCCCTTGGCGTAGAAAAATGAGGTCTTTTTCGCTGATTCCGGGCGCTCGTCTTCGAGGTCGATGGTCAGGCCGGGATTGAGGAATGCGAGCTCGCGCAGACGGGTGGCGAGGCGGTCGAATTTGAACTCGATGGTGTCCACAAAGATCGTGGCATCGGGAAAAAAGGTGATCGTCGTGCCGGTTTTCTTCGGATCGACATCGCCGACGATGTGAAGGGGCTGGGTGGTTTTGCCGCGCTCGAAGCCGATGCGGTGGATGTGTCCGTTGCGCATGATGTCGGCGCGGAACCAATCGGCGAGTGCGTTGACGCACTTCGCGCCGACGCCGTGAAGCCCGCCGGAATATTTATAAGCGCCTTGGCCGAATTTTCCGCCTGCGTGGAGGTTGGTGAGTACGAGCTCGACGGCGGGCATGCCGAACTTCGGGTGCATATCGACCGGAATGCCGCGACCGTTGTCAGAAACAGAGACTGAGCCATCGACGTGGATGGCCACCTTGATGCGGCTGCAATAACCGGCAAGGTGCTCGTCGATGGAGTTGTCCAGCACCTCGAAGACGCAGTGGTGAAGGCCGCGCTCGTCGGGATCGCCGATGTACATGCCGGGGCGCTTGCGGACGGCTTCAAGACCTTCGAGTTTATCGATTTGGGCGGCGTCGTATAGCTGCTCAGACGCGACTTTGGTGGGTGCTTGTTGGGACTCGGGAGTTGGCTCGGACATAAGGCGTTGAGAAGTTCTTCAATCGAGCCTTTGGAAACAAGGAACTTCTTTTGAAATTGGGCTTCATCACTGCTGCTAAGCGCTGATGCCCAAGCACTCGAGTTGCCATTTCAGCAACAGGTCCGCAGGTGCGGCCTCGTTGGCGGCGATGATCTCCAACACGGAGCGCGAGGCGATCAATGAGCCTTCGATTTCGAGCTTGGAGGAGACGCGGTCGCGGTCGGCGAGCAACGCATCGACACGGCGGTCAAATTCGCGATCGCGCTTTCTTCGTTTTGGGCATTGTCGCTCGGGCCATTGGTTTTCTTGGAGAGCGGCGACGGCTTCCATAGTTTCGCGGAAACGTTTCAGTCGCTCTGGGCGGAAGTGGTTGGGCAGGGTGATGCTTTTTCCGGCAGCTAGTTCTTCGGTCCATTCGAGCAACTGGCGATTCGGCACCACCATAAATGATGGACGGTCCCATGCTTTTGCCTCCGCATCGCGCCAATGCCAGAGCGCACGGAGGCAGGCGAGTCCGCGCCGTTCAAGTCTGCCGGAGCCTTGGATGCGCCACATTTCCTCTTTGGAATCATCGCGTTCAAGCACCTTGCGCCGGGCTGCCTCGCAGCTTTCCAAAAACCAATCATAGCGCTCACGTTCGCGCAGTCGGGAAACGATCATGTCGCCCATATCGAGCAAGTAATGCACGTCGTTGAGCGCGTACTCGACCATTTTGGGCGATAGCGGGCGTTTTCCCCAGTCGGCTTTTTGCGAGGTTTTTGAGAGCTCAACGCCGAAGTATTCTTTGACCAAATCACCGAGTCCGAAACGCATCACTCCTAACAGCCGAGCACCGATTTGCGTGTCATAAACGACTGCCGGCAGCTTGCCAAACTCCCGCTTGAACATCGTCATGTCATAATCCGCGCCATGCATCCAAACGGTCGCTTTGCTGAGAAAATCGCCCAGCGGCGCGAGATCTTGGATCGCCAGAGGATCGATGAGCAGGCAGCCGCTGCGATCGGCGAACTGGACCAGACAGAGCGATTCCCGGTAGCGGTGCAAACTGTCCGCCTCGGTATCGATGGCGCAGATTGGCGCTTGGTCGTTGCGGCAGCATTGTTCCAGATGAACCACGAGCTGCTCGGTGGTTTCGATCGTGTTTCCGACGTTTGCCGACATGCAGGAAGTTCTCAGGCTGTGGGTTGGAGTGCCTTCGCTTGATCGCGGGTGAGCTCGACCCATTGCCATGGCAGGCCGTGCGCATTGAGGTCCGTCATGAAGGCGTCCGGATCGTGTTGTTCGATGTTCCAGACGCCGGGTTTGCGCCATGTTCCGGCGAGCATTTGTTTCGCGCCGATCATCGCAGGCACGCCAGTGGTGTAGGAGATCGCTTGCGAGCCGACCTCCGCGTAGCAGGCCTCGTGATCGCAGATATTATAAATGTAGATCGCCTTAAAAACGCCGTCCTTGATGCCTGTGATGATGTTGCCGATGCAGGTTTTGCCTTTGGTGGACTTTCCAAGATCGCCGGGATCGGGCAGCACGGCTTTGAGAAATTGCAGCGGGATGATTTCCACGCCGTTATAAATGACAGGGTCGATGCGTGTCATGCCGACGTTTCCGAGCACTTCCAGATGCTTCAAATAGTTGGGCGAGAATGACATCCAGAACTGCGCCCGCTTGAGGGTGGGAATGTGTTTCACCAGCGACTCCAGCTCCTCGTGATACATGCGGTAAATTTCAAAAGTTCCGACGCCATCCGGGCAGGTGAATGGCTGGTGGAGCGACATCGGTGGGGTTTCATGAAATTGGCCGTCCTCGAAGTGTCGGCATTCTGCGGTGACCTCGCGGATGTTGATCTCGGGATTGAAATTGGTGGCAAATGCCTTGCCGTGGTTGCCGCCATTCACATCGACGATGTCGAGCGTGTGAAGCTCATCGAAGTGATGTTTGAGCGCCCACGCCGTGAAAACATTGGTCACACCCGGATCAAAACCGGAGCCGAGAAGCGCGGAGAGTCCAGCACTTTCAAAACGTTCCTGATAGGCCCATTGCCATGAATACTCGAACTTTGCGACATCCTTGGGCTCGTAGTTTGCCGTGTCCATGTAGTCGCAACCGGCGGCGAGGCAGGCGTCCATCAGCGTGAGATCTTGGTAGGGCAGCGCCACGTTGATCAGCAGCTTGGCTCCCGTCTTGCGGATCAGCGCGGCAGTTTCCTCGGGATTATCCGCATCCACTTGGGCGGTGGCGATTTCGCGGCCAGTGCGTTTTTTCACGTCTCCGGCGATGGCCTCGCATTTGGAGACGGTGCGGGATGCGAGGGTGATTTGCCCGAAAACCTCCGGGACCATGGCGCATTTGTGAGCTACTACATTGCCGACTCCACCGGCACCGACGATTAATACTGGATTCATATTCAATGTTGGAAAATTCATGCAGAAATTGCTCGATGCTGGCAAGACGTAAGAAATCAAGAGCTGAGCGGTGTTTTTTTCCGACAACTTTTGAATCGCGCGGCGTTCACATCCCTGAAAGCTTCCGGCCACAGGCCACTCGTTTCATTCATCATGAAAATCCACCCATCCCATACTGTCATCCGCCGTCGCGCGGGCTTCACCTTGCTTGAAATGGTCATCGTGCTCGGGATCATCGCCATGATTCTCGGCGGCGCGATCTTCGCCATGAAGGGCATCGGGGACGCGGCAAAAATCAGCCAAGTGGAGTCCGACTTCAAAAGCTTCCAGAGCGGTCTAGCGATGTACAAACTCAATGCGGGCACCTACCCAACCACCCAGCAGGGGTTCAAAGCGCTAGTCGAAAAACCTTCCTCCTCGCCGGTGCCGCGCCGCTGGGTGCAAGTAATGGCCAAAGTTCCGTTGGATCCATGGAGCAGCCCATACCTGTATCGTTTCCCGGGCAAAAAGCGGGCCAACGAATTTGAAATCATCAGCATCGGCCCAGATGGCATGGAAAGCACCGCAGATGACCTCAGCAGTCAGGACGAGTAAATTGGCGCGTGGTTTCACGTTGATTGAGATCGTCATTGTGTTGGCCATCTCTGCCATCGTGATGGGTGGTGCCGCTGGGATGTTGTTTTACTCCTCGGACGAGCGAGTGCTGCGCAATGCCTCTGGCGAAATCGAGCTACTTGCCAAACGCGCTCGCACCACCGCGATCTTGTTGCAGACGCCCTACGCGCTCGAATTCCGCGAAAATGAAGTGAAGCTGCTGCCACTCGCGGAAGCTGGCCAAGAGGAAACGCGGCTGGTCAGCGGCGCACGCGTCGGCGGGGAAAAGGTGGTGCTGGAAAGCGCCGAACGTTGGCAATACTCGCTGGAAGATGGAGTCGAAGTTTTCGTGAAACGGTGGAATGCCTCCGAGTTTCTCGGCACCAAAAAAGATGCCGTTCACGTCTGGCGCTTCGATCCCAATGGCCTCTGCGAACCGCTCTCGGTGCGCCTCACCACCGAAAAAAGCTGGTCGGAGGACACCTACCACCCGCTCACCGCCACCATCCGCGATAGCCAGCTCGAAGCCCGATGAAACGTTCCACCCACAAGCTGAAACGCGGATTCCTGCTGCTCGAAATGGTGCTGGCGCTCACCGTTTTCGGCATGGCCGCCACCGGATTCGTGGTGGCGCTACAGCGGATGTCTGCGGCGGCTTCCTTGGCGCAGAGTGAATTACGCATCACCCGCATCCTCGATAGCGCACTGGACGAGACGATTTCACTGCCGGTGCTGGAAGAAGGAACGAGCAACAGCACGGTCGGCGAAACCGGCATCGAGTTGGATACCACCATCGAGCTGATCGACGACCTGACCAACGAAGAAGGCATCAATTTGCAGGAAATGTATCGCATCGAGATTCTCGCGCGGTGGTACGACAACGGCAAATGGCAAGACCGCCGCGTCGAAACCTGGCGTTACGGACGCATGTATCAACCGTGAAAATTTCCCCCGCCAGACCCCGCGATGAAGGCTTCACGCTGCTTGAGCTGGTGATTGCCATGATCTTGCTCGCGATCATCATCGGTATGGTGTTCGGCATCGCTCGCACTTCGCTCGCGCTTGGCAACACGATCATCGCGACCCAAAACGAGGAAATGGAACTGCAGTCGTTTTTCGACCTGCTCAGTCTGCGTTTATCCGCCTTGCCGGGAAACACGCGTCTCGATCTGGTGGTCGAGGATTCTGGCCCGCGTTATCTCTCGGACCTCACGCTGCAAAATGTGCCGCTCAGTTTCACTTGGGGCGGCGAGGAAAAAATCGCCAAAGCCGTGCAGCTCTCCACGGTTCAACGCCGCAGCGGCTACCTCGACATCGTGCTGCGCTATTACGAGAACGAAATTCTCGAAGGAACTGAAGCCGGCACCGATACCAGTGTGATCGATAACGAGCCGTTTGCAGAAATCGTGCTGCTCGAAAACGTCGCCTATTTTGAGTGGCGTGTGCTCGACGGCACTTCCATGGAGTGGGTTTATGATTGGACTTTTCCGGCCCGCGTGCCGCTGCAAATGGAGCTCACCATGGCCATCGGAGCGAAGGGCGAGGAAATCCGCAAAGTCTTCTGGCTGCCGCCAAAACAGGACCCCAGCGTCGTGATCCGCCAAGCGATGCAAGGCGGTGGCCGACAGCCTGGCACTCCCGGAAACCCGAACCAACCAGGCGATCCGAATGCGCCAGCTATCAATATTCCAGTGCAAAACCCCGGTACGCCGATCCAGTAGCCCATTTCTACCATGCTTATCGCGACGATTCATCCCCAGACAGCCCGGCGAGGCGCGGCACTGCTTGCAGTGTTGTGGCTAATCGCGGTCTTGGGAATCGCCACGATGGCGGCACTGCGGGTCATTGCCTTCGATATGGAGCTCGCCTCGGCGAAAATTCACGGCTCGCGCGCCCGCCAAGTGGCAGAGATGGGCATCGCCGTGGCGTGCAATCCGGCGGTGGAACGCACCGACCCACTTCTGCGCCGGTTCGACGAAGAAAGCGGCGAGGGCTTCGAGGCCCGCATTCGTTCGGAAGGCGGTCGTTTCAATATCAACGTGCTGATCGGGCAGGAAGACAACGATCTCTTGCGCTCCATTTTTGCGCATTGGGGTCTCGATTTCGAAGCGTCCCAAGCGCTCGCAGACACCCTCGCAGATTGGGTGGATGAGAATGAGGAGGTCTCGCTCAACGGCGCGGAAATCGATGAATACGAGGCACTTGGCCGCGTCAACCAGCCGTTCAATCGCCCATTTTACGACCTCAGCGAGATGCGTCTCGTGCTTGGCATGGAGGAGGTCGAAGCCCTGCGCCCAGACTGGCGGAACTGGTTCACCGTTTGGAGCAGCGGCGCGCTCGACATCAATGAAGCGGACCCGGAACTGGTGGCGGTGGCCTCGGAATCGACCATCGAGCAGGCGACCTTGATCCAAGAATCCATCAGCGGTCCGGACGGCGTTCGGTTCACGGAAGACGATGTTTATTTTGAGGATGCCGCCGCTGCACTTGATCTTTTAGGGCTCGGTGCTGACTCTCCGCTTGCCCAAAGGTTCACGGTGGAAGACACCACCACCCGCATCGAAAGCATCGGCTACGCGGAAGGCGCCAAACGCAAAATCACCGTCATCGTCCGCAACCGCACCGGCAAGCCGGCCCTCCTAGAACGCACCGAAGAAATCATCCCGTGAGCAAAACCAACGAACACGTCCTTCTCGTGCCCGGTGAATCCGGCTGGGAAATCTGGTCCCGCCAAGACGAGGGTCCGTTCTCGCTCCACAGCACTTCCGATGCCGTGCTCGCTGGAGACATCTCCAACATCCCTGCTGGTGAGGTGACGATGTTTTTCCCTTCGAAATCTCTCACCGCCGTGCCGATGCGGGTCAGCAGTGAGGACGACGCTTTATTTCCCGACCTCGCCGCACTGCACGCCGAGCGTCTCGGCATCCGCCCAGACCCGATGGCGGGGCAACTCAGCGATGTGTTTGTGGTCACCCGCGATGGCGAAAACACGGCGGTTCTTTCAGTTTTCTTGCGAGCCCCCGGCGACAACGAACTGCCGAAACGCGGCCCAAAAGGCTTCGACATCTCCGCTCGTGCCTTCCCGATGGATGGCGATTGCCTGACGATTTGGCGCGAATTCGGCCGCTGGGTGTTTGCCATCACGCATCATGGGAAACTGGCTTATTGCCAAGCAACTTCGGTGGATTCCTCGCAACCGGACGCCTCACTCGCTCGTGAAATCCGCCTCTCACTGATGCAAATGGCGATGCAAGGGCTCCACTTCAAGCCATCCAAAATCACCGTCTGGAGCGCCTCGGAGCACCTCGATATCAAACCACTGCAAGCGGTTTTCGACGTGCCCGTCGAGCACACGCCGCGTCCTGCGCCCGTCCCGCCTGAGCCGCTCAGCAAGTTACTGCCGGATGACGTCCGCGCCGCCCGACGCGCTGCGATGCGTCGCCGCAACTTTTTTGCCGCGCTAGGTGCCGCCGCACTCGTTTACCTCGGCCTCATCGGCTGGTTCGGTTATGGCTTGTGGCAGAGCAATGCGGAATCTCGCAAGATACTCGCCGAAGCCGAGCGAGTCGCGCCTGAGGGCCAAGCCTACGCGCTGCACGTCGCGAAATGGGATGAGCTCGCACCCGCCATCGAACTCGCTTTGTCGCCAGTCGATATTTTGAACGGCGTGGCTTCCTGCATCCCACCGAGCAGCGGCCTGCGCCTTAAAACCGCAGAAATCAGCGCTTATGAGGTCAAACTCACCGGCGAGGCCCCGCAGTTCCAAGCCGTGAAAACGTTCAGCCTGAATCTCTCGAAAAACAACGATCTCGCCCGCTTCGAGTGGGAAACCCCGGAACCCACGCAATCCACACGCGGCTGGGAATTCGTCTTCAATGCCGCTCTCCCCGTCGCCGAAGCGCAACCTTGACCGACAAATTGCCTGTTCCTCGGCATTCTCTCCTTCGTAATCCATTCACACCCGCATTTTAAAAAGCTCCCAGCATGTCACCCCGTGAGAAAAAAATCCTGATCGTCTTTGCGGGTTCGGCATTTCTCGTGGTCAATTTTTTGGCATTCGGGTTTTTCCAAGCCAAGCGCACGGAGGTGGACCGTAAGCTTTCGCAAGCCCGCCAAGAACTTGAAAGAGCCGAAATGTTCCGCTCTAGCCGCGAACAAGTGAGCGATCAAATGGAGTGGCTCGCGTCCAAGGAGCCGCAACCCGCCGCCAATGAGGACGTGCAAACGATGCTCCAGCAACTCTGCGAACGCGAGGCCACCAGCGCCGGCCTCACCATCAAGTCTCAGAAACCCATGCCCACTGATTCAAGTGAGGGACTCCACTACCACCGCGCGAAAATCCAAATCACCGTGAATGGCCGCGAGGAAGCGCTCTATCGCTGGTTTGATCGTCTCAATGTGCCCGAGCAATTTCGCGCCGCTTCTTTGATCCGCCTTTCACCGAATCAGCAGGACGACACGCAGATCGACTGCACCGCCACCGTCGAGCAATGGTTCGTTCCCCTGCCTCCGGCCTAAATTTTTAAAAAGTTCCATTTTCACCCCACACAGCTACCCGCCCGCATGCACTTTTCGCTCCGCCTCCTGCTGCTCACTCCTGCCATCACCGGCATGGCTCTGGCGGAACTTCCTCGGAAAGCGCCTGCGACCAAATACGCAGGCCTGTGGACCAACTCGCCATTCACCGCGAAACCACCGCCACCTGAGCAAGCGCTCGTGGCCAACCCACTCGAAGACTACGCCTTGCTCGGCGTTTCGCCCATTTCAGGTGGCTACCGCGTGACCATGCTCAATCGGAAAAATCCGGCCGAACGCGTCACTGTGGATTCGGATAAACCCAGCGGCGGCTTCAAAGTCCTCTCGGTGAAACGCAAGGACGGCGATCCACTCGGCACAGTCGTGCAAATGTCCTCTGGCTCGATCAAAGGCGCAGTTTCATTTGAGCAATCCATGCTCACTCTGACACCGCAGCAGCAAGCCCAGCCACAACAACCGCAGCACCCCAATATGCCGCAACTGCCGCAAGGCAATCAGATGCCACAAGGCAATCAATCGCTACAGCCCGGTCCGAAGCCCGGCCAACCGGCAGTTCGCCAACCACGCCCACGGGTCGTGCCACCGCCGATCCCCAACCAAGCCAATCCAGCCGTGCTACCGCAAGCCGTGCAACCCGCCCAGCAAACCATTCGCCCAGCACGCCGCCGCTAACCGCATCTCTCGCCCACTTTCCTCGAATCTCACTGCCACTCTGCATGTTACGCCACCGTCTCACCGTCCTATTTCTCTCCTTGTGGGTCTCCGCAAACGCTCAAGAACCTCCCGTGCTGCCACCCGGAGTGCCGATTCCCGGAGCTGCGATTGAGCCCGCCGCTGGCGACCCAGAAGCTCCCGATGCGCCAAATGAGCCAGCCCAAGCCATCCAAGCCAATCAAGCACTGGGCGAAACCAAAATCATCGAGGACATCATCGAACCCAAGCTCAGTGGCAATGCGCTCGCAGGTCTTTACCGGAAATACACGGGCCGCCGCGTGATCGTCTCCACCGCCGCCAGTTCCGCAGAATTTGCCTTCGTGCAAGAAGCGAGCCCGAACGACCCGCTCACCTACGCGGAAGCAGCCGAACTCCTGCGCAAGGCCGCCGTGCTCGAAAACTTTGTCTTCGTCCAGCACCCGCAGGACCCGAAACTCGACATCCTCACCATCTCCACCGGCGGCCCGCGCCCGAACAACGTCAACATCAGCGTCTATAACGAAAACACCCCGCTGCCCGAGACCGACGTCGTCATCACTTACGTGATGAACCTCAATCACATCAAGCCGGACCAAGCTCTCAACATCTTCACCCAAGTCATCGGTCAGTTCGGCTCCTACGGCTCGATCACCGCCGTGCCCAATGCCTCGGCCATCGTCATCACGGAAAAGGCCTCGCTGATCAGCAGCCTCGTCGATTTGCAACGGACCATCGACGTCCCCGGATCGGTGCAATCCACCCGCTGGATCACCGTCCAGTATGCCGACGTCACCGAGATCGCTGGCGTACTCAACGAACTGCTCAACGCCCAACAACAATCTCAGCGCACCGCAGGAGTTCAGCGCACCGATAGCGGCGGCGGGGCTCCCGCTCCTCCTCCCGGAATTCCCGCAGCAGGCGTAGCCCAAGTCGCAGGCGGCGGTGACGGTGGTGGTGGCGGCGAAGACACGCCCGTGCAAATCATCGCCGAACCCCGCACCAGCCGCATCTTCGCCATGGGCCGCCCAGTGGATCTCTTGTTTGTGGAAAGCTTGGTGCGCGAGTTCGACATCCCAAGCAGTGAGAAAACCTTCATGCGCAGAAAACTCCGCTTCCTTACCGTTTCGGAATTCCTGCCCATCGCCGGAGACGCCATCACGCGTGCCTTCAGTGGCACCGGTGAAGGTGGTGGAGCAGCGTCTGGCGGCGCGGCAAGTCGCCCACAAAGCAACGCCACCGGCAACAACCGCTCATCGCAACAATCCTCCGGTTTCAACCGCAACAGCTCTTCCGGCACGGGTAGTGACTCGTCCTTTGGCGGTGGTTCCAGTGGCGGTGGCGGCAGAACCAGCAGGTCCAGCGGCGGCGGAAGCTCCTCGGGTGGCTCGGCCGTTAGCTCCGCGCCAGAATCCATCATCGTCGGCCGCACTCAACTCATTGCAGACAACATCACCAACTCAATCGTTGCTCAGGGTCCGCCATCCGCTCTGGAAATCATCGAGCGCTTGCTCGATCAGATCGACGTCAAACCAGAGCAGGTCATGATTTCCACAGTCATTGGACAGCTCACACTCGAGGACAGATCGGAAACGGGATTCGATTATCTCGTTCGTAGCGGTGATATCTTCTCCCGAGGCGGCGGAGGCATTGGCCCTTCACTACCAATCATACCAGGCGCTAACGGTGTCGCATCTTTAGTTCCAGGTGCTTTGGCTGCTGCCGGGGGATTACGCGGTTACGGCACGATAGGAGACCTAAGTGTTTTTATGAATATTCTCCAATCCAACACAGATTTCACCGTGTTGTCGCGCCCTAGTATTTTTGTGTCCAACAATCAGGAAGGCATTATCTCTAGTGGTGAACGCATCGCGATCCCGACGGAAGGCGGTAGTAGCAATGGCTCCTTTAGTAGTGGAACGCGCATCCAGTATGAAGATGTGGTTTTGGAACTTGTGGTCACTCCCTTGGTGAATTCCGACAATGAAATCACTATGAATATCGAGTTATTGAACGACGAACAAAATGGAACACAAACGATCGAGGGAGCGGGCACGGATGGCGAATCTCTGACGGTTCCTCGCATTACCACGCGCAGTATTATCACAACAGCTACAGTGCCGAACAATAACACCATCGTGCTCGGAGGACTCATCGTCTCAAAAAACAACCAACAAGAGACAGGCATTCCTATATTGAGTGACATTCCATATCTCGGAAAATTGTTCTCTAATAATGTAGATGTAAAAGACCGCTCGGAACTGATGGTCTTCATCCAGCCCTCTATCGTGAACAACAACCGTTCGCTCAACGATGTGCAGGCAGATATGGACGCCCGCTACAAGGTCGCGGCGGACGCACGCAATTTCGCAGATGGTCCCGGCGTTCTGCCCAACGTGGATGAGATCTCACCCATCCAAGAAAAAGGCGGAGCCTCTCGTAGATCCAATTCTTCCGGGAACTCCAGCGAGCGACCCCAATTGCGTTACGCCCCGCACCATCGCTAAGCGCGAAAGTTCGGAGACCACTACGCACCAATCCAAGTGCGCTTCAGTGGATTCCAACTCCACTCACCCGCATCCGGGAATCACGAGCGGTGATTCCAAAGCCCTGCGGCTTCATTCCAGCGTCAGGCACACCCTTCCAACCAAGCGAGTACTCATTCCAGAGACACGCGCACGTATTCCAGCGCCGTACGCTCTCATCCCAGCCGCGTGCGCTCTCATTCCAGCCACACGAACAACCATTCCAATGATGTATTGATCCATCCAAACACTGTGATCCACGAGTTTACCCGACCGCGCACAAGTTTTTTAAATAGTGAGCATGGCCCTTATTGCCGCTCTCTTCTCCTTTCCCGAGAAAGAGGCGACAATAAGGTCGCCGCTCCTTGGCTCACAAAACCCCATCGCTTAATACGCGAGAACCCCACACGGTCGCGACCCTTTCCGAGTAGGCGACTCATCCCGCAGCATTCACGGTTGCTCTAGTCTGCCGATTCTGGCTGCATGGCCGCGCCCATCCAAGCGCCCACATTATGATCCGACCCCAAGATTCAGACCATGGCGGCCAGACTCCAATCCCCCCCTCATCGCTGTTGATTCAGATGGAGCATTCGCTCGCCGAAATAACATCCGGCGACGTTCAAGAATCGAAGGAATGCTTTTACGATGCGATGGAGTCCGCGACAGAAGAAGAGGAACTCAGATTGCTAACCAAGGCGGTTGAGCTGGACCCCCGGAATACGGATGCGTGGTTGAGGATGCTCGAGCACATGCCGCTAGAACTTGTGGATGAGAATATCGAAATCTTGCGCAAGATCGTGTCACTCGCCGCAGAACGCCTCGGCGAGAAGGCGTTTCTGGAGTATGCCGGGCATTTCTGGGGATTTCACGAAACTCGGCCCTACATGCGGGCGCGTGCCGCTCTCGCCGATGCCCTGCACCAAGCCGGTCGCATCGAGTCTTCGGCTGCCGAAGTCGATGAAATGCTGAAATTGAATCCCAGCGACAACCAAGGGCTGCGTTATCGCCAGCTTGCTTGTCATCTGGCGCTTTCCAAGTTGGCTGCGGCCAGAAAACTTTTCGACCAGTATCCGGATGAGTTTTCCTTCAATGCGGTCTTCGCTTGGGCCAGAGTGCTGGAACAATTTCTCTCGGGAGATTTGAAAAAGGCCTTGAGGTCATTGACCGCCGCGCGAAAGCAAAACCGATTCGTCGAAGGCTATCTACTGAGGCAACAGCGGATTCCAAAGAACCTACCGGGCGGTTATTCACCCGGCAGCAAGGATGAGGCCTTGTGTTTTGCCGCAGACCTCAGAATGGCTTGGAACGCACACCCAGATGCAAAAAAGTGGCTGAAATCGATGACTCCATAGAGCCATTTCTCCCCTTGCCCACTCATTCTAAAACAGAAAATAGCGAAACATGAAACACACTGAGCGCACGGAAAATGAGGAGCTTGTGCGAATGAGGCCGCGCGGCTTCAGGACGTCGTCTTCACGATTTTGATCCTCTAACATTCCGTGCTTTCTGTGTGTTCCGTGGTTGGCATTTTCGAGTTTAGCCTAATCCAACAACGCCCGCACCATCTCCGGGCTGAGTTTGTTTGAGATGTCAGCATCAGCTAACAGGCCGGCGGCGAGTTGGGCTTTTTGCTGCTGCATCTGGTGAATGCGTTGCTCGACGGTTTCGTGGCACAGCAGCTTGTGGACAAAAACCGGCTTGTCTTGGCCGATGCGGTAGGCGCGGTCAGTAGCTTGGGCCTCGGCGGCGGGGTTCCACCATGGGTCGTAATGGATCACGGTATCGGCAGCAGTGAGATTGAGGCCGGTGCCGCCCGCTTTGAGCGAGATGAGAAACAGCGGGATTTTGCCGGTTTGGAAATCTTCGACGAGTTTGCCGCGATCTTTGGAGGCTCCGGTGAGCTTGAGATAGGCGATTTTTTCCTTCACCAGATGCGCCTCGATCAGGCCGAGCATGCTGGTGAATTGGGAGAAGATCAAAATGCGGCGGCCTTCCTCTATTAGCACGGCGAGCAGGTCGGTGAGGAAATCGAGCTTGGCGGATTCCTCGATGGTGTTTGCGAACTCGTCGGGCAGCAGTCGGGGATCGCAGCAGATTTGGCGGAGTTTGAGCAGCGCATCGAGGAAGACCATTTGGAACTCGCTGCCACCGCGTGCGGCGATGGCTTCGCGGACGCGCTTGTTCATGGTGGCGCGCACGGTTTCGTAGAGATCCTTCTGCGCGGTGTGGAGCTCGATCAGGTGGACGAGCTCGGTTTTCGGCGGCAGTTCTTTGGCGACTTGGTCCTTGGTGCGGCGCAGGATCAGCGGGGCGACGCGTTGTTTGAGCTGCTCGTTGCGCTCCGTATCGCCGTGGTTTTCGATGGGTTTGCGGAAATTTTCCGAAAACGCCTGTTCGCTGCCGAGGAAACCGGGGACGAGAAATTTCATCAGGCTCCAGAGTTCGCCGAGGTGATTCTCCACCGGCGTGCCGGAGAGGCAGAGCCGGTGCTTGGCATCCAGCTTGCAGGCGGCTTGCGCGACCTTGGCGTGCGGGTTTTTGATGTTCTGCGCTTCGTCGAGAACGACGAGGTGAAACGCGTGCTTAGCGAGGCTGTCGATATCGCGGTGGAGCAGGGCGAAGGAGGTGAAAACAATGTCCGCGTAGGGAATGGAGCGCAGGTATTTCCGGCGTTCCGGGCCATTGAGCAGCAGCACGCGCAGGGCGGGCGTGAACTTTTTCGCCTCCGCCACCCAGTTCGGGACGACTGAGGTGGGCGCGACGACGAGGGTCGGCTTGTTTTGCGAGTGGCCGGATTGTTTCTCGGCGAGGATGTGCGCGAGCGTTTGCAGGGTTTTGCCGAGGCCCATGTCATCGGCGAGGATGCCGTTGAGTCCGTGGCGAGCGAGAAACTGCATCCAGCGGAAACCGGCGAGCTGGTAATCGCGCAAGGTGGCGAGCAGACCAGCGGGCGGGTCGTGCGGATCGATGCCTTGGAAATCGCGGATTTTCGCTGCCAGCTCGGCGAGGTCTGGCGGCGCGGCGATGCCGAGCGATTCGAGATTGGCGAGCGCAGCGGCATCGAGCGCATGGAGCTTGGTGCGCTCGGGAAACTTCGGGTCGATCAGCGAGGCGAGGTGGTTGAGGATGCGGCGCACGCGGCCGACTGGCAGCTTGAGTGCAGCGCCATCCGGCAGTGGTGCATAAACGTGCCCGGCATTCGACTGGTGCAGCGTTTCTTCGAGGAAATCGCCTTCGAGGAGCTGTGCCAAGATCGGCAGCAGATCGTAGCGCATGCCGCCGACATCGAAGCCGACGGAGAGGCTGAACCAGCCGCCCTCGACCGGGATCAGCGAGCTGTCCCAGTCCGCTGGATCGGCGGCGAAAACGCGGTGGCCGACGTTGTCATCGATGGTGATTTGCCAGCCGAGCGATTCGAGTTTCTCGACCATTTCGCCGCGAAACTGGTGCCAGAAGTGATCGACGGAGATGCGGCTGGGATCGGGGAACCAGCGGTCGCGCGGCGGGGCATCGCGGGAGTCGCGGGACTTCAGGTTGAGGAGAAATTTCCACGCGGTGTTCGATTGCAGCGAGGAAAGCCCGGTTTCGGAGAGATGGCGGGCGGCGGAGTTTTCGCGCGGTTCCAAGTGTTCGAGCAGGGCGGGCTTGCCA
>JBGSLX010000046.1:0-4842 GCA_041740475.1 Akkermansiaceae bacterium | reverse complement strand
AAATCTCAGATCCAGCCTCTTGCCACGTTGTTGCGCAAGCGTGGCTACGATACGGCGGCCATTGGCGACTGGTGCGCGGCTTATTACGAAATCATGCCGCTTGGTTTCGAACACGTCTCTGTTTCGAGTTTCGACAATTTTAAGATCTACATGAGCCAAGCCGTGGTGATGGCGCATTTCGTCGTCCCACTCTATTTCGACAATGCGATCGGCCACCGCATGTTTCCTCAGCTCCAGTCGTTCGCACAATTCGTCACGCCTCAAGTCGTGACCAATCGCGTCGAGCGCAGGCTGGAAACCGTTGCCCGGCAGCAGAAGCCGTTTTTTTGGCACGTGTTTTATTCCTGCAATCACCTGCCATACCGCAGCAAAGAGCCGTACGTCAGCATGTTCGCCGATCCTGCGTACTCCGGCCCGAACCGCAACGGAGTGGACTTTGACATCGATTCGTTCATCGGCGGCACCGATCTGGAATCGAAATGGAAAGCTCTATCCACCGCAGAAGTCGCGCAAGTGCGTGCGCTGTATGACGGCTGCACCCGACAGTTCGACGACTGTGTTGGGAAAATCCTGCAGGCGCTCAAGCGCAACGGCCTAGACGACGACACGATCGTGATCATCACCGCCGACCATGGCGATGACCTCTACGAGCCGGGTGTCACGCTGGGTCATGGGCTGACTTTCAATGGCGGCTTGCAGGCCAATCATGTGCCATTGATCGTGCATGTTCCCGGTGTGCCTGCCCGGGTGATTCCTGAAATGGTGCGGCTGATCGATGTGGCACCGACACTGGCGGATTTCACTGGCGTGGAAAAACCTGCCAAGTGGGAGGGACAGAGTTTCGCCGACTGGATTCATGGCAAGTCAGCACCGGTGCATCGTCCGTTTTATGGCGAGTCCGGGTTTCCTTTCATCCAGTTCACGGTGCCCGGTGTCGAGCGCCCCAAACTCCCGCCGATGGATGAAATGACCTTTATTGATCAGACTTATAACTACCAGTTTGTGCTCAAGCCTGAGTATGCGGATCGCCTGGTGCAGGCGAAACAACGCTGCCTTCGCAGCCGCGATTGGAAATTAGTCTGCACGCCCACGGCTTCCGGCGGGCGGCACTTTGGGTTGTTCCATCTAGCGACGGATCCGCATGGAGAAGTGGACTTGGCGGGGGCGCGACCGGAGGTGCTGGAGCCGATGCGCAGTGCGCTGGTGCGCTGGATGGATGAAGAAATTGAAACGCCGCTTTCGACTATTTTTCCGAATGGAGAGCCGAGTGATTCGCCGCTTGAGTTTTAAAAATGCGGGGCCCAGCTTGCCCGCAGACAGCCCATGAAAATCCATATTTCGCTCATCGCCGCCTCGTTGATTGCCGCTGTTTCCGCAGCAGAGACGCCGAAAATTTTCGCTGGCCTGCTGCAACCGGGAGTCGCCAAGCGGGCGCAGATCGGGATGGTGGTGCCGCCGCAAGAAATCGATAAGTATTTGGTCAAAGTGGAGGCCGCCGCACGCAAGGATCCGAAGTGGTTCAGTGAATTTTCCTCCGCCTCCAAGCCCGGCCTGCCACTGCCATACGACGAGCGCATCGGACTCACTAAGGAGGAATATGCCGAGTATCTCGCTCTCTGGAACAAGCGCGATTTCAAGTCGCTCGAAGACGTCACCTTAATGTTGCGAGAAAGCACGAGCGGCACTTGGGTGATCACCTCCACCGGCGGTGCCAGCACGCTCACCACGCTGCGCTACGTGGAAAAAGAGGATGTTTTCCGTTCGCCAAATGGTGTGCTCAAGCGCATCGAAGACATCAATGCAGATCCCGCCAGCATCTTGGGTGCGTGGTCTGGTAACGAGTGGAAATTTGAAGACGAGACCGGTCTGGGTAAGACCAAAGAAAACTTCGCACTCGGTCGCTACGCCGACAAAAAATATGGCCTGGTCGTTTATCGCGTGCAGGAACTTTCTACCGAAGGAACCCGCCTCTTGGACCGCAGCTTGGTCATTCGCTTGGCGCTGGATCAGGCAGCAAGCACTACGACGCCACCCGTCAAGGCGGCCCCGAAGAAAAAGAATTAAGCTGCGATTGAGCCAATCCGGCGGGAAGCAGCTGTTTTATTTGTAGATCTCAGTTTTCGAGAATCTCCACTTCATAGCCGTCGGGATCTGTGACGAATGCCATTTTGCGGGCGCCTGACGAAAATTTTTCGCGCCAGCCGGACGGCCAAATTTCGATGCCGGCTTTTTCGACCTCATCGCAGTAGCTGATGATGTCCGGCACTCCGAGCGCGGTGTGCATCAAATCTTCCGGGCAACTGGCTTGGTAATCGGGCGAGTGGCACAGCTCCAGAAAGACGTCGTTACCCGGCAGCATCAAGAACGCCAGTTTGTTGCCTTGGGGTGAATCTTTGGAATCGCGGAGCGTGTAGCCAAGGTGCTGATAGAAGGCCACGGACTTGTCGAGGTCTCGCACGCGAATACGGGTGTGTAGGAAGCGGATCATGTTGGTGTTTGGATAAATCAAGAGCCGGATTCCTCAGGACGCAATATCTGTGGCATGAATGTCACTTATTTGAGCTGGTCACAGATTCCTGAGGAAGATAACAGGCGGCTTCCCATTGTCGCAACACCACATGAAACGCAACCAAGAACTTGATGAAGGCAGCCGCTTTAGTGGGCATCTGCGTCACTACCACCGCTCGGGCGCTCCGCCACAGCGGACTTGGGAAGAGTGGGTGGATGGTGCCAGTGCCAAAAAGCGGAACACTGGCAAATGGATCAAAATTACGGTGGTTGTACTCTCACTGGCGGCTCTGGGAGCCATCGTCGCAGGATTGGTCGTGACATTGTCCTAAGCTTCCCTGTTGTGACCTAGCGGCGACTCTCGCTGATGCGGCTTTGACAAGTCCAGCGCGTCCATGCAGTTTTCCCGCCCGCCGCCAACCACGGCAACACTCGAAAATCATGGGAAAAAGCCTATTTCAAAAAGTCTGGGACGCTCACACGGTCGGCACACTTGCAGATGGTCGCACGCAATTATTCATCGGCACCCACCTCATCCACGAGGTGACATCGCCGCAAGCGTTTGGCATGCTGCGCGATCTCGGGCTCAACGTGAAATTTCCTCAGCGCACCTTCGCCACCGTGGATCACATCGTCCCGACCATCGATCAGGACGCGCCGCAAGATCCGCTCGCCGCTGAAATGATGGCCGCCTTGCGCAAAAATGCGGACGACTTCGGTGTCACTTACTTCGATCTTTCTTCGGGAAAACAAGGCATTGTCCACGTGGTCGGGCCGGAACAAGGGATCACACAGCCGGGCACGACCATCGCCTGCGGTGATTCTCACACGGCCACTCACGGCGCCTTTGGTGCGATTGCTTTTGGCATCGGCACCACCCAAGTGCGCGATGTGCTCGCTTCTCAAACTCTGGCCTTGGAGGCACTCAAAGTGCGCCGCATCGAGGTGAACGGCGATTTGCGTCCCGGCGTTTATGCCAAGGATGTCATTCTTCACATCATCCGCCTGCTCGGCGCGAAAGGCGGCATCGGATTTGCCTACGAATACGCCGGTGAGGTGTTTGATCGCATGTCGATTGAAGAGCGCATGACCGTCTGCAACATGTCGATCGAAGGCGGTGCGCGCTGCGGTTATGTGAATCCAGACGCCAAAACGGTGGCCTACCTGCATGGCCGTCCGTATGTGGATATGAGCGATTTTGAAGCCACCGCCACCCGTTGGCTGTCCTTCGCTTCCGATGCCGACGCGCATTTCGACGATATCGTCAAAATCGACGCTGCTGAAATCGAGCCCACCGTCACATGGGGGATCTCGCCAGACCACGGAATTTCCATCTCCGAGCTGATCCCCGACCCAGCTCAAGCGACTACCGCACAAGAAAAAGCGACCATCGAAGAAGCGCTGGCCTACATGAAACTTCCGGCAGGCACCCCGATCAAAGGCGTCAAAATCGACGTCGCATTCATCGGTTCCTGCACCAACGGCCGCATCTCAGATTTCCGCGAGGTCGCGAAATACATTCAAGGCCACCAAGTTGCGAGCGGCGTCACCGCCATCGTCGTTCCCGGTTCCCAGATCGTCGCCATCCAAGCCGAACAAGAAGGGCTGGACAAAATTTTCACCGCCGCAGGATTCGAGTGGCGCGGTGCGGGTTGCTCGATGTGCCTAGCGATGAATCCCGACAAACTCGTTGGCGATCAGCTCTGCGCATCCTCCTCGAACCGAAATTTCAAAGGCCGCCAAGGCTCACCGACTGGCCGCACCGTGTTGATGTCTCCCGTGATGGTCGCCGCCGCAGCCATCAACGGCCACATCTCCGATGCTCGGGAGCTTTTCGATATTGAGGAGTCAGCCGCTGTGGCGTAAGTTCAACCCTATGAGCACCTCCGCCCACAAGCTACCGATCACCGCCTCTGAGTATCTCGCAGGTGAACTCCGCTCGGAAACGCGTCACGAGTTTATGGATGGGAGAATTTATGCGATGTCGGGTGCGAGCCGAAGGCACAACGAGATTTGTCTCGATCTCGCATCCAGCTTACAAAATCACCTGCGCGGCGGGCCGTGCCGGACCTACATCGAGGCGGTGAAGGTCCAAATCGCGGATGACCTCGGTGAAGCTTATTACTACCCGGATGTTTTCGTCGCCTGCGAACCGAGCGATGACGACTCGCACGTCGTTCATAATCCGAAGCTGATCATCGAGGTGCTTTCGGAGTCCACCTCGCGCATCGATCGCAGCGACAAGCTGACCAACTACAAGCGCATCCCCACCGTGGAGGAAATTGTGCTCATCGAGCAGGATTGGCCGGAAATTCTGGTTTATCGCCGCTCCGA
>JBGSLX010000045.1:0-2637 GCA_041740475.1 Akkermansiaceae bacterium | reverse complement strand
TTCACACGGATGGGGTCGCAGGTTCGAAACCTGCAGCGCGCACCAGCTCATCTGCATGAGCGAGTGACCAAGCTGCTAGATCCTCAATCGCGGTCACTGAGGAAACATGACACAAGCGTTGTCGCAGCTCTCGGGCTCCGGGAAATCCTTTGCAATACGCCATCAGACGCGAGCGCATGGCAGTGAGTGTGTGGATTTCACCGCCATATCGACCGCTGTTCACGGCCATGCGGCAATGACGTAAGACCAGCTCCCAACGTTCTTCGAGTGTGATTTCTGGCGACTCATCTCCCGTTTCGAGAAAATGCCGTGCCTCGCGGAAGACCCACGGATTTTGCATCGCGGCGCGACCGATCATCACGCCGGAGACTCCGGTCTCATTTTTGCGACGCAACACATCCGCTCCGCAGGAAATATCCCCGTTGCCAATGACTGGGATGGAAACCGCTGCTGCCACTTCACCGATCACATCCCAATTAGCGCTACCGCCATATCCCTGAGAACGTGTGCGCCCATGCACCGCAAGCGCACTGATGCCGCTGTCTTCTAAAATCCGGGCCACTTCTACCGCATTGATCGATTTTTCATCCCATCCGATTCGGATTTTGGCGGTGACGGGCACTTGCCCACCAATCGCACGGACCAATTCCACGGCGACCTCAGTGAGCAGCGGGCAGTCCTTGAGAAGCGACGAACCACCATTTTTGGAAACGACTTTGTTCACCGGACAGCCGAAATTGATATCGATGAAATCGGGTTGTTTCCAATCGATGATTTTTTTCGCGGCCTCGCCCATGCGCCGACCATCCGCGCCGAACAACTGAACTCCCACAGGCCGCTGGGAGTCGGTAAACTCTGTGTATTTTCTCGTCCTCTCGTCGGCTTGCATGATGCCCTCTGCCGAGACGAACTCAGTGACCATCACGTCTGCACCAAGCTCCTTGCAGATCTGGCGAAATGTCACATCCGTCACTCCCGCCATCGGCGCGAGAAAAACCGGAAATCGACCGTCAGAAAACCAAGGAAGCACACTCATGAGATCAACACGCTACACTCAGGAGTGGAATTCCCATTGATTCGGAGAACACATTTCACTTCTCAGCCCATCGCTTTTTCCATCAGCGCATTCATGCGGGTGATGGTATCTCGCGCATCATCCAAAAGGCCTGCGGAGATGAGGGCGTTGTCGAGAAGTTGCTTTGAAACGAGCGATGCCACTTCAGGATTCTGATCTTTCGCCGCTGCAAGCTTCTTCACCAGTGGATGGCGCGGATTGATTTCGAGTTCCACTTTGACCTCATCTTTGAAATTTTCATCCATCGCTTTCATCATCTGACGCATCTGCGGGCTCATGCCATCAGCCGGAACCAAAGCGATCACCGGGTGGTCAACCAGTCGCTTACCGCTGGAAACGGAGGTGATTCGATCACCCAGCTCCGTCTTCAGAAATTCGCAAAGCGCCTGTGTTTCCGCTTCACTGAGCGATTCCCCTTCTGCTGCTTGATCGGCCAGCTCCACGCCGCCGTGACGGATCGACACGAGTTTTTTTTCATCAAAAGCACCGAGTGATTCGACCACGTATTCGTCCATGCCATCGTTGAAATAAATCACCTCCAGCCCACGCGATTTGAAACCTTCGATGTATGGGCTGCTTTCGATCTGCTCGCGATTGGCTCCCACGAGGTAATAGATTTGTTCTTGGCCGTCTTTCATGCGCGCCACGTAATCACCGAAGCCGCAGACTTTGCCTGGCTCGGTCAGCGATGACTCGAAGCGTAGTAATTTCGCGAGAGCCTCACGATTTGGAAAATCGGTCACGATGCCTTCTTTGAAATAGCGTTCGAACTGATTGTAAAAACTCCGGTACTTATCGGGGTCTGACTCCGCTTCTTTTTCGAACATTTTGATCACCCGCTTGCTGATCACGCTGCCCAGCTTTCGGATCAGTGCGCTGTCCTGCATCGTCTCGCGAGAAATGTTGAGAGGAATATCGGCGCTATCGACCACGCCTTTCATGAAGCGCATCCACTCTGGCAGCAGCTCCTTCGGTGAGGCATCAATGAGCACTTTCTTCGAGTAGAGGGCGACTGCTGGCTCGGCCTTTCCAAAGCCCATGCGTTCCGGATTTTCAGTCGGGGCGAAAACCAAGGCATTGATCGCCAAAGGAGCATCCGCGCTGAAGTGGAGCCGATACGCAGGCTGGTCCCATGCTTTGCAGGCAAATTGATAGAACGCCCTGTACTGCTCGTCGGTGACTTCAGATTTATTTTTCAGCCACAGCGCTTCGACTTCGTTGATGCGCTTGCCATTGAGCAAGATTGGGAAGCCGACGAAGTTGCTGTAGGTCTCGATCAGGTGCTTCACACGGGATTCCGTCGCATACTCGGCGCAGTCTTCTTTTAGATGGAGAACCATTTTCGAGCCACGGTCCAATCCGCTCGTCTCTTCAATTTCATAGCCGCTTTTGCCATCGCTGGACCAGACGAGCTCTGGCGAGTCGGAGTGCCATGAGCGCGAGAAAACACGGACTTGCTCCGCCACCATGAACGCCGAGTAAAAACCGACCCCGAACTGGCCGATCATGTTGGCCGGTGTGCTGCCGCTGTCTTTGATCGATTGGAGAAACGCCTTCGTTCC
>JBGSLX010000044.1:0-10210 GCA_041740475.1 Akkermansiaceae bacterium | reverse complement strand
CGCCAGCCGATCACACCACTCTGATCGTGGAAACGACCTGTGAGGTGGGCGACGAAAAATGGGCGGGGCTCGCCTTGCCGCAAATCCTCGCCGACCTCGCTGCTGAGGGGCTTTGCGAGCCAGCGGACGTCGTTTCACACCACCTCATTCACTCGCACCACGCCTACCCGGTTTTCACGCTGGGATTTGAGTCGCACCTCAAACAAGTCACCGATTTCCTCACGCGCTTCGCCAATCTTCGCTCGACCGGTCGCCAAGGGGCTTTCACCTTTCCGAACATGCACTCCGCGATGCGCATGGGTGCGACGGCTGCCCAAGAACTGCTCTCCCGATGAAACAAATCGAAACCGCGCTACCCGGCGTAAGACTGTTATTTCCGCCGCGCTTCGAGGATGCGCGTGGCTCGTTTCGCCCGGTTTTTGCCTCGCGTCTTCACGAACTGACCTCTCACGCATGGGCGGAAATGAACATCACAGAGACGGCTCCCGGCTGCATCCGCGGCCTTCACTATCAGCGTCCGCACGCCCAAGCGAAATTGATTACTGTCGTTTCCGGAACGATCTTCGATGTCGTCGTCGATCTCCGCCCCGGTACAAATTTCGGCAAACACATCACCGTCACACTTTCGGCAGACGATGCGTCGCAGCCATCGCAAATATACATTCCTGAAGGACTCGCCCACGGACTCGCCACGCCCCACGGCCCGGCCACCATTGCTTATCTCGTCTCGCAGCCATGGAGCCCAGCAGATGAAATTGTCATCGCCTACAACGACCCGACACTTGCGATTGCCTGGCCATTCGAGAATCCGATTCTTTCCGAGCGTGACCATAGAGGTATCAGTCTGGCTGAAATGAGTCCATCATAGTCTGGTCCGCGAGTTGCGCTATCGAAGCGCTTGGTATAAACGAATGATCTCCGTTTCCATTAGGGATTCATCACATTCGAATTCCGTTACAACATAGCCGCAAAAAATGAGATCATTTCAAGATTGTCAGGTTCCGACAATCTTGTAGGTTACGGAGATTATTTACTAGGTAACTACATTTCTCTCAGTCACTACATCCATAGTGAACGAAATAAGACAGGCATAAACCCATGAAAAAATCCGCAATGCGTTTATTTAACTACCTCAAACAGCATATAGCGAAATCAGCTAAACTCTCGCTGTTGAGTATTTCAATATTTGGAACCGCTTCGCTCCATGCACAAATGGTCACGGTCAACCCTCCAGAAACAACAGGTGCACTTAGCAATCCGTTGATGGGTTTCCGGCCAGACGTGGATAAGTGGAACCAAAATCCAGCTTACCCAACAATCGTTCGCCATTACATTAAGTGGAATGAAATTGAGAACAATGAGGCCGACACAGTTCAGAAGATCAGGGACTATTGTAATACAAGATGGGCAGCTTTACCGGCGGCCAATATCAAAGTGATCCCGCGGGTTTATATCGATTGGGATAGTGCGAACGGAAATGAATACTGGCCTGCAGATTTGCAGACTGGCGATTGGTCGAGCCAGCAATTCAAAGACCGTGTGGTTCGCCTGATTGGGCGTCTGGGGGAAGTTTGGGACAATGATCCACGCGTCGCATGGGTACAAACCGGAATCATCGGCTACTGGGGCGAGCAGGAAAATCCAGTAGGAGTCGATGAAGATGGCTGGGGGCAGAGGCTGAGCGATGCTTTCACGACCGCATTCCAAAATAAAAAGATGATTGTGCGCAATATGGACGACTGGCCGAGTCCGCGCTTCGGAGTTTATTGGGATTCCTACGCGCACCCATCCCAGCCGTCTGTTGCTACCAAGATTCGTAACTTTAACTCTCAGGGACGCCATTTGAGCGAAATCGTGGAAGGAGAAGTTGCATACAACTGGGGTGAAGCCACATTCGATCCGCTGTTCGGCGGGGAGCCGAGCATCACTCTCAATAATACTCAATTTACGGACAATATGATCGATGTGATACGCGAGCTTCATTGCACGGGACTAGGTTGGATCGCGAGTTACTCACTGAGCGGTGCGAATGGCACGAACCCGGTTAACGTGAGGGCCAATGCGGCGCGCATGCAGCGGGAGTTTGGTTATCGTTTCCATATCAATGAGTTTTCATCCAGTGCTCGCGTGGAACCGGGCAGCAACGTGGATGTGCAGTTTAAAGTGAAGAACAACGGCTCAGCACCGTTTTATGAGAACTGGCCAGTGGCTCTTGTCATTGTTGATCAAACAACCCGTCAATTGTTATGGAAAGCCACTATTCCAAACGTCGATATCAGGACATGGCATCCGGGTTCCAACTATAATAAGACGACTCGTACTTATCAAACGCCCCCGAAAGAACATCTTATCTCCACCTCAATCCCTCTCCCGGCGAACATGCCTGTCGGGGAACACCTCATCGGTGTGACCATCCTTGAACCACTCTCTCGCACTCCCGGCGTGTTCTTTGATGTGCCAAACTTTTTCAAACAGAGCCAGACCCAGCCGCTCTGCAAAATCGGTATAGGCACAGATGCACTCGGGCACACTCTGGACGGAATCATGTTCGACGACTTAGTGAACGACGAAGCACGCTCCTACACCATGACTCCCCAGGGTCCCAATTATACACTAACTCTACTACAATCATCTCAGGGTACGATTTCTCAGTCTTCAGTCACAGGTAGTTATGCAAAAGACACCGGAGTGGAAGTCAAAGCGACTGGCAAGTTAGGGCATGGATTCAGCTCCTGGGGAGGCGCACTTGCTGGATCGACGAGGAATCCGGCGATTGTTGCGATGGATGCGAATAAAAACATCAGCGCAAACTATGTTTCCGTGCCTGTTTATCGGTTGAACACATCCTCTTCCAATGGCGCAATCACTCTAAGCCCATCTGGTGGAATTTATAGTGTCGGAACCGTGGTCACCGTGACAGCGGAGCCCAGCAGTGGTTATGTGTTTTCCTCATGGAGTGGAGATTTGAGCGGCTCCGCCAGTTCGACAACAATCACCATGACTGGTGACAAGAGTGTGAATGCTAGTTTTATGATTGCGCCCATCACCGGTCCAACCAGCTTTCGAGTCAATTGCGGTGGTCCAGCCTTCACGGCTGGCGACGGCAATGTTTTCAATGCGGATGGAGTGCGCAATTCAGGCGGCACTGCATTTGCACCCGGATCACCTGCTCCCATATCTGGGACAACCGATGATGTGCTGTATCAAAGCGAGCGATACGGAAACTCCTTTAGTTACAACATACCACTCATAAACGGCGACTATCAGGTGACTCTCATGTTTGCGGAAATCAATTTCAATTCCGCAGGCAGCCGCGTGTTCAATGTCGCAATAGAAGGTGTTCCAGTAATTTCGAATTTAGACATCTTTTCGAGAGTAGGTAAAAATGCAGCCTATAATGAAGATCGTATCGTCACTGTAAACGACGGCACACTCAATATCGCCTTCACCAGCGTGACAAACAACGCCAAGATTTCTGCAATCAAGGTGGTGCGATCTCAGCGACCAAATTCCTTCACACTTACAACCAGCTCAAGCAACGGTTCAGTCATCTTGAGCCCTCCCGGTGGTGTCTATGATGCAGGAGAAGTGGTGACCATTAGTTCGATGCCAAACAATGGTTACGCCTTCGGCTCATGGGCCGGTGATGCTACCGGCACCTCGAGTCAAACAACCATCACGATGGATGCAAACAAAAGCGTCATCGCGAACATCAATCCGGTCCAAACTTATAGCATCATAACTACAGAGCCGAATGGTATGGTGGATTTAAATCCACCCGGTGGTATTTATGCGGACGGCACAGTCGTCACAGCCCTCGCGATACCCAATAGCGGCTTCGCATTTGGTTCTTGGAGCGGCGATCTCAACGGGTCGGACAGCTCTGCGACGATCACGATGAACTCCGATAAAAACGTGACAGCGAACTTCACTGCGATTCCTAGCAGCAAAATGGTGCTCTTGGTGGTTGCCGATGCGACCGCATTAGGACAATCGGATATGGCGATTCGTGATCACATTCAAAACGCAAGTCACACCGTTCAGGTGATCAGCGACGAACTCACTGTCACCGGAGACGCGACCGGCAAAGCCCTCATCGTAGTTTCCTCGTCCGTTACTTCGGGTAACATCAATACCAAATTCCACGATGTGGCAGTTCCTGTCATCAATTGGGAAATCGCTTTGCAAGACGACTTCCGGTTCACCGGCAATACTTCAGCAGATTCTGGCACTACAGGTGGCACACAGACATCTCTCAATATCATTAACCCAGATCATCCACTAGCTGCTGGGTTGTCAGCGGGAAGTCACAGCGTGACCACTTCAGCGAGTGGTTTTTCTTGGGGAGTGCCGACGGGCAATCCGATCATCATTGCACAGTTAAACGATGGGAGTAATCGCGCATGCTTCTATGCCTACGAGTCCGGCGCAGCAATGGCAAGCGGCACGGCACCTGCTCGGCGGGTTCACCTCTTCCTTCAAAACGAAACGTTCGCTTCTTTAAATGCAAACGGTCTGGCCCTGTTCGATGCTGCTATCTCTTGGGCGATGGGAGACGGCGACGTCCTTACTTGGACTCAAGCGCCGATCATTCAGGGAAATTTCCTCATACTCGCATGGGAGGGCGGTGGCACCCTTCAGAAGTCCATCAACATGCAAGAGCCTTGGATCGATATTACCGATGCTGTGAGTCCTTACCTTCATCCTATGTCCGAACCCACAGAGTTTTTCCGCGTGAAGAAGTGAACTAGGCAAGACTGTAAACACTTGTGGTGAAGCAGGCATTTGCACTCGCGCTCTGGCAATCATTTTGACCTCAATCGGTCTTGTTTCGTGAAACATTCACACGAGATGCACGCTTGCGAATGAAGCTTTCTGCACTTATCGAAAGACGCACCCACAAACAACTATGAGTCAATCACCACCTAAAATCACTGCCTACCTGAAAACCTTTTGCGGCTGGAGCGAAGGCGTCCGAGCCATCATGCGGAAGTACGGCCTCGAGTATGAGGAAAAGGACATCATCAAAAATCCCGCATTTCGTTGGGAAATGGAACAGCGCAGCGGCCAATCACTCTCGCCGTGTGTAGAAATCAACGGTTACATACTTGCTGATATCAGCGGCGAAGAAGTCGAGAAATGGATGATCGAAAACAAGGTTCTCGAAAGAAACGACGCCAAGCCGGATGCACCCATTGACTCGGCCTGCACCGATGAACAGCACGAAGCCATGGCACTCGGGCAGTCTCAAATTCAGGGAAAAATTAAGTTTTTTGACTAAATTTTAAGCGGCCCACCAGAGATGCGGGATTTTCCAGACAAAATCCCATCTTGGGGGCATTACCAAACTGAATGATGGAATCCCCAGCTACCGCATGGAAGCAATGGCTTGCTGAAAATGGCTCTCGGCTGTTGCTTTTCGCGCGTAGTTGGAGTCAGAACCGCGAGGATGCAGAAGATCTGGTTCAAGAGGCAATCCTGAGAATGTGGCATCATCAAGCGGACAAAAAACACACGACTCCCGACTTACCGCTGGTGTTTTCCACCATTCGTTTCTGTGGTTTGAACCATCACCGAAGTGAAAAACGCCGCAGAAAACGAGAGGAATCCGTCATTTACCTCAACGATTTTCAAGATGTCTGGCTGGACCCAGTAGTCGATGAGGACGAGGAAGCGAAAATGATGCGTGATGCCGTACAGCGCCTGAGTCCCAAACTTCGCGAAGTCGTTATCATGAAGTTCTGGGGTGGACTTACATTTGCACAAGTCTCGGAATCACTCGCTATTTCTCCTAACACCGCCGCTTCCCGCTACCGCTATGCATTGGAGCAACTTTCGCAAGATATGCAGCTCAAGAAGGAGGTTCAACATGCATGATTCTAAGGACATCGAGAACGTCTTGGCTCGCCTCATACCCAGCGCCATCAGTGATTCTAGCCAATTGGCAATCGAGAATTTATTGGACGAACTTGCTACAGAATCGGAAATCATAAGGTCACCACAGCGGCCTAAATGGCTGCCATTAGCTGCTGTAGGCATCGCCGCCACACTCGTTGCTGCGGTTGTGATTTTCGAAATGAATCCATCTCCACATATCATCGCAGCGATCAAGTCACCACGCGGTGTTCTGCTGCTCGGTGAATCGGACCGCGTGGAGTCCATGATCGACGAAGGTTGGCACGAGATTTCTGACGGCAGCGCCATGCGTGCCATGAGACTCAATGTGGTGGAAGAAAATCGTCTCTTTGACGAGGAAACTGGCATTGTGATGCAGGTAACTGAACCCCGCGAAGAATGGCTGATCATGCCCGTAAGCGCGTTTTGAAATGAAGCTTCTTCTTCTCATCTCCTGCTTATTCGTTCCGGGATTTTTATGTGCCGATAGCATACCGCAGCTAAAACCTGTTCCTCCACGCGCATGGCTGGGTCTGGAGGTTACAAAACCGGATGCAACCATCACCGCACACCTGCCATCGCTTCCACCTGGAATTGGCTTTGTCGTTCGCTCCATTGACAAAGATGGCCCCGCTGCGGCGGCGGGTTTGCAGGAGTTGGATATTCTATGGCGGATCGGCGACCAGATGTTGGTCAATGAAGGCCAATTAGCCGTTTTACTCAGACTTTCCAAGCCTGGCGACGAGATCAAATTCGCTGGCTTCCGCTCGGGCAAGCCACTGGATGTCACACTCAAACTCGGTGAAGTTCCTGCTTCGAAAAACACCTTCCCCGGCAATCTGCTCGACGCTGCTATTCTACCCATAGAGTGCGGCGGACCGATGCGCGTGGTCAATGTTTCCGAAAAAACCGCCAGTTATACAACAGATGAAGGGCGCGCCGAAGTGCGTCGTGATGGTCCAGTATATCATGTCAAAATTAATGCTCCGGGCGGCGAGGTCATCCATGAAGGAAACCTACCACCAAATGGCAGCCTCGAACAGATTCCCGCGCAGTGGAAACGCCGAGTGGAAGCTCTGCGACGCGGCTTAGACCACGCGCTTGATGGTCGTATCACACCCAACCGACAACCACGTCCGCGCGTCGTGCCCCCACCAGCGGCTCAACCGTGATTGAAGCCTATCAGCGCGTCCTTCACTAGATTCAAAGGTGTCAACCTGATAAACTAGCCCAGCAGATTAAGGATTATTGATCAAAATTGGTGTTATGCGTTTGATTAAACGAATCGGAAAACCATAAGGGTCAACCAAATCAACAAACTCATCACCATTCGAATCCTTCCGAAGCTCACCGATCATTTTTGCACCTCCATAAATCATCTGCTTTGCTGCTTTTTCTGGGTCTATTGAGGCAAAAGCGATGTGACACTCCTCATGTTTCATTTTGGCAAAGGTGGTATCAACTTCACTTTTACCAAATAATTCAAATGACATACTTCTGCTCGCATCTCCCACGTATGGGACACGATAGTTCCGGAACTGATGCTGCTTCACATCAATGTCCTTAGACCATGGTATCTCCAATTCCATGAATTCAATAAACCACAAAGCGGAAGTCTTTTGGTCAGGTGTGTTGAAGGCCAAATGCTCAAACCGGATATTGCTTTTCACTGGTTTGGAGTAGAACGGGTTCACACGGTGAATGAGTTGCGCAACAAATCCATTGAGATCGCGCACGTTGATGACATAGTCACCTATTTCATTTCTGTATGTGATTCCCTCTTGAACTCCATTGTGTGCCAGCATGCTTTCCGCGACCGACTCGATGGATTTTTGACCTTCAAAGGCAACATGAAGCGCATCTAGGTGCACATCAAAATACTTATTTCTGATGTTGGGAATGGATGTGAACTCGAACATGAAGTAGCGGTCTTTATCGGCCACATAAATCATGTCCTTACGCTCAGTGGATATGATTTCTAAACCCACATGATCCACATACCAACGGGCTGTATCCTCTTTGTTGGGAACGTTAATCCGCAGGTGTTCGAACTTTAGGTCGGGCAAACCTTGCTTTTCATTGTTAGCATGAGTAGCCGACGGAAGGAGGCCTACGATGATTGCCAGAACAAAGTTGGGTATTTTCATGAAGATTATGATGGTCGGATAGGAGTAATGACCGTTTTGTCCTGAACCATAATTCTAGTAGAATCCAGCAAATACATCTGTTTCAACACACTGCCTAATTTGATGAAAGACGCGTCACTTCACATGCTGCGTTTATAGAATTTCTCTACGGAACATTGATTAACGAAAACTTCATGCGGTAAAGCCGCGTGCTATTCTGTGGTGCAGATACCGATTCTTCGATTTCGAGCGGTATTGAACCATTGGCTGGAACCACTTCTTCGACTGCGGCTGGAGTGATTCCACCCACGATCCAGTTTTCATCCCCCGTTTTTTCGGCAATGGTGATCCACGTGCCTGCAACGCCTGAGTTGCTGGCTTGAACTTCCATTTTCATGTCCATGATTGGTGTTTCTGCACGATTTGCGGATAGCAACGTCGTCCGTTGTCCTCCCGAGATTGTGGTCGAGAGAATGGTGAGCAGGAGTTGCTGGGAATTGCGTAGCTTAGGTGAGGAGCCAATGGCTGCTTCAAGAAGATTTTCGATTCCATCGTTGTCAGGATCGGCGTTAGGGCCACTGATTGCAGGATTTGTGCGCTCCACTTCTGTGAATTTCTCAGTTTTCCAAGCATCGAAGGTTGCATCTTCTGAACCTTCCGGAACAAATTTTACTTGGTCCACGTAGGCGCGATTTTCACCAGCTGTTTGAGAGTTTCCATCTCGGGAATAGCGCCAAGCGATCGAGTGGCTACCTGAAGGAAGATCGACAACTACTTGCTCCCAATCACCCGTGATTCCACTGATGGGTGCTGGCGTGGTTTGAGCGACGTTGTTGATCAGAAGTGTGAGCCGTCCGCTGTTCGCTAGTGATGATACCTTCCACCAGAAGCTGAGAACCCCTGGTCCGGTAACGGTGGTGGTGATGCGGGACTGTTGGTTAGGACTCACGGAGGCTGAAACTGCGGCGTCCACCCCATCATGACTGGACTCATATTGTCCATACCAACGGAAACTGTTGAAGTCTGAAATCACCATGGCGAGAGAGGCATCTAGCCCTCTGGAGGCACTAGTTTGGAACACTGCTGTTGCATCTACATTTGAGAATATAGAGAAATTTGCAGTCGGATTCGTTGTACCGTTGAGAGATGCTAGATTTGACCTCCATTGCCGGAATGTGTCGCCTGATGTGGGATTTGCGATGAGTTCTATAGGGGTTCCTGATGGGTATTTTGATAGCAACGGGTCTTTAGTGACGCTACCGCCAGGAGAAGCCACGCTGAAATCATATAGAACCGAAGCCGCATCTGTGGGGTTGGTGCCGTTTTCATATTCTTGGATGTTGCTGCTTCCATCGCCGTCAAAATCACCATTTGCGGTTTGAACTAGATTTCCGAAATAAAGTTCTTCCCATGAGTCGGCGAGATCATCGTTGTCCTCGTCTTCTGTCGCCGCGCTAGAACCGAGCATTGTGATGGTGGAAGTAATTGGGCTGACCGTGGTATTTGTGAGCAATAGGTAGTAGTCCTTGTTCGCGACAAACGGCCATATCGTTCCCAATGGTTCGTTGAACGTGAAACTGAGCGGGAAAGGGGCTGCGTTCTGCTTGTGCGCGGCAATTATTGCGGCGGTGTATGGAACTGAACCTTGCTCCAGCTTCAGGGATAGACCGAGAGCTGACTGAACGCATTGGATTTTCAAACGAGTGGCCGCCGAACCAGCGTTGATTCTCACCAGCCTGCTCGATGAACCAGCAACAGTAATTTGTGTACTGCCGCTATCATATGTCATGTCTGCGTCCACCGTGACTTGCTGAGTGGAAACTGCTGATGATACTTCAACAGAGCCGCCGGATGTATTTCCAAAAATGCCCAGAAAGTAGGTGGCACCGGGGCGCAATGGCGGGACTGTCAGAGTGGTGGTTCCGGGTAAGAGAGCCTTGGGGAATGCGCTAGTAGGAGCTTTGTTTTTTAGATCAGTTGACCAATCAACAAAGGTGGAAGTTGTAATTGAAGTTGCTGTAAGTGGAACGTAGGAAAACGGCGGTAGAGTATCCCTAATGTAGGCAATGGCACTACCGCTGATTCGGTCAAAAAATGGTTTCCATTCGGCAGGAATGCCAGACCTTGGGACAGTAAAACGGTAATATCTCCAATCCCGCTCGGCCAAATTTTGATTCGTTAAAGGCACT
>JBGSLX010000043.1:0-8147 GCA_041740475.1 Akkermansiaceae bacterium | reverse complement strand
CCCTCTCACGCACCGCCGCAGAAAGCCCCGGGGAGCCGCTTGCCGCAGCGCCGGGATTTTACCGAAGCGAGGGTCACGTGCCCGGCGACTTGCTGGCGACTGGTGCGATCTACGTGCAAGATCCGGCGACGCGTCATTCGGTGGACTTGCTCGCCCCGCAACCCGGCGAGCGCATTTTGGACGCCTGCGCCGCGCCCGGTGGCAAAGCCTTTCTGATCGCAGCCGCGCTCGGCTCCGCTGAAAATCTCGTCTGCACGGACTCCAACGAAAAACGCCTGCCGCGCCTTCAGGAAAATCTGGAGCGTCTGCACGCCGGGAATGCGACCATCGAGTTGCACGATTGGACGCTGCCCGCGCCGGAGAAATGGCACCAATCGTTCGATGGCATTTTGCTCGATGTGCCTTGCTCAAACAGCGGGGTCATCCGCCGCCGCGTGGATGTCAGATGGCGGCTGCAAGCGCCCGACATCGATAAAATCGCCCTCACTCAGCGCAAGATTCTCGAAAACGCCCTGCCGTGTCTCAAGCCGGGCGGACGCATCATTTATTCCACTTGCTCAATCGAGCCCGAGGAAAACCTCCGCCAAGTCGAGGCATTTGTCGCGGAGCACCCGGAATACCAGATTGAAAGCACACGCGAAGTTTTTCCATTTAAAGACGGAACCGATGGCGCGTTTGCGGCGCGAATCTCTCGCAAGTAAGTGATGACGCTCAAAGCCTGCATACTCGCCGCTCGCCCGAAAACTCTGCCTGCCGCCATCGTGCCAGTCTGGGTGGGCTGCGTGCTGGCTTGGAAATTAAGCGGAAACTTCGATCTCAAGCTCGCGCTGTGCACCGTGCTGAGTGCGGTGGCGATCCAGATTGCGACCAATTTTTTCAACGATGCCATCGACGCCCAAAAAGGCGCCGATACCGCACGCCGCCTCGGCCCAGTGCGTGTGACCGCAGCGGGCATGCTCTCGCCGCGCATGGTCCTTGGCATCGCTTCAGCCTTCCTCGCCATCGCGATCCTTTGCGGAATCGTTCTTTTCCAAGCACGCGGCTGGCCCATCGTGTTGATCGGCATTCCTTCGTTATTTCTCGCCTACGGCTACACCGGCGGGCCGTTTCCGCTGGCATATCGCGGCATGGGGGAAATTTTTGTCATCCTATTCTTCGGGCTGATCGCGGTGACGGGCACGGTTTTTGTGCAGACGGGAAACTGGCCACTCGAAGCGCTTTTGTTGGGACTTCAGACCGGGTTGCTCTCGGCGGTGCTCATTTCCATCAACAACTTCCGCGACCGCGATGAAGACGCGACGACCGCCAAGCGCACACTGGCCGTGCGTTTCGGCCCGAAGTTTGCGGCGGCTCTGATCTGGCTGGAAATCAAAGTCGCGGCGTTCGCGGGCTTGGTGTGGCTCGCATTCGACTTGCCCACACTGATGTTCGCCAGTGTGCCGGTGATGCTGATTGGCATGCGGATCATTTGGGGTGTGCTCACGCTGCCGCCGGGTCCGGCGTTCAATCGCCTGCTCGCCATGGGAGGATTGCAGCTCGTTCTTTTCGCGGCAGCTTTCCATCTCGCGGCGTTTTATTCGGTTTTGTGAAATCGAGATGGTCCGTGCTTTTTCACTTCGCGATGGATCTCACATGCGTTGCAAACGGAGTGGCGTTTTCCCAGACGCCATGAATCGCACAGGCGGCTTCAAGCCGCCGTTGCGGGTAATGGCTCGCCGGAGGGAGCCACTCCGGCTGCGGTTTATTCTCCCATCCAGTAATTCAAAATCTCCACCGCCGCCGCTTGGTCGATGATGGATTTTTGCTGCCGCGCCGAGCGACCCGCAGCTCGTAGCTTCTCAGCAGCGCTAGCGGTGCTCAGTGTTTCATCGACGAAAACCATAGGAATCTGAGAAATGCGTTGCCGCAACTTCTCGGCAAACGCCCGCACTTTCGCCGCAGAATCGCCCTCGGAGCCATCCAACCGCAGCGGCAGACCGACGACCAAGATGTGAATCCCGCGTATCCGGACGATCTCCGCGATGCGCTCGATGGCATCCGTTTTCGCCCGATCGATCGTTTCGACCGGGTGCGCCAGAATTCCAAAATCATCCGTCGCCGCGATGCCGATCCGGGCCTCACCATAATCAATGCCCAGCGCCGGATGCGGCGAGTCGGAATCATTCGCGATCACAGCAACTCTTGCGGCAGCAATGGGGACAAATTTTTGATCGCATCCGCTTGGTGACGATTGGCGACGAGCAGGGAGTCTTCCGTTTGCACGACGATGAGATCGCTCACACCTAGCAGCGAAATCCGCGAGCCGGGCCGCGCGTTGAAGACGATGTTTTCCTTGGATCCGAGCTCGGTGATTTCTTCGTTGGCATGGTTTCCCTCGCCGTACGTTTGAAAATACTTCGCCACGGAAACCCAAGAACCGACGTCGTCCCAATCGAAAGTCGCCTCGATGTTGAGCACACGGTCGGCATTTTCCATCAGCGCGTAATCGATCGAGCGGGCTGGAAGATGGGGAAACTTCGTCGCCACAGTTTCCAATAAATCCGCAGTGGCACTCAGTTCTTCAATGAACGTCGCCAGCTCAGGCGCGTGTTTGCCGAGCTGGGCCGTCACCACCGGCAGCGACCAGACAAACATGCCCGCATTCCAAGTAAATCCGCCATCACGCAGAAACTGCTCTGCCACTTCCGGGCTCGGTTTTTCGCGGAAGCGCTTCACCTCGTGCGGCGCGTGCGTGCAGGAAAATCCGGAGATTTCTGCTGGGTCACCGCGTTCGATGTAGCCGTAGGACGGGCACGGCCACGTCGGTTGAATGCCGATGGTGACGAGACCATCCGAATGCTCCGCCGTCTTGAGCGCATCTTCCATCACCTCGCGGAAGGCGGCGGTGTCGCGGATCATCTGATCTGCGGGCAGGACCATCATCACCGCGTTCGGATTGCGAGCGGCGACCAATCCGATTCCCAGCGCCACGGCCGGTGCGGTGTCGCGCTTGGCGGGCTCGGCGAAAATGTTTTCCGGCGGCAGCATCGATGCATTTTCGCGCACTGCGTCGAATTGTTTGCTGTTGGTAAGGATCAGGATGTTTTCCAGCGGAACGAGCCCTTCCAGACGGAGAATCGCTTGTTCGAGCAAGGTGCCGGTGCCGAAAAGATCGAGCAATTGCTTCGGACGGGAATCACGGCTGAGTGGCCAAAAGCGAGTGCCGGAGCCGCCAGCGAGGATCAGTGCGTAGGTGTTTTCAGGGTTGGGCATGGACGTGTGTGGTGGTGTCTTTTCTAATTTGGCAGACGGGAAATGAGCAACAATTTGTTTTCCGGGATTGCCTGCCAATCTCACGGCGCGTTAATTCGCGGCATGTCAGATGAGCATACGGAATCGACGCCAGTGTGGATTGAAACAAGCGCCTTGACCGCACCGGCAGTGCTCGGCGCCGCGGCAGGATTGCTACTCGGTGACATGATGCATCCCGGTGCGCGTCGCGGCTTGGGCATCGGCTTGGGTGTGCTGGGCGTGGCTGCACTTCTGCCATTCGCCGTCGGCGGCGTTTCATGGCTGGTGACGGGCCCGAAAAGCCGCGTGGGTGTGCGCCGCAAAATCCAACGCATCCGCGACATCGGAATCGGTGCCCCGGATTACGACGAGGTCGATCAAGAGCTGCGCGATCAGGGTTTGATCTGAGCCGCGCCTCACATGCTCCTAGCCTGCTTAGCGAAAAGCAGCGGGATATCTGGCAGTTCCGACGCGGATTTCGCACGCTGCGAGGCGATGATTTCGCCGTTGTGAAACAAAAACGCGCCCGGCATTTGCAATCCATCGCCTGCCAAATGGCCGACTCCGCAGCCTTTAAAAATCGAAACTGCGCCTAGCCACCAAACACGCGGGCCGAAGAGTTCCATCAGACTGCCACGCCCGAGTCCGAATGCGCGGTAAAGTTCGCAATTAGGATCTGCGATGCGAGCGATCTCGTCGTGTCCGCTCAGGTACCGCATTTCACTGCCGCTTTTCAGCATGTGAACCAGAACCAGCTCGGCATCGTGAGCCACAGCCGTGCTCTGAAGTTCTTCCAGCCGCCGCAGAAGCTGGCGCGTGAATGTGCAGCCAAAGTGACGCAGAAACACCAATGACAGCACGCGATTTTGCGAAGCTTCCATCAAACTCGCGCCATTGGTGAGGTGAAAAGTTTCCGCTGCCTTGACCAGCGACGAAGAAGCCGACTCCTTGTCGTTCATTTGGGGCATTCTTCCCATTTTGCGCCGAATGCAACAGACGTCGTTTTTGCAACCAAACATGCGGTTCAGTAGGCTGCATCATCCGACCGTGCAAGCGGTGGCATGCATTTTACGCTGAATGCGGCGATGGAAGTCGTCGGTTTTTCCCTTCCCCGCTCGGTTCATTCCAGAACAGCTTCGCGCGTGCTTCTGCCCATTTTCGAGATTGCCGATGAGATCAAAGCCTGCGTCTGCGCGGGAGAACGCGCGCGCATTTTGCTGAAAGCGCCGACCGGTTCCGGCAAGTCCACGGAGGTGCCGGGGATGCTGGTCGATGCGGGGATTCCGGGCATGATCATCGTAATCGAACCGCGGCGGATGGCGGCTCGCTTGTTGGCGGGCTGGGTGGCAAAAGAACGCAAAGCCACGCTGGGTCGGGAAGTCGGCTACGCGGTGCGCTTTGATTCGCGCTACGGTCGGGAGACGAAAATTCTCTATCTCACCGACGGCGTGTTTCAGCGCTGGATCCAAGACGACCCCGAGCTGGAGGGCGTCGGCGCGGTGGTGTTTGATGAGTTTCACGAGCGTCGGCTGGCGGTGGATATCGCGCTTGGGCGTTGTCTGGATTTGCAAGACGGCGCTCGGTCGGACCTGCGATTGGTGGTGATGTCTGCCACGCTGGAGACGGCCGGGCTGGCCAATTTCCTCGCACCGGTCGTTTCGCTGGAAGCGGGCGGGCGCACCTATCCGGTGGAGGTCGTGCATCGTCCGGACCGACCGCCGGTGAACGATCGGCGTGGCGGTCCGCCGCGTGAAACGCCGATCTGGGAGAAAATGGTGAACGTTTGTCGCGAAGCGATTTCACTGCCCGACGTGGGAAATATCCTGATGTTTTTGCCCGGGACTCACGAAATCCGGAAAACCATCGAGCTGCTGGAAAATAGTGGCACTGCGCGTGGCTGGGATGTTTTCCCGCTCTACAGCTCGCTGCCACCCGCCGCCCAAGAAGCCGCCATCGCGCCGGGTGGCAGGCCGAAAATCATCGTCGCCACCAACGTGGCCGAGACCTCGCTAACGATCCAAGGAGTGCGCACCGTGATCGACTCCGGGCTGGCCCGCGTTTCCGCTTACGAACCACGCCGGGCGATCAACACGCTGCTGATCCAGAAAATTTCCCGCGCCTCGGCGGAGCAGCGCGCCGGGCGAGCGGGCCGCACCGCACCAGGACGCGCGTATAGATTGTGGAGCGAAGCGGATCACGCGCGCCGCGCGGAGTTCGATGCTCCGGAAATCCACCGCGTGGATCTCGCGGAAGCGGTGTTGTTGTTGATCGCCGCTGGGGTGCGAGAAGTGCGCGATTTCCGGTGGTTCGATAGTCCCAAAGACGATGCGTTGAGGCGGGCGGAGCAATTGCTGCACGACCTCGGAGCGCTGAACGCCGATGGTTCGCTGACCGAAAAAGGCGCGAAAATGGCAGCCTTGCCACTCGAACCACGCTTCTCGCGTTTGATGCTGGCGGGTCACGAATTCGGCTGCGTGGCGGAGACCGCGTTCATCGCCGCCGCCGTGCAGGGCGAGGGGATTTTCACGAACAAACGCGGCGCGGCGGGTCGCAAGGACTTCATTTTCAACGACGATGAATCCGACTTTGCATGCGAGTGGCGTGCCTTTGAATCGGCTCAGGAAATGCGCTTCGATCCGCTGCGTTGCGGCCAGCTCGGGATCCTTGCACGCGGCGCACGCGAGATTGCTCAGGGGTTTGATCGCCTGCGCTCATTGGCGGAACGTTTCGGCTGGCAGTGGCAGGCGCTGGATTTCAAAGCAAACCGCGAGGCGATCGGGCATGCGATGCTCGCCAGCTTCAGCGACCAACTGGCGATCCGCTTCAATCAAGGCACGCTCGCCTGCCGACTCGTCGGCAACCGCCGTGGCAAGCTCGACGACGAATCGTGCGTGAAAGATGCGCCAGCCTTCGTCGCGGCGGAAATCACCGAAGTCGAGGCACGCGAGGTGATCGTCCACCTGCGCCGCGCCACTGCCATCGACGCCACTTGGTTGTCTGCGATGTTTCCCGAGGACATCGCCCAGACCGATGGCGCGGCGTGGGACGAAGCTCGCCGCCGCGTCGTCAGTCGCAAAGAAACCCGCTTCCGCGATCTGGTTTTGGAAACCAAAGAGAGCGATCACCACGTCAATCTCGACCAAGTCGCTGAAATCCTCGCGGGCAAAGTGCTCGCAGGCGAACTCGTTTTGAAGAACTGGGATCACGCGGTAGAGCAGTGGGCTGCGCGGCTCATTTTGCTCGGAAACGCGATGCCCGAGCTGGAAATGCCCGGCTGGAGCAGCGACGACAAAGCCGACGCCATCGCCCAAATTTGCCACGGCGCGGTGAGCTACAAGGAAATCAAAGAAGCCAACGTCTGGCGCGTGCTGCGCGAATGGCTCAGCCAAGCTCAGCGAGTCGCGCTGGATACTTACTGCCCGGAACGCATCGATTTGCCGAATGGCCAGTCGTGCAAAATCACCTACGAACCCGGAAAAGACCCGTTCATTTCCGTGCGCGTATCGCATTTGTTCGGCGTCTGGGAAACGCCACACATCGTCCACGGTCGCGTGCCGTTGTTGGTGCATATTCTCACGCCCGGCCAGAAACCTTGGCAAATGACCAAAGATCTCAAAAGTTTCTGGTCGGGTGGCTATGCGCAGATGAAGAAAGAAATTGCGGGGCGTTATCCGCGTCACCCATGGCCTGAAAATCCGCGCGACTGGACGCCGCAACCCCGCAAGCCGCAGCGATAGAAATGTTCCGCTTCATCCTCCTAATTTCGGTTCTACCGATCGCCATCGCGCTCTTGCTGCGCTGGTGGTTTGGCTTGCGTGTGTTGGCAGACGAGGGACGGCGCTCTTGCCGCTGCGATCTCAGGAACTGGTTGCCTGCTCCGGGCGACGTCGCCAATGTTCACCGGGCCGACCAAAACGCGGCAGAGTTCGGTCAAGAACTGCGCCAAAAGGCGCTTGCCGAGTGGCTTGAAAACGATCCCAAAGCCGCAAAATCGCGAGAAAACGCCCGCCGTTTCGGCCTCGCCGTGCCGCCGCTCAGCGCGGTGATCGCGGTATTCGCGCTGCTGGCGGGCAGGACTCCGCTGATGGGTGCGGTCGCCATTGTTTTCGCCGCCACCGCGCTGGCGACCATCTTCGGCATCCTGTCACTGGCACCGGAGCTTCGCGCCATCGCCCGCAGCGCACAGGCCATCCGCAAACATCGCAGTTTCCTAACAAGCGATGACGAAGAAGCGGTGATCCGTTGTGCAGTTGCCCACGCATGGAGCGAAACCTTGCCCCCCATCCTGCGCTGGCTGCACCGGGGGTGATGGGAAGCTCAGTCACAGACTCATGGCTAACACCTACACCAGTCTGCATTACCATCTCGTGTTCAGCACAAAGAGGCGTGAACGCTGGATCACTCCGGACATCGAACAGCGCATCTGGGCTTACCTCGGCGGAATCGCCAAAGAGAACCAAATGACTCCAATCCAAATCGGCGGTGTGGAAGATCACGTCCATCTCTTGTTAGGCGCGTCGCCCACTCTGGCTCCCAGTAAAATCGCCCAGTTGATCAAAGGTGGATCATCCGCTTGGATTCACGACACTTTTCCCATGATGAAAGCCTTCGCATGGCAGGATGGCTACGGCGCTTTTACCGTCAGTCGCTCCAACATTGAGGACGTGGCCACCTACATCCGCAGCCAACGCGAACATCATCAGCGCAAATCATTTCAAGAGGAATATCTGACCTTCTTGCAAAAGCACGGCGTGCAATATGATGAAAAATATCTGTGGGATTAATGGTGACCGGGTGGCTCGAAACAACGTCGTTCAGGCGTCGCGACGCGACGCGGGGTGTTTGGATACCATACAACGTGGGTTGAAACCCACGGC
>JBGSLX010000042.1:0-4986 GCA_041740475.1 Akkermansiaceae bacterium | reverse complement strand
AAATTCATCATGTAGACAGCCCAAAACGAACCCGACCTGAAGATAGACTAATCACGACTTTGTAGTGCCTTTGGTAGAGGATCCCTGCAAAATCAAAGGCTACAGCGTCACAATGAGAAACTTGGGTTAAGTGCGTATATCCAGAGTCGTTACTCGTCGAAAGTGGCTCGGGAATCGTTGGATTTACAAGGTTTTTTTGGAACATTGGTACGTATATCAGGTTGGGATGGAGTGACTGGGAATTTGTGGAATGGATTGCCTGATATACGTACTAAGCACCAGAACCCGAGCTGCGCTGGAGTGCGGAAAGCAAAGTAACTTGAGCAGAGTAGAGAGTTTTCGCCGAGCTGGGGCTAAGCGTTCCCGGAGGGTGTTCCTCGGAAGGAACGCGGTTTAGCTTCGCCACGCTGGTTTTAGCTTGGGCACTCTACAGTCACGGCGTCGCTGTCGGCCTCGTTGCTGGTGGTGAAAATGACGACCACTTTGAAGGATGTGGCGGTGTTTTTTTAGCTCCAAGCCAGTTGAGCGGTGGATTGTCGGGGCTTGGCGGTTGCAAACCGCCGCCACGATCACGGATCGTTACCTCGCTCGTATCCTGTAAAAAACCCACTAAACGCACCCAAACAACGCCCCGTGACAATCTCACACCCACCGAGTGCCGAGTTGGGTAATCGGATCACGTGGGCGTGACGACGCGGTCACTGGACCATGATTTAGGACGCGTGATTTATCATCGCCGTCGTGTGGGAATCCATTGCCTCAGTTTTGGAGCGTGATAGCGTCACCCGCATGAAAGGGGGGAAATGGACATGTCTGCGTATGACAGTCGCTTGCGCGGCAGTTTTTTCTCAACCGCTGGTCTGGGCTCAGAACCTCACAACTATCGAGACAGCACGGGTGGCATTTCTGAAAGGTGACTACGCCGAATGCCTCGAAATCAGCCGAAAGGCCAGGCCCAACGCTCCGCATTACCAAGCGCTCGCCGCTCTGGAAATCCACACCCTGCTGGAGACAGGAAACGTCGAGCAGGCCTTCAAGCGAGGATCGACCTTGTGGCGGCGCTCGCCATTTGATCCGCGACTGACGCTGGCATTTTCAGCCGCGCTGCGGGCAAACGGGCAGGTCGCCCAGGCCCAGTCCGTCATTGCACAGGCGATGCAGATGGAGCCGATGACGCCTGTTGCTGGTGACTCGGCCGCCTCAGTGGCTTACGGAGAGATGTTACTCGCGGCGGGTAGCGATGCCAAATCGGTGTTGGATCAACACTTCGATCCCGCAAAAAAGGTCGACCCGAAAGGCCGCGAAGCCTATCTAGCAATCGGTCGGCTTGCGCTGAAAAATCATGATCGCGAGCTAGCGGCTGAGAATTTCCGCGAGGGGCTGAAGCATTTTCCAAACGATCCGGAATTCTTACTCGGCATGGACGAGTCCGGGCTGCCACTGCCGGATGACCAGCAGCAGCCGGAAGCCGATATCAGCAGTTATCTCGACCTCGTTTTGTTGGCGAACCCGAAGTTCACAGCGGCACTGCTGCGCAAAGCCGAGGGGCTGTTGGGCCGGAAAAATTTTGCGGAAGCCAAGACCACGCTCCAACAAGTGCTCGCGGTGAATCCCCACCACCCACAGGCATGGGCGCTGATGGCAGCACTCGCGTTTCTCGAAGAAGACAGCGCGGCCGCTGAAAAAGCACTCACGGCAGCCCGCAAATTCTGGCGATCCAACCCGGATGTTTCCAAGACCGTCGGTGTGACGCTTGCTGGGCAATATCGTTTCGCCGAGGCGATCCCATTCTTGCGCCAAGCCAGCGAGGAAGCACCCCAGTCCGCCTCCATTCGGCTAGAGTTGGGTTCTAACCAACTGCGCTTCGGCCAAATGGATGAAGGCTGGCAAAATGTCGCCCTCGCCCACGAGATGGACCCTTACAACGTCGCCGCCTTTAATCTGATCTCCCTACGCGACAAATTGCAGGACTACCCGGTGTTGGAAAATGACGGGGTGAAACTGCGGATGTCGCCTGAGGACATGGCGGTTTTCGGCAAATACACGCTCGATCTCGCGGTGCGCGCCAAGCAGACGCTGGCGGAGAAATACGGCGTTTCCCTTTCGCAGCCAGTGATGGTCGAGATGCTGCCGCAGCAAGAAGACTTCGCGATTCGCACCTTCGGCATGCCGGGTGGCGAGGCATTTCTCGGCGTTTGTTTCGGCCCACTCATCACCATGACCAGCCCGCGCGGAAGACTGGGTCGGGCGAATTGGGAGTCGGTGCTTTGGCATGAAATGGCGCACACGATCACGCTGGAAGCCACGCGTCACCGGATTCCCCGCTGGCTAACAGAAGGCATCAGCGTTTACGAAGAGCGCCAAGTGCGTCCGGGCTGGGGCCAAGGCATGACGGCAGAATTTCGCGAGCGATTTCTCTCCGGGAAAATGCCGAATCTCATCGACCTCGACGAGTCGTTTGCCGGGCCGGATATCAAGTTTGGCTACTACCATTCATCGCTGGTGGTGGAATTCCTGATCGAGCGCTTCGGAATGGAAAAACTGCGTGAGGTGCTCGGTGATTTATCCAAAGGAACCGCGCTGAAAAAATCGCTTGAGAAGCGCATCCAGCCACTCGCCGAGCTCGAAGCGGCTTTTCGTGAGTCTGCGAAAAAATCCGCGACCGCCTATGGCCCGAACTTCGATTGGGCTCCGCTCACGGACGAGGAATACATCGCATACCGCGAGGATCCGGCGGGCTGGGTGGCCGCACGACCCAAGCGCTACGCCGCCGTCATGATGTGGATTTCCAAACTGATGGAAGACCAGGAATGGAACACGGCAAAAACGTGGCTCGAACAAGTCATCGCTGCCGAGCCAGACAACCGCGAGCCCTTCAATCCCTATCAGGCGCTCGCACTCGTGCACCGCCATCTCGGTGATGAAACCAGCGAGCGACAAGTTCTCACCCGGTATTTGCAAATCGACTCAAACGCATCCGAGGCCGCGGCCCGTTTGCTCGAACTGAGCCAAGCACTACCCGCCGCCGAGCGTCACGCGGCTGCCGGACTCATGCTAGAGACCAATCCATTTCAAGAGCAGGCATACCGCACGCTCGCTTCTGCGACCCGGGAAATCGGGGCCACCGATCAATCAAGCGCGGCTTTAAAATCTCTGCTCGCGCTTGAGCCGCGCGATGCCAGCCGCCTGCACTACGAACTCGCGACTTTGCTGCGTGCATCCGATCCAGTCGCAGCTCGGCGGCAAGTGTTGAAAGCCCTTGAAGAAAACCCGCGTTTCGAGTTGGCGCTGAAGTTTCTCGCTGACTTACCCACCTCCCCATGATCACACGCCTCGCTGTCGCCGTCCTTTGGTCCGTAGTGTTGATCACTCCAGTGGTGAGTCAGAGCCGCAACATGAACCCAAGAGGCTTGCCCATAGACCGCCACGGCGTTGCAAAATGGGAGAACGATCCGCGCTTTCCTGACGACACGTTTCGTTTCGTCCGCCTGAGGCCACAAAACCATTTTCGATGGGCTGCGGATTATCCAGACAGCGACCTGAATTTTTCCCTCCGCCTCCAACAAATGACCGCGATCCGCGTCCATCCGGAGCCTGTGATCGTTTCCATCCTCGACCCCAAAATGAAGGAATACCCCTTCCTATACACGGTGGAGACCAGCACGCTGGAACTCATGGACGAGGAGGTGAAAGTCCTGCGCGAGCATCTGCTCAACGGCGGCTTCCTCATGATCGATGACTTCTGGGGCGATGAGGAGTGGGCGCACACCCGCCAGCAAATCAAGAAGGTGTTTCCAGATCGGCCGATCACCGAGCTCGAGCTGGATCACCCGGTTTTCAACATCGTCTTTCAGCTCAAGGAAAAGCCACAGGTTCCATCTATCGAATATGCGCTGGCCGGTCGAAGCACCGGCATCTTCTACGAAAAGGGCGGCAAGGTCGTGCACTACTATGGAATTTTCGATGCCAAGGGCCGCATGATGGTCATCATTTGCCGCAATACCGACCTCGGCGATGGCTGGGAACGCGAGGGTGAAGATCCCTTTTTCTTCACTGAGTTTAGCGAGAAAAAATCCTACCCGATGGGCATCAACATCGTCGTTTATTCGATGACACACTGAAAAGATCATGACTCAAAAAAGCAACCCACCCTCAACCGAAGAGACCATCGTCTTCCGTATCGCGGAGGCAAAAGGACGCATCAAGCAAGAACTCGCCAAGGCCATCCGCGGCCAAGACGAAGTGATCGAGCAATTGCTCATCGCGCTTCTATCAGGCGGCCACGCGCTGATCACTGGAGCACCCGGCCTGGCGAAAACGCTGCTCATTTCATCCACCGCGCGCCTGTTTCATCTATCGTTCAACCGCATTCAGTTCACGCCGGACTTGATGCCAGCGGACATCACCGGCACGGAAATCCTCAGCGACGGCGCAGATGGCGGGCGGCGGCTGGAATTCGTCAAAGGTCCGCTTTTCGCCCACCTCATCCTCGCCGACGAGATCAACCGCACGCCTCCCAAGACGCAGTCCGCGCTGCTAGAGGCGATGCAGGAGCATCAAGTCACTGCCGCCGGCACACGCTATCCGCTGCCACAGCCGTTCTTCGTGCTCGCCACCAAGAACCCGGTGGAAATGGAAGGCACTTATCCGCTGCCGGAAGCTCAGTTGGATCGCTTCATGTTCGACATCAAGATCGACTACCTCAGCGAGGATGACGAAGTCGCTGTGGTCACCCGCACCACCTCCACCCGACCGGAGCCGATTCAGGCGCTCTTCACCGGTGAGGACTTGCTCGCATTTCAGGAAATCGTCCGACGCGTGCCTATCGCCGAAGAAACCGCCCGTTATGCGGTGCGGCTGGTCAGCGCGTCGCGTCCTCACCGCACCGGCACACCGGACTTCATCAACGAATGGGTGAACTGGGGAGCGGGTCTCCGCGCCGCACAGTGTCTGGTGTTAGGCGGCAAGGCGCGCACGTTGTTAGCA
>JBGSLX010000041.1:0-6937 GCA_041740475.1 Akkermansiaceae bacterium | reverse complement strand
ATCAAGCTCGGCCAAGGAGTGGCCGTCAATGTCCTCGAACGCATGGGCCTCGAACTCGAAGCCGTGCGCATGGAGGTCGAGAAAGAAGTCGGCTCCGGCCCACCTCAGAAATCATCCGGCAACATTCCATACACTCCACGGGTGAAAAAAGTCCTCGCACTCGCCAACAAAGAGGCGAAAGCGCTGAACCACTCATACGTTGGAACTGAGCATCTCCTGCTCGGTCTCTTGCGCGAAGGAGAAGGCGTTGCCGCGCGAGTTCTCAAGCGTCTCGATGTGGACATCCAGCGCACTCGCAACGAGATTTTGGCGGAAATCGATCCGAATTTTTCTCCCGACGAAATGGACGACGATGACGATGATGAAATGGAGGATGGACCTTTCGAAGACGAGGCACCTCAGCAGACCAGCGCGCAGCCCGCTGAAGCGAAATCGAAGACGCCCGCTCTCAAAGCTTTTGGCCGAGATCTGACGAAGGTTGCCAAAGAAGGCGGATTGGACCCAGTGATTGGTCGCGAATCGGAGATTGAACGCGTGATTCAAATTTTATGCCGCCGCACCAAGAACAACCCGGTGCTCATCGGTGAGGCTGGCGTTGGCAAAACCGCCATCGTCGAAGGATTGGCGCAGGAGATTGCGCATGGCAACGTGCCGGAAATTCTCCGCGATAAGCGCGTGATCACGCTCGATCTTGCGCTGATGGTCGCTGGCACAAAATACCGCGGCCAATTCGAGGAGCGCATCAAGGCGGTGATGGATGAAATTCGTAAGGTGAAAAACGTCATCCTGTTCATTGATGAGCTGCACACCATCGTCGGCGCTGGCTCCGCAGAGGGAGCGATGGATGCCTCTAACATCATCAAACCCGCACTTTCTCGCGCGGAACTCCAATGCGTGGGTGCGACCACGCTGAATGAATACCGCAAATACATCGAAAAGGACTCCGCGCTCGAACGCCGCTTTCAACAAGTGAAAGTCGAGGAACCATCCGTCGATGACGACATCAAGATTCTTCAAGGCTTACAGGAGAAATACGAAAGCCACCACAAGGCGAAATTCACTCCCGATGCCATTGAGGCTTCCGTGAAACTCACTTCGCGCTACCTCACGGCACGATTTCTGCCCGACAAAGCTATCGACGTACTCGATGAAGCTGGTGCTCGCGCTCGGATCGGCACGATGACTCGTCCGCCGACGATCAAGCTGCTCGAAGCCAAGATCGACGAGATCAATCGCGCCAAACTTGCGGCCATCGCCGAACAAAATTTTGAAACTGCCGCTGCCTTGCGCGACGACGAAAAACACGCCAAGCGGGACTTGGAAGAGACACTTACTTCGTGGCGTTCCAGCACGGAAGAAACGATCGTCACGGTCACGGACGATGACATCATGGCTGTCGTTTCGAAATGGACCGGTGTGCCGCTCCGCCGCATGGAGGAAAAAGAGGCCGAAAAACTCCTTAAAATGGAGGACGAGCTCAAAGGCCGCGTGATCGGCCAGAACGAAGCGGTCATCGCCATTTCCAAAGCGCTGCGCCGCTCGCGTGCCGACCTCAAAGATCCGCGCCGCCCCATCGGCTCGTTTCTTTTCCTTGGGCCCACCGGTGTCGGTAAGACCTACCTCGCACGCAATCTCGCGGAGTTCATGTTTGGCGATGCGGATGCGCTGATCCAAATCGACATGTCGGAATACATGGAGAAATTCACTGCCAGCCGTCTCATCGGCTCGCCTCCGGGTTATGTGGGATATGAAGAAGGCGGTCAGCTTTCCGAAGCGGTGAGACGCCGTCCTTATTCCGTCGTGCTTTTTGACGAAGTCGAAAAAGCGCACCCAGACGTGATGAACCTTCTGTTGCAAGTGCTTGAGGAAGGCACCGTGACCGATTCGCTCGGGCGCAAAATCGACTTCCGCAACACGATCATCATCATGACTTCAAACGTCGGAGCCAGCTCCATCAAACGTCAGACTTCGCTTGGCTTTGGTGCGATGTCTGAGGACCAAGCCGATTTCGAGGGCATGAAGGAGAAGATTCTCGAAGAGTCCAAACGCTACTTCAAACCGGAGTTCCTCAACCGTCTCGATGACTTGGTCGTTTTCCACATGCTGGAAAAAGTCGATCTCAACCAAATCGTCGATCTCGAGGTGAACAAATTGGTCAAACGTCTCGCCGACAAAGAAATCGCACTCACGCTTTCACAAGAGTCTCGCGATTTTCTCTCGGAAAAAGGCTTCGACCCCGCCTACGGTGCGCGCCCGATGCGGCGTGCGGTCGAGCGTTTCCTCGAGGACCCATTGGCCGAAGCGCTTCTGCGTGGTGACGTCAAAAGTGGTGATGCGGTGAATGTGGTCAAGAAAACCGAAATCGAGGAACTGGACTTTGTTTCTACCCGACCAGAACCGCAGATCGCAGCAAGTGCCTCGACCGTTTGATCGTCAGCGGCAGGTGAAAGATTCGATATGAATAACCTTCTTCACCTGATCCTTGCTGGTCTGCTGCTGGTTTCATGCGCCCCGTCCACACCGCAGGCTCGCATTCAGAATTCGCCAGAGAAATTTGAGGCGTTGAGTTCAGCACACCGCAGCTTGGTGGAAGCAGGTCAGATTGATCGCGGCATGCCGCCGGATGCGGTGTATTTGGCTTGGGGTTCACCGTCACGCGTCTTCCAAGGCTCGAATAACAGTCAACTAACAGAGCGTTGGGACTATGCTTCATCACAGCCTGTTTATACCAACACGTTTCATGGATCGTATGGCCGCTTTTACGGGCCGAACCGGCGATTTGGTTGCAACGGTGTGGGATGGGGGCCAGAAGTCGTTTTTATTCCGTATCGCACCGGCTCGGTCTGGTTCATCAACAATCAGGTGGATTCATGGGAGCGAGCCCGCTGAACGATTGCTTTGAGGGCTTGCAATTCCACGACCCGCTGAAATGCTGCACATACTAACTCACTTTACCATGACACTCAGGACTACCTTGATTTTCACCGCCGCACTGGCTGCTGCACTTTTTTCCTCGTCTTGCTCAAACACCGGCACCGGAATGGGTTCGGGACTCGGAGCATATCAGGCATACGATCGGCCCGCCAAGTTGCCCTCCAATCCCAACAACGTGCGAGTCAAAGTTTCGATCAGCAAACAGCGGGTTTACGTGATGGAAGGAAGTGACATGCTGTTAGTGATGCCGGTGGGCGTCGGTGCTCCAGGAACGAAAACACCCACTGGTAGCTTCAAAATCTTCAACAAGGTGGAGAAGAAGCGTGCGAATACTCACGGTTTTGCTTACAACGGCAGTCAGGTGAAGCGCTCGATGATTAGCGGCAGACCCGTCGGCTGGTCATTCAAAGGCACCCCAATGCCGTATTGGTGCGAGTTTAAGCCAAATTACGGTTTCCACACTGGCTGGGTCAAACATCACCCAAACACCCATGGCTGCATCCGCATGCATGAAAATTTGTCCCCCAAGTTTTTCAAACTCGTGAAGGTCGGCACACCCGTCAGCATCGACTATTCGCAACCTGAAGATGCGACTCACGGTAACATTCCGCTCCCACCCGATGCTGGACCGCTGCCTGATTACGACGCCTCAATGTATCTGGGAGACGGCTATTTCAAGCAGCACAAAACTCCGACCTATCAGTAAGCCAGAGTGGCTCCCTCCGGCGAGCCATAACCCATGGCGGCGGCTTTGAGCCGCCTGTGCGATTCATGAAACGGAGTGGCTCCATCCGGCGAGCCATAGCCCATTGCGGCGGCTTTGAAGCCGCCTGTGCGATTCATGGCGTCTGGAAAACGCCACTCCGTTCAAGAGTTGTGACGGAAGTTAAAGCGGGGTTGACCGTTCACCTGTCCGTGACGAGGGTGGTGTCTTGGCCGATGAAGCAACTAGCATCGATGTGCAGCCGTTGCGTCGGCGGCGGAAACGCTGGGTCTGGCTGTTATCGGCGGGACTGATCGCATTCATTGGATTCTTGATCTGGCTCAACGGACCGGGTCTGCGCTGGCTCTCGCCATTGGCGGCGGATCATTTTCTCGGGAAATCCGGAGTCCGCACTAGCTTCAAAGTCGAGGGCAGTTTGAGCCGAGGATTGGTCATCCGGGATTTGAAAATCACCACCGATGGCGCGCTCGCAAGTCTTTCGGTGGCTCGTTTGGTGCCACGTTATCAGTTTGCTGAGCTGCGGCGTGGTCGTATCCGAGGTGTCGAAGTCGATGATGTCCACCTCGAACTGCGCTTGGGTTTGGAAGGCGAGGGGACGCAACAAGCCCCGGATTTGGAGCAAATCGTGCAGTCGATTCGAGAAGCACGCGAAAAAGTTCTGCCGTATTCAATCGCACTGCGCGGCTTCACGCTGAACGCGACTCGCGATGGCGAACGCGTTCTTTCCTTAAAACCAAGCGAGCTCATCCACGCAGAAGAAGCAGAAGATTTCAGTTTGTCGCTGGGAATCCTCACCGACGCCACCGGGCGCGAATGGCCTGCTCAACAAACTACAATCCAATGGAACGCGGATGGAATACGGGTCGATCAACTGGATCCCTTGCCGGGAATCGGAGTGCGGAATCTGCGTCTGACTTTGCCTGAAACGGGTGCACCTGAAGCGGATTTGGAGCTTCGAGCGGACGACGCCGTTTTTTACATCGGTGCCTCGCCGGGGTTTTCATCGGTCGCGATTGAGTTGCGCGAGGGTCGTCTTGAAAGTCGCAAGCTGGCGGAGCGCTTTGGACTTCAGTTGCCTGTCGATGCCGGGCTGAGTTCTTTTGCGCTCAATGTGGACGAACTCATGCCTGACCCGCGACTGGCGACTGGGAGTTCGCAGTTGTTGCTCGAAAACATCGTCGCGGGCGATTGGGTGATCGCCGAGCTGAGTGTGGATCTTGGCTTGCAGAAAGATCGGGTGACGCTGGCGACTCGTGGGAAGTTGGCAGATGCGGTGTTTTCAATCTCAGCCGAGGCTCCGTTTTCGCGAAATGAGGGCGGCCCAGCGCTGGATCAGATCGCAGGTCTTTTCAGCGTGGAAAATGTTCCCGATATGGTGATGGCGTTATCGGAACGCATCGAAGCGATTGATCCTGAAGTTGCCGTGCCGCAAGCCGTAGCGGAGGGAGTGTTCGATTTGGAACTCGAAAATTTCATTCCCCGGCGAGCTGAGGTGGAGCTGATGGTGCGGCCGGAGAATCCAGAAGAGGCATCGCCAATCTCAATCAAGGCTCGCTGGCAGCACGGAAACACGCTCGATGCCGATGTCGAATTGACCGGGATGAAGGCGAAAGTGTATGGCAATTTGACGGATCTTTCCTACGACGCGACTGCCGTTTTTGAGGATTTCAGCAGCGCACGAATCGACCGCTGGTTGGCAATTTTCCGGGCTGGAACCCAGGGCAGATTCGATTTGGCCGGAGAATGGAGCGGTGGCGGATCGATTCGGAACGCGCTGCATCGCGGTGAAATTTCGCTGACGCACTTTAGTTTCAATCAAGCTGAGCAAGCGCCGATTCAAGTGCAGGGAACGATCCGCTATGACTGGCCGGGTGAAATTTCGACAGAAAATCTGAGCATCGCATCCCAGCAACAGACGATCACAGCGGATGTGCGGCTGGCGAAAGGCGTGCTGCAGTTCAAGGATTTGCTCTGGCGAAAGGACGATCTCGAAATCGCCACGGGAAACGCCACTTTGCCGATGCCGGAAGATTCCGCGAAGTGGCGCGACACTCTGATTCATGACCGCAGGCCGCTAGAGGTGGAGGTGCAGACGCAGATGTTGTCCTTGGAGCTGCTCAAAGATTGGCTGCCAGCGACCTCGCAATTGGACGCAGGCGCTTCGGGGCAGGCGTCATTGAAAATCTCCGGCACGTATGCCGAGCCTAAGATCGAAGCGCTGGTTGAGGCGAAAAATCTCCGCTCGCGCGAGCAAGAGGGACTGCCGCCTGCGGACTTGCGCATCCGTCTTGTGGCAAGTGACAAGCTTCTGACGATCGAAGGAACTGCGACAGCACCGGATTTGCCGCCGGCCGTTTTCACTGCTTCGATGCCATTTCGCCCGGCGACTTGGGCGGAAAATCTGGGCTTGGTGCTTGAGGAGCCGATCATCGCCCGCGCCGATCTGCCTCGTCTCGAACTCGCACGATACGCTTCGCTGATCCCAGCCGCACGCACCGTTCAAGGCGTGGTCACTGGCCATGTCCAAGTCGCTGGCACATTGGCCAAGCCAGAAGTCATCGGTTTGCTGCAACTCCGAGAAGGCGGCTTGGAGTTGAAACAAGAGCGCATGCACGCATTGACCGGAATCGCTGCCACTCTGGATTTTAGCCCGGAGCGTATCGCTTTGCGTGACCTGCGTGCCGAAAGCGCCGGCGGCAGTTTGCGCGGCGCGGGTTCGGTGGAACTGGACGCATGGAAACCTGCAAAAATCGATTTTCAACTGACTGGTCGGCACCTGCCGGTGGTGCGCAATGATTCGATGATCGTTCGTGCCCACGCGGATTTGCGGCTGACTGGAAATTTCGACGACGCCGAGATCACCGGAAATCTCTCGGTCGTGGACAGTTTGTTTTATCGAGACATCGAAATTTTGCCGATGGGCGTGCCATTCACGACGCCGAGTGCGGCGGCACTGCCACGGATCGATCCTCCGTCGAACCCGGCGACACAACTGCCGGAGCCATTCGGCGCGTGGCGATTGAACGTGCGATTGCGGACCGACAATCCATTTCTCATTCGCGGAAATTTCGCGGCGGGCAGCGTGACGGGCGATTTGAGCCTGCGCGGGACCTTGGGAAATCCGCTGCCGAATGGGACCGTGGAAATCACCGATCTGCGCGCGGCTTTGCCATTTAGCACGCTGACGGTCCGCCGTGGCACGCTGCGATTCACGCCTGAGACTGGATTTGACCCAGTTCTGGAAATTCGCGGCACTTCCAATCCCAGGCCGTATCGCGT
>JBGSLX010000040.1:0-16371 GCA_041740475.1 Akkermansiaceae bacterium | reverse complement strand
GGGTGAATTCCATGTGGTTTAAGTCCGGCAAAACTAGGACGGGAGCTTATTTTGTCCAGACGTGATATGACAGGATTGATGTGTCATCCGTGGGCGTCATAGAATTATTCTGATAGAGATATCAAATCTGGATATAGGACCATTCGTTTGAGGGGACCGGTTTATTTAACAGAATTTTTTTCGATAAATCCCAAAAACCACTTGCCGTGTGAAACGAGATTTGCTGATTTTCGAGGACGTTAACTTCACCCCAATGAAAATCCCCCTTAGATACAGCCTCGTGCTGGCGCTTGCCGTCGGCTTTACCACAACCTCAGTCTTTGCATCTGTGGATATCGATTGGGTTGTGATCGGCAATACTGGCAACGCCGCTCAAAGCGCCGCAAATCGCACTCATGGCGAGTCTGGCGGTGATGGTCTCGGTTCGGTGGCTCACACGTATCGCATCGCGCGCAATGAGACGACCATCGCGGATTATGTTCAATTTCTCAACGCGGCTGCCGCTTCCGATCCACACGGCCTCTACAGCCCGAATATGGAACTGGATACCTTTACATCGGGCATCAGCCGCAGCGGAAGCGAGGGCAGCTACACCTACGCAGCAATCGGCAGTGCCGCCCGGCCAATGGCACACGTGAGTTGGTTCGATGCCGCGCGCTTTGCAAACTGGCTGCATCACGACCAACCCAGTGGTGCTTTAGCGGTGGGATTGATCGAGGGTGGAGCTTACACACTCAACGGCGCGACGAGCGGTCTCATTACGAAAAATGCTGACGCCAAAGTGTGGATACCCACTGAAAATGAGTGGTATAAAGCCGCTTATTACGACCCGAATCACATGAGTGGCGCTGGCGGGTATTGGTTGCATGCGAATCAAAACAACTCGATGACCAGCAACAACCCGTCCGATCCTGGGGCGGCAAATTATTACAACGGCGTTTTTGCTGTCTCGCAAAGTGGCACCCCAAGTCTCCAGAACTATCTCACCGATGTGGGTGCTTACGGAGCCGATTCTGCCAGCTTTTACGGCATCAATGACATGGCGGGCAATTTATGGGAATGGAACGATTTAGAGTGGGTTAACGATTTTCGCGGTCTGCGTGGAGGGGTATGGTATAACGGGTATGACTTGGGCGGCAGCAGCGAAGATTTGGCTTCGCAGAGCCGTTGGAGCGGTTCGCCAGACAGCGAAGGAGACTGGACCTTCCGTCTTGCCGGTGTGCCAGAGCCGACATCACTGATACTCACCGCGTTGGCAGGTTGCGCATTTGTGCTGCGTCGCAATCGCTCTTTCGCGCAATGAGGATGGAATTTAAAACCGCTGAGTCCGCCAGATGTCGCCACAGATCAAAGAAATTTTCTATTTCCGGCTTGCCAGCATCGGATCGTCTGCTAAATCACGCCCCCCGCAGCAACTCCGGGTGCACCGGAAATCTCTAGGGATCACGCGAACTCACGCATCACCATGGCACGTATTTTAGGCATTGAAATTCCCAACGAGAAGCGCATCGAAGCTTCTCTGCCCTATATCTTTGGCATCGGCCGCCCAAAAGCCGCTAAGATTCTCGAACACGCTGGAATCGACCCGAACATCCGCACCGGACAACTGAGTGAGGATCAACTCGTGCGCATCGCACAAGTGATTCAAGCAGAGTCAATCCTTGTCGAAGGCGACCTGCGTCGTGAGCGCCAATCTCAGCTAAAGCGCCTAACCTCGATCAACTGCTACCGCGGAATTCGCCACAAGCGCGGTCTTCCTGTGCGTGGCCAACGCACCCGCACGAATGCCCGCACTCGCAAAGGCAAGAAAAAGACCGTCGGCGTGAAGAAATAGTTTCCTGATCCAATCATGTCCGAAGAAACCACCAAAAATTCCGCCGATGCAATTCCGGCGGTTGAGCCAATCGTAGCTCCAGCACCCACAACATCGGCCGCCCCTGAGGCAGCCGCAGCCGAAGTAACTCCCAAGAAAGAAGTCAAACGCGATATTTTCGCTGAAATCGGCCTCGGTGGAGACGAAGAAGTCAAAGTCCACAAGGCAAAAGGTTCTAAGAACGTTCACCGAGGTGTAGTTCACGTCACAGCCACTTTCAACAATACGCTCGTCAGCGTGACCGACGTCAATGGCAATGCCATCGGATGGTCGAGTGCTGGCAAAATGGGCTTTAAGGGTTCACGGAAAAGCACAGCGTATGCAGCGCAAGTGGTCTCCCAAGATGCCTGTCGCCAGGCCATGGGACACGGACTGAAAGAAGTGGACGTGCGCGTCAAGGGTCCGGGTTCCGGTCGTGAGTCTGCCGTCCGTGCGGTGCAAGGTCTTGGTCTTGAAATCCTCTCGATCCGCGACGTGACACCAATTCCTCATAACGGCTGCCGCCCAAAGAAGGCACGCCGCGTTTAATCCAACATTTTCAGAAACTTTACTATGGCACGTTACACAGGTCCCCGCACGAAGATCAGCCGCCGTTTTGGCGTTTCACTCTTCGGTCCTTCAAAAGCTCTTGAGCGTCGCAACTTTCCGCCCGGCCAGCACGGTGCGCGCGCAGGTCGCAAGAAGAAGAGCGAATACGCCGTCGCTCTCGGCGAGAAACAGAAGCTCCGTTTCCAGTATGGAATTCTGGAGAAACAATTCCGCGGTTATTACGAAGAAGCCGCACGCCGCCGTGGCGTGACGGGTGTCATCCTTCTGCAGCTTCTGGAAACACGCTTGGATAATGTTTGCTACCGCGCAGGCTTCGGCAACTCACGCCAAGCCGCTAGACAGATCGTCAATCATGGTCACGTCCTAGTGAATGGCCGCTGTGTTGATATCCCGAGCTACCAAGTCAAGCCGGGTGACATCATCAAAATCGGTGCCAAGCCTTCTTCTCAACAATTGGTTCTCCGCATGACAGACCTTACTCAGTCCATGCCAACTGTGGACTGGTTGAACGTGGACAAGGACAAACTGGAAGCCTCAGTGAGCCGTGTTCCGGAGCGTTCCGACATCGATCCGCTTGTAAACGAGCAGCTCATCGTCGAGCTCTATTCGCGATAAAGCTCTATTGAGACCAAACGATTAAAAGGACGTCCGGATGCAAATCCGGGCGTTTTTTGTTTGGAGCAGTGTTGATTGCCTTTTGTGTGAGCTTCCGATTGGAACGGACTGCTAATCCTTCATTTGGAAAACCGAACCCCGAAATTCTTGAAAAGGCGCAAGTTAGAGGCGGTTTATAATGTCTGATCACTCACGAGATGCGCGGGTGAGGAATACGCTCATATTATCGTTATGGTTGTTGAACTCGCTGTTTGTTTGAGCCATTCTCGTCTGATTAGTTAAGACCAAAGGATCTGATGTGATTTTGATCATGTCTCAATCTTCAAAGCAGAAGAGAGATTGCTGATTGGAATGTCATCAGGAACGATGTGTCAGGATGGTAAATATACTCTATTCGTTCATTTTGAGTTAAGCCTGATTCCGCGATTAAAAACATGCCAATACTTGACCATGAATTGAATAGGATATGATACCTGATCTATGCCTCAAAACAGCCAAATGGCTTGTTCGCCAGTGTTTTAATGAGATTCTGGATGATTAGGCCATATATCATGTAGGTATGATTTGCGGGTTTATGGTAATGCATCACGATCCATTTGCAGTGATCTTTCGCCTAGCACAAAGCATGGTCAAATTTGAATCATCATTGGAATGCTTGTGCTCCGAGCTAAATTGGCTGAACACACTGATTATTTCATCTTGGGTTGCAAGAATTGTGCGTTGATGTGGCAGGCAAGTGGTCAAACCACGAAGTTTTTTTCGATTGATACAAATTAGGACTTGTCAGGTTGAGTCTGAGTACTAAGTTCGCCGCCCCGCAATCCGGTCCGCCTGCAATTGTTCGCAGATAGGGGACTAATCATATCGGGAAAATTTATCGGGTCAGCTCCGGAGAAAAGCTTCAGCGAGGTTTCCTCGTCGTCGCTCCGGTTTGTCCCTATGCCAAACCAGAACCACGTAGGAAATCATGCCGACCATTAATCAGCTCGTACGCAAGGGACGCCACACTCCGGCCGAGAAGTCGAAGTCACCCGCACTTGTGAACTGTCCACAGCGCCGCGGAGTCTGCCTCCAAGTCATGACTCGCACGCCCAAGAAGCCAAACTCGGCTCTTCGTAAAGTGGCCAAGGTGCGACTCACCAATGGATTCGAAGTCATTGCCTACATCGGCGGTGAAGGCCACAACCTTCAGGAACACTCCATCGTGCTGGTTCGCGGCGGTCGTGTGAAAGACCTTCCAGGTGTTCGCTACCACATTGTGCGTGGTTCGCTCGATACTCTCGGGGTCGATAAACGTCGTCAGTCGCGCTCTAAATATGGTGCTAAGCGTCCGAAGCCCGGTGCTCCAGCAGCTCCCGCGAAGAAGAGATAAATCACCGCTAACTCACTCACCCAACCAACGCCATGCCACGCCGCAAGCGAGTTTTTGAAAAGCCGGATCGTCGCGATCCCCGTTACGACAGTCCACTCGTAGGTCACCTGATCAGCAAGGTGATGAGAGATGGAAAGCGCTCTCTCGCGCAACGCATTGTCTATGCCGCTATCGAACGCGCCAATGAGGGCATCGACACTGTTGATCCTCTGGAGGTCATCACCCGCGCAGTCGAGAATTCAAAGCCGCGTGTCGAAGTGAAATCACGCCGTGTCGGTGGTGCTACTTACCAAGTGCCGCTCGAAGTGGCTCCAGATCGGTCCGAGTCACTTTCAATGCGCTGGCTGGTCAACTACGCTCGCAATCGCAAAGGCACTCCGATGCATGTTGCACTCGCGAATGAAATTAAGGATGCCGCCAACAACCAAGGTGCTGCTGTCCGCAAGCGCGACGATGTCCACAAAATGGCGCAAGCCAACCGGGCATTCGCGCACTTCCGTTTCTAATCCAGTAATTTTTTTCTGCTGCCCGTGAACCCGAATAGTCCAAACCGCCAATACGTGCTAGAGCGCACCCGAAATATCGGGATCGCTGCACACATTGATGCGGGCAAGACAACGCTCACCGAGCGGATTCTTTTCTACACGGGCATGATTCACAAAATCGGTGAGGTGCACGATGGTGCCGCCACCACCGATTGGATGGAGCAAGAACGCGAACGAGGCATCACAATCACTTCCGCAGCAGTCACTACCGAATGGTGGCAACGCGCAGAATCCGGCACCGTTAAACTTTATCCCGAGCAAAAGCACCGCATCAACATCATCGACACACCCGGCCACGTTGATTTTACTGCCGAAGTTGAGCGTTCGCTCCGTGTGCTGGATGGTTGCATCGTTGTATTTTGTGGTGTTGCGGGAGTCCAACCGCAGACGGAAACAGTCTGGCGTCAGGCAACGAAATATCACGTGCCTCGCATCGTGTTCGTCAATAAGATGGACCGTACCGGAGCGGACTTCGACAACGTCTTTGCCGAAGTGAAGGAAAAACTGGGTGCCAATGCCGTGCGAATCCTGATTCCGATTGGAAATGAAGATCAACTCGTCGGGCAAATCGACGTGGTCAACCAGAAGGCAGTTTACTTCGCGGACGATGACAAACTCGGTTCCACGTATGAAATCCGCGAACTTGAGGGTGATCTGAAGGAGATTGCCGCTGATGCTTACCAAGAACTCGTCAACGCAGTCGCTGATGTCGATGAAGCTGTTGGTGAGAAATTTCTGATGGAGCAGCCAGTTTCATTGGAGGAGCTTAAGCAAGGTATCCGCCGTGCGACCATTGCCAACAAACTCGTTCCGGTTTCTGGAGGGTCTGCTTTTAAGAACAAAGGCGTGCAATACTTGCTCGACGCGGTTCTTGATTATCTACCAAGCCCGCTGGATATCCCGGCTGCAGTCGGCATGGACCCAGACAATGAAGAGAGCCACATCGAGGTGCTCACCACGGATCATGGGAAATTTACCGCTCTCGCCTTCAAGCTTTGGGCGGACAAGTTTGTCGGAAAACTGGTTTTCTTCCGCGTTTATTCCGGTGTCATCAAAAAAGGCGATACCGTTTACAATCCGCGCACACGTCGCAGTGAACGAGTTGGTCGCCTGATTCAAATCCAAGCCAACGAGCACAAAGATATTGATGCCTGTTATGCTGGCGACATCGCGGCGATGGTTGGCCTCAAAAACGTCACCACCGGTGATACGCTCGCGGCACCCGGTCACGATGTGGTGCTCGAACCACCAACTTTCCCTGAGCCTGTCATTTCTATGGCGGTTGAGCCTAAGACAAAGGCCGACCAAGAAAAACTCTCCTTAGCACTCGGTCGGCTTTCTGATGAAGATCCTACATTCATGGTGAAAACCGATGAGGAAACTGGTCAGACCATCATTTCTGGCATGGGTGAACTTCATTTGGAGATCATCATTGATAGAATCCGTCGTGAGTTCAACGTCGGGGCCAACACGGGAGCTCCACAAATTGCCTACCGCGAAACAATCACCATCGCCGCAAGTGGCGAAGGCAAACTCGTCAAACAGTCCGGTGGTCGTGGTCAATACGGCCATGTGCGTCTTGAGATGAAGCCAAACGAAAAAGGCAAAGGTCTGACCATCGAAAACAAAATCGTCGGCGGCGAAATTCCTAAAGATTACATCAACGCCGTTTACAAAGGCGTGAACGAAGCCACGACGAATGGCATCATCGCGGGTTATCCGGTGATCGACATCCACGTCAATATTCTCGGCGGCTCCTACCATGAGGTGGACTCGAATGAAAATGCCTTCACCATGGCTGCCATTTTCGCGATGAAAGACGGCTTCAAAAAAGCCAAGTCCATTCTACTTGAGCCAATCATGGCAGTCGAAGTCTCCACGCCAGATGATTATCAGGGCGACGTGATGGGCGACTTAAGCCGTCGCCGCGGCCACATCCAAAATACCGAATCCAAAGGCAAGCTCTCCATCGTGCATGCCAACGTCCCTCTCAAAGAAATGTTCGGTTATTCCACAGCCGTGCGCACCCTTTCGTCTGGTCGCGCATCCTATGCCATGACACCTTCGCATTTCGAGCAAGTTCCAACCAATATCGTCGAAGAGATCGTTAGTGACCGCCTCTATTAACTACGCCCGATCACTCGCCCTGTAAAAACCACGTAAACCGTCACCCACACCTCTATCATGGAAAATCAGAAAATCCGCATCCGCCTGCGCGCCTTCGATCACCGCGCAATCGACCGTTCCGCTCAAGAAATTGTGGAGACCGCCAAACGCACTGGTGCCCGCGTCGCAGGCCCGATCCCGCTTCCCACACGCATCGAAAAGTTTTCTGTCAACCGTTCGGTTCACGTGAACAAAAAGTCTGCTGAGCAGTTTGAAATCCGCACTCACAAGCGCCTGCTCGACATCGTCGATCCAACCGCCCGCACCGTTGACGAGCTCAAAAAGCTCAATCTGCCCGCCGGTGTTGACATCACCATCCGCATCTGAGCGGTGCCCCGGCACCGAATCTCAATTCTCAAATTTCAATTCTCAAATCTTAATCGCCATGTCACTCGGCCTTCTCGGCAAAAAACTCGGTATGACCCGCCTGTTCGATCAACAAGCTGGCATCATGATTCCTGTCACCGTCATCGACGTTTCCGGAAACACCATTCTCCAGACGAAATCTCCTGACAAAGACGGCTACACCGCAGTTCAAGTCGGTTTTGATGATCAAAAAGCGCAACGTGTGTCTCAACCAGCTATGGGTCACTTCAAAAAGACTGGCTCCACTCCAAAGCGCTTCATCAAAGAATTTCGATTTGATAACGACGCGACACCGCCAGAAACACATCCCGGTCTTGATTCATTCACTGCCGGTCAGTGGGTGGACGTCATTGGCGAAGCAAAAGGTAAAGGTTTCCAAGGTGCCGTGAAGCGCCACGGTTTCGGTGGTCTGCGCATGACTCACGGATCCATGATGCACCGCCGGACTGGTGCCATCGGCTGCCGCTCCACTCCAGGACGCGTTTGGAAAAACCAGAAAATGCCAGGACACATGGGAACCAACCGCACCACCGTTCAGAACCTCAAAGTCGTGGCTGTCCGTCCAGAAGATGGCGTGATCCTTGTTTCTGGCGCTATCCCCGGCACTAAAGGCAGTTACGTCACCGTGCGCGCCGCCAAAAAGAAGACCGCCTAAGCCAAGGCATTCGTTTTAACACTCAAGATTCACAGTCATGTCAGCCAAGTCACTCACCGTTGAAGAGGCGCAAGCCGCTAACCTCGTCCTAGTTGGACCTGAAAAAGGCCGCCAAGCCGTGCACGATCTCGTCACCGCCTACAGTGCCAACCGCCGTTCTGGCTCTGCCTGCACCAAGACTCGCGGCGAAGTCTCCGGCAACAACAAGAAGATCTATAAGCAAAAGGGCACAGGTAACGCCCGTCACGGCGACAAACGCGCTCCGATTTTCGTAGGTGGCGGCGTCGTTTTTGGTCCGCGGCCACGCGATTACTCGAAGAAAGTTCCTAAGACCGTGCGCAAGCTCGCTCTGCGCCGCACCTTGGGCGACCTCGTTCGTGGTGAGAAAGTGAAAGTTGTCGAGTCCTTTAACATTTCTGATGGCAAGACCAAGTCATTCATCGCTGCCATCAATGCGATCACCACACCCGGCAAAATCCTTGTGATTGCCAATTCTTTCGAAGAATCAACTTACCTCGCCGCCCGCAACGTCGCATGGACCGAGCTGGTCACTGCAAGGGAAGTCAACGTGGAACAACTCCTACTCGCCAAGACCGTTGTGCTCGTTGGCGATGCGCTCCAAACCCTCGCTCTACGCAGCGCCTGAAACCCGGAACCTAGACCGAGATCATGAAAGACATCTATCAAGTTATCAAAAACGTTCGCCTCAGCGAGAAAGCCACATTTCTCCAAGAGACGAACAACGAAGTTACCCTCGAGGTTGATCGCCGGGCCAATAAGCTCGAAATCAAGCAAGCCGTGGAACAACTCTTCGAAAAATCCGTCGTCGCAGTGCGCACCGCGAACTACGCAGGCAAGGAACGCCGCAAGCGTCGTGCCGATGCCGGTCGCACCAACCATTGGAAAAAAGCCATCGTCCGCCTCAAAGAAGGCGAGTCGCTCGATCTCATCTAAGCAACTACCCGCTGCTCCAAACGTAACCATTCACCGTTCCGCGAGTCATGCCATTGAAAAACTTCAAGTCCATCACCCCTTCCGCACGCTATAAGAATCTTCCTTCTTTTGAGGAGATTACCAAAAGCAAGCCCGAGAAGAGCCTCCTTACCCCGCTCAAGCGCAGCGGCGGTCGCAACAACACGGGTCGCATCACTTGCCGTCACGTCGGAGGTGGTCACAAGCGCCACTACCGTCTGATCGACTTCAAGCGTGGCAAGCACGATGCTCCAGCGAAAGTCGTCGGAATCGAGTATGATCCAAACCGCACCTGTCGCATCGCTTTGATCCAATACGAAGATGGTCAGAAGTCCTATATTCTGGCTCCCATTGGACTAGAAGTCGGACAATCTGTGGTCGCTGGACAAAATGTTGCACCGAAAACTGGTAATGCGATGCCTCTAAGCGCGGTCCCACTCGGCACAGCCATTCACAACATCGAACTCATTCCCGGAAGTGGTGGTAAAGTCGCTCGTGCCGCTGGCCAGATGGCGGTCCTTTCCAACCGAGATGGTGGCTGGGCGCTGGTCAAAATGCCTTCTGGTGAAATTCGCCGCTTCAACGACCGCTGCTTTTGCACGATCGGACAAGTTGGCAACCGCGACCACATGAACGAAACATCCGGCAAAGCAGGTCGCACCCGCTGGATGGGTGTTCGTCCTACCGTCCGCGGCATGTGCATGAACCCCGTCGATCACCCGAACGGTGGTGGTGAAGGCAAATCCAAGTCCGGTGGTGGTCGTCAGCACCTTTTGAGTCCATGGGGACACGCCAAGGGTCAGAAAACGCGTCAGCGTAAGAAGACCACCAGCGTCTTCATCGTCGAGTCACGTCACAAGAAGAAGTAACCTTTTCCAACGCCTAACCATACTCACGATTATATGCCACGTTCCCTCAAAAAAGGCCCATTTGTCGATCAGAAGCTCCTTGCTAAGATCGATGCCGTTGCCGATGCCGGATCCGACCGCAAGCCGATCAAAACTTGGAGCCGCAATTCGATGATCACTCCAGATTTCGTCAGCCACAACTTTGCAGTTCACAACGGCAAGACCTTTGTCCCTGTTTATGTCACTGAAAACATGGTTGGCCATAAACTTGGTGAATTCGCACCCACTCGTTTGTTCCGTCAGCACGGCGGTATTGGCAAAAAGTAAGCTCCTTATTTTACACAGTCTCCATGCGTATCACATTCCATACTCAAGCACTGGCAGCGGCCTTCGGTCTGCTGGCGCTTACTGGAATGTGTCACGCACAAGCGCCTAATGCAGAGCAACTAGAAGAGGTCATCGTCGAGTTGCAGGAGCAGAATCAGCTTTTACAGCGCAGCCTCACCGAGGCGAACCTTGGAGAAAAACAAGCATCAGAGCAACTCACTCAGGTGCGTGAACGTCTCGAAGCTCTGGGCAAAAATTTACTGGATGGAGGCGATGACCGATTGGTTCAAGCCGCTGCCGATCTTCAGCTTGCCAACGAACGCATTGCGGAACTTGAAAGCACCGCCAGTCGTCTCACTTTTTCCATCAATGATTATCTCCGTCACGCGGTGGTCTCCGATCCAGATACCCGCTTGCGTGTAGAAACATCGTTAAGAGAGCTTGACGCCGTTCTTGGACTGCGCCAAAAGCCTCAGCCCGATGTGCGGTCTGGTTCACTCCAGCAGGCACGCATCGTTAGTCTCGACCAAGAGAGTGGTATGTTGATTCTCAATATTGGCGAAAGCCATGGAGCCCAAATCGGCATGACATTTCGTCTCTCTCGCGGACAACAACCATACGGTTCCGCAATCATCGCCGATGTCCGCAAGGGCGTCAGTGGTTTATTCGTCGAATCGATTGAAATTCCCGCCGAAACCCCGCGTCTCGGCGACCTCGCAAATCTCGAAACACAAGCCACAGCGCAGTAACTCCTCACGTCCTCCTTCTTATGGAAGTCAAAAGCACCAGCAAATACGTCCGTCTCTCGCCCAAAAAAGCGCGCGACGTCGCCCGAGTCATTCAAGGTCTCCCAGTCTCAAACGCCCTTGATATTCTGACCTTCACTCCGAAGAAGGCCGCTCAGCTCATCGGCAAAACTCTCAAAACTGCCATCGCCGACGCGGAAAATAATTTTTCACTCGATACTGGAACTTTGGTGATCAAGGAAGCGGTGATTGGCTCAGCGCCATCTATGCGTCGCTTCAAGCCTCGTGCGAAAGGTTCCGCGGGTCCGATCATTCGCCGCTCCAGTCATATTTCCATCACTCTCACGGGTTCTGCTCCCGAAAAGAAAAAGAAAATCGCTCGCAAAGCGGTTTCTGCCAAATCCGATGTTACCCCTGCCGCTGCTCCTGCTGCCGCTGAAGAACAAGCTTGATCCACACACTCTCCTAACACCACGCACCGAACATGGGCCAGAAAGTAAATCCGATCGCATTCCGTCTCGCCGTCAATAAGGACTGGCGCTCGAAGTGGTATGCCAGTGGCAAAGACTACACCGACAAACTCCATGAAGATCTCGCGATCCGTGGTTATCTCAAGAAGAAGCTGCAAAACGCCGGTCTCGCCCGTGTCGTGATTGAGCGTGCTTGGAACAGCGTTCGTGTGACTCTACACACCTCACGCCCAGGTCTGATCATCGGACGCCAAGGCAAGGAAATCGAAGTGATGACCAAAGAAATCGGTGACATCTGCAAAGGTGCGCAGGTCAAAATCGACATCATTGAAATTCGCAAACCTGAACTGGATGCGCAACTCGTCGCTGAGCAGATCGCCGTTCAACTCGAGCGCCGTATTTCATTCCGTCGCGCGATGAAGCGTGCTCTTCAAACCGCCATGGAATTCGGTGCAGAAGGCATTCGTCTGCGCTGTGCCGGTCGTCTCGGTGGTGCGGACATCGCCCGCGCAGAAGGTTACCGTGAGGGCAAAGTGCCACTTCAAACTCTTCGCGTTCCTCTCGATTACGGCTTTGCAGAAGCCAGCACTGTTTACGGCATCATCGGCGTCAAATGCTGGGTGAACAAAAAAGAGGACGACGGCACGGGTGGTCGCCCACAGAATGGCCGCAATGATCGCGGTGGCCGTGGAGGTGATCGCGGAGACCGTGGTGGCGATCGCGGCGGTGATCGTCGTCCAAATCCGCGCAACTGATCGACTTCATTTTCAAACCAACAACTTAACTATTTCTAGGAGGACCGAGTCATGCCTTTGATGCCCAAACGAACCAAGTTCCGCAAGAGTCACCGCGGAAGCCGCTCTGGAAATGCCCAGCGCGGAACCACTGTCGCCTTCGGTGACTTCGGACTACAAACACTCGACCGCGGCTGGATGAGCAACCGTCAGATCGAAGCCTGCCGGATCGCGATCACACGTTCGCTGAAGCGGAAAGGAAAAGTTTGGATCCGTATTTTCCCACACAAGTCCATCACTTCGCGCCCGCCAGAAACACGGATGGGTAAAGGTAAAGGTGCTGTCGAAGGTTGGGTCGCAGTGATACGCCCGGGCAATATTCTTTTCGAAGTCGGCGGTGTTCCAGAATCCGCTGCCAAAGAGGCCATGCGCCTTGCATCATACAAGCTCGGCATTCGCACCCGTCTCATCGTTCGCAATCCGCACACCTGATCCATCTTCTTACCCAGTTTCTATTATGGCCAAAACGAAAGGCAAAAACATCAACGAGCTCTCGACCGATGAACTCAACAAACGCCTGCGCGATCTCAAACAAGAGGGCTTCAACCTCCGCTTGCAGAAGTCAACCGGACAACTTGAAAACCCTGCCCGCATCCGGCTGGTGCGTCGCGAGACCGCACAAGTGATCACCGCCATGAACGCGAAGTCCCTCGCCTAAGGACGCACACCAATCTATTACCGTTTTCCTATATGAGTGAAACTTCAGAAGACACGATCAGTAACGTCCGCAAGAGCCGAGTCGGCGTCGTAATTTCAGACAAGATGAGCAAAACACTTGTCGTCGAACACGTCGCACGTGTGCCCCATCCGCGTTTCAATAAAATCGTGAAGCGTTCCAAAAAATACTACGTCCACGACGAAGAGAGCAAAGCTAAGATCGGCGACCGCGTCCGTATTACGGAAACCCGTCCACTTTCCAAGCTCAAGCGCTGGACTCTCGCAGAGGTTCTCACCCACTAAACGATAAACTCTGAGATGCTGAAAAGCTGAGACGCTGAAATAACATTTCTCACCTTTTCCTTAGCTCAGACCCCGCCATTTTTTAGCTTTTCAGCATTTCAGATTCCCAGCTTTTACCCACTACAAGTCATGATCCAAATGGAAACCATGCTCGCCGTCGCCGATAATACCGGTGCCCGCAGCGCAAAAATGATCGGCGTGCTCGGCAAACGCAGCCGCACCGCGAGTATCGGCGATGTCATCACCGCTCACGTTCGCGACTCGATTCCCACCGCTTCTGTCAAAAAAGGCAGTGTCGTCAAAGCTGTAGTCGTTCGCACATCCGCTCCGATTCGCCGCGCCGATGGTTCAGTCCTCCGCTTTGATTCCAACGCTGTGGTGATCATCGATAAGGATAACAACCCACGCGGCACTCGTATTTTTGGCCCTGTGGCCCGTGAACTCCGCGAGAAGTCTTTCATGAAAATCGTTTCCCTCGCACCCGAGGTTCTCTGATTTTTCCCGCATCACAAATTTCTAATTCCTATGAGCCGCATCAAGACCCACGTCAAAAAAGGCGACCAAGTCGAAGTCATCACTGGCAATCACAAAGGCAAGCGCGGAACTGTGCTGCTTGTTGATACCGGTAAGAGCCGAGTCGTCGTCGAGGGCGTTCGCCCAGTCAAAAAAGCCACCAAACCCAGCGAGGCTGATCCTACTGGTGGCATCAAGACGATTGATGGCGCCATCCACATCTCCAATGTCAAGAAAGTGGGCTGAGGCATCTGTCTCCGCCCGCGCTTAAGCGCTAATATTAACACCGCGCTGACCCGCAAAACTAATGAGCACACCCGCACTACAACAATACTACAAAGATCAGGTAGTCCCCGCTTTGACTAAAAAGCTTGGATACACCAACTCTCATCAGATTCCTCGTCTCGAGAAAATCGTCGTTACTTCATGCATGGGTAAGTCCCCTGATCGCAAGGTCGCAGTGGATGACGCAGTGAACGAAATCAGCAGGATCACAGGTCAGAAGCCTTCGATCACCTACTCGAAGAAAGCTGTCGCTAACTTCAAACTCCGCGAAGGTGAAGTTCTCGGCGCACGAGTCACTCTGCGTGGAACTCGCATGTGGGAGTTTCTCCACCGCTTCATCAACATTACCGCACCGAACATTCGTGACTTCCGTGGCATCAGCTCAAAGTCATTCGACGGACGCGGAAATTATGCCTGCGGCATTCAGGAGCAGTCCATTTTCCCTGAGATCGAGATCGACCAGATCAAGCGCCAAATCGGCTTTGATTTGATTTTCGTCACCTCTGCCAAAACCGACGCCGAAGGTCGTGCATTGCTCTATGAGCTTGGCATGCCATTCCGCGATATGAAAAAAGCCAGCGAAGTTGAGGAGGCCGCTGCCGTTTAAGCCACCCGTTTCCTTATCATTTTCATCGAATCACTATCATGGCAGTTCTCACCGATCCTATCGCAGACTTCCTCACGCGTTTCAAAAACGCAGCCCGTGCAGGCAATGAGGAATTCACCGCCCCATACTCCAAGATCAAGGCGGACATCGCCCGAATTCTCAAAGAGGAAGGCTACATCTGGAATTACGAAGTTACCACCGGTGAGCGCACCGGCCTGAAGGTCAAACCTCGCTTCGTCGATGGCCGTCCAGTTCTTACGGATCTGAAGCGCGTTTCTACTCCTGGCCGCCGCCATTACGTCAGTGCCGGAGAAATCCCACGCGTCATGTCCGGCCTCGGCATTTCCATTCTATCCACCTCCAAAGGTGTGATGTCCGGCGGCAACGCAAAACGTCAAAACCTCGGCGGCGAACTCCTCGCCAACGTCTGGTAAATCCCTCAACTCGCGAAAGGAACACATCACTATGTCACGAGTCGGACTCAAGCCCATCTCTCTACCTGAAAAAGTTGCCGTCAAACTTGACGGTCGCACTGTCGTTGTCGAAGGCCCGAAAGGGAAACTCGACTTCTCACTTCCCGAAGGCATTTCGCTAAAGAGCGAAGACGGAAATGTCGTTGTATCTCGCGCCACGGAAGCACGCCAAACCCGCGCCCTCCACGGCACAGCCCGCAGCCTGATCCACAATATGATCATTGGCGTTTCCAAAGGCTTCGTGAAGGATCTTGAAATCCACGGTGTCGGTCTGCGTGCCGCTGTTAAGGGTCAGGATCTGGATCTATCACTCGGTCGTTCTCACCCACTGCTACACCCGATTCCTTCTGGGCTTACGGTCACGGTGAACGAAAACACCAAAATCAAAGTGGAAGGCATCGACAAACAATTGGTCGGTCAGTTCGCCGCAGAAGTTCGCGGCTATTACCCGCCGGAGCCCTATAAAGGCAAAGGCGTCCGTTATTCTGATGAACACGTTCGCCGTAAGGAAGGCAAGAGCGTCGGCAAATAATCCAAACCATTCTCGGCAACATGAGCACTATCAATCGCAAGACGATCCGCCAACGCGTTCACAAACGTATTCGCCGCAAAGTCACAGGCACAGCCGCACGCCCTCGCTTGTCTGTCCATTATTCCAATCAACACATCTACGCCCAAGTCATCGACGACTCGGTCGGCAAAACCCTCGTCTCCGCGTCCACGATGGACAAGAGTTTCGAGCAAGCTGCCTCAAACGTCGAGTGCGCACGCAAGGTCGGGCAACTCCTTGCAGAGCGCGCGATGGGTTCCAATATCAGTGCCGTGGTCTTCGACCGTGGCGGCCATCTCTATCACGGCAAAGTCAAAGCGCTCGCTGATGCAGCGCGTGAAGCTGGCCTCCAATTTTAACGCTACGACCCGTCACACATCATCATGGTAACATTACCCGACAACGATACTCCCGCACCAGTGCCTGCCGAACCATCGGTAGCAGCGGCACCGATGCAAGCATCTCCTAAAGAGGGCGGCTATCAGGGAGGACGAGGACAAGGAGGTCAAGGCGGACAAGGAGGCCAAAGCGGTGGATTCGGCGGTGGTCGCGGTCGCGGTGGTCCACGCCGTGAAGAACGCCAAGCCCCGACTGACTCCGAAGGCAATGAGCTTTCGGAAAAGGTCGTGTTCATCAACCGCTGCGCCAAAGTCGTCAAAGGTGGTCGTCGTTTCAGCTTCTCTGC
>JBGSLX010000039.1:0-12098 GCA_041740475.1 Akkermansiaceae bacterium | reverse complement strand
CGGACACTGTCCCAAGCAACTTTTGCCATATCCTCGCCGACCTTCTCCGCCTCTTCGCCAGTTAGTCCGGCAATCGAGCCATCTTTCTCGACACCGACGAAAATACGCCCTCCGCCACTGTTGGCGAAGGCAACAATCTCGCCCGCCATCTTGGCATCAGCCGAAGGCTCTCGCTTGAATTGCCGCGTGCTGTCTTCCCCAAGGAGGATCTCGTTTCTCAGTTTGAACTCTTCCATAATTGATAAATTTCCTTTCTGCGCCGGAATGCGTCTTCGCCGCCCTCCATCACCGTGACAATGCGTTGTTGGATGTCCTTGTCGTCGATGCTGCCGTGGTCGAACGTAAATTTCTCGCCTTCCTTCCGGCAGACAATCGCTTGCTCCGCATCGCCCAACACCGGGATATTCGGATTGTGGGTGGCGAAGACGAACTGCGTCAAATCCTTCCGATCTACCAATTGCTTGATGAAATGGCTGTAGAGCGTCTCGTTGTCCAGATCGTCTTCGGGCTGGTCGATGAGGATCACCGGGTAGCGCTGCAGGTGCATCAGAATGTGGAGGATTACCGTGGCGCGCTGCCCGAGAGAGTATTCTCCCAAGGGTTTCTGGTGAAAGAGCACAACGGTTTCATCAGGCGTGCGGTAGCTCAGGAAATCCGCCAAATGGTCCAGCAGAATCGATTGCACTCTGATTGACGCGTTTTCGCTCAAGCCTTTCGCCACCAATTCCGACCGGCTTTGATAAAGTTCTCTCCCGTCAATGAATGCCTCTTCCAACGTTTCGTAGGATGCGGCCTGCAAGCCACTTCCACGGAACTTAGACCGAAGGAACTCACCAAAGGCCCGGTGTTTCCCTTTGAAATCCGTTTTGAGGCGTATCTCCTCTGGCAACTCACCTTCCAGGCGACGCACCTCGGCTTCGCGCTCAGTGAAGCGCTCACGCCAGAAATCATGAAGCTTGTTAACCGCCGCACCGAGCAGATCCCTTGCAGTCTGTTCTGTTTTGGAACGCTGCGCTCCAGCAGCCAAGAGCTTCACTAGCTGGTCAAAGCGATTCTTTTTCGTGCGGAATAGAGTCAGATCGAGGTGCGGCTCATTCAGGGTCTTTTGCAGTTCGGCCACCTCCTGCCTCATCTCGTCCTGCACCGGCGCTAGCTTCTGAAGCGCCTCGCCGACGGCAGTGAATGCTTCCCGCATGGTTTGAAGGGCAGACTGGGCGGATGCCTTGGCTTGATCAGACTTCGCCTTGGCCCCAGTGAGGTCGGCGGCGATGCCTTCGGTCCGTTTCGATTTCAGCACAGGGAAAGCCGCGTCGGCCTCATCCCAGTCCGCCGCCTCCTTCAGATTCGTGCCCAGTTCCTTCAGCGCCTGCTGCCACGAAACGATCGCCTGCCGGTCTCCGTCGAACAGCGTCATTTCGGCGAGCTTCTTGTCCACGCCCTTGTCGGTGAAGACCTGAAGCTGCAGCTCCAGTTCATTCTTCTCCTTTTGCAGAGCCGCGATCTTCTCGGTGGCCTCGAGCGTCTCCTTGAGCTGCTTGGCCGCTTGGCGCACGCCTTCGATCAGCGTCGCTTCTTCCTGCGGCTTCGGATCCAGACGGTCGGCCAACAGTTGGTCGAGAAAGTTCTCGTCGAACGCCTCAGAACGGGCCGAGAGATCCTTCTGGCCAAAGTATTGGATTTCTTTCAGAACCGACTTGGGCGACACGTTCTCTCGGTAAATTCCATCGACATACACGGACGGCTGGCCGGTGCGCTCGCGCTCCACCCGGACTTCCCGCCCGAACTCATCCACGGCTTCCACCACGACCTTGCCAGCGGGAGACAACATCCGGACGACCAGTCCAGACTTGTATTGATCATCCGCGCCCTCGCGGAAACCCAACGCATGGCGCAAGCACTCAATCACCGCCGACTTACCATTCCCTCGCGGGCCGATCAGGCAATTCAGGGACGGGGAAAAGGGCACAGTGATTCCATCTAGGGCGCCACCCGCGAAACTCACCTTCTTCAAAAGCACGGCTTGCCGGGGTTCGGGCAAGACGGAGTGAACGCGGTGTTCATAATCAAAAAGAGCGAATTTGACTGCTTCGAATGACAGCTCTCCGAGCTTGAGAAAGCAGGGTTTGCCCTTTCCGATCTCGTCTATTGCCTTCGGATCACTTCCTTCCACTTCAGCAGGATACCAGTTTTTAAGCCATTGCTGCACTAGCACCCGGCACGGCTTACCTTTGCCCGCGCCATCGTGTGTGCGCACTTTTTGGAAACCAAGCGTCCTCCGCCGGAAAAACTCGCTCTCACCTACGTCGGCAAGACGACCACCATCAAGCTCCACCCATAGCCCGCTGGATTGCTCCACATGGGCAAAGACGAGAAAAAAGTCCTTATGGTAGCCTTCCAGCTTCTTGATCGTATCAAGCAAACCCATGGTTGATCGGCCATTCTCCTGTTCGTATTGCGCGGGTGTCTTCCCTTCGAAGGCAATCGTGAGAAACGGGTTGATATGATCCTGAGCGTTTTCCAACCAGGTATCGGAGAACACGATGAGCGTGTGGATGCCGTTGGCACCGTCATTGACGGAAAGCTCCACGCCGGGCAGGAGTCCGATCTTCTTCTTCCGGGCGGTGGCGCGTAGGGATTTGAACTCCTCGTAGTCAAACTTGTTGTGGTTCGTGATGACACCCAAACGGATGTCTGCTTTCTCCAGCGCATCGACATAGGCGCTGTTGTAGTAGTTTTCGTCCCCACTGTATTCGAACTCTTTGTCTGCCTTGGTGTGCAGATGGAAGTCCACGCGGACCCATTCCGCGCCTCGCGGGAACTGTTTATCATTGGTGGAAGTCATCTTGCTCATGGTAAGTTCAGGTTGTGGAAAGTTCTATCCTTCATTCTGCCTCCGGGGATGGGAAAAGCTGCTGCATCAGGCCTTTCTTGTGGGTCTTGAGGGCTTCGAGCTTTTGGGTTTTTGCTGCGATGAGGTCGTCGAGGCTGGTGAGGCACTCGCCGATCCGTTGTTGTTCGGGGACTTTGGGATAGCGGCGACGGACGAGGGTGTTGGTCTTTTCTTCGACGCAGCCTTTTTGGAAGCGGTTGAACTCCTCGCGGTCCACGACGAAGAGGCATTTGTGGATGTGCTCGTTTCCCATGGCAGTGGTTTTGGTGGGTGGCTTAGTGATGCATTTGGTTGTTTTCAGGGGGCGTGATGGTGGTTGGGCCTGTGAAAATCCTGCAAGGAACAGCGAGCTGCCGATCACTCTTCCCCGTCAGGATTCTGGCGCACCTCTGGATTGATCTCGATGGGTGACGACTCGACTTTTTCGATGGCTCCGCCTTCTTGCTGCACGGGCATGACTTTGATTTCCACATCCACTGGCACGGCGCGGAGGCCGGCGATGATTTCGCGCAGGCGGGTGACGGTTTCTTCGCCGAGTGTTTGCGGCTTGGCGTAGGTGGAGCCGGCTTCTGCGATGCCCGCCCGGATCGACTCCAGCCCGTCGTTGAATTGCGTGAGCTGAGCGACCACCCGCGAGATCGGGTCGCCCTCCCCTGCCCCGCCGAGGAGTTTGTGCTTGTTGAAGGTGCGCTTGATCTCGTTCCAACGAGCGGCCATCGGCGCATCGAGAATGTTTTCTAACTCGTGAAATTTCAGCAAATTCGCTTCGGCGGCTTTGGTGAGGTTTTGGGATTCGCCCCGGTAATGATCCATCAGAATTTGGCGCACCTCTTCGGGAGTCATCAAGGGCAGCACCTTTTCTGCGATGCGGTTCATGTTGCGGTAGGAACCTTGCAGTTTGAATGGCGGCTCGGTGCGGTAGGCATCCTCTTGCGCCGCGCTGCGGATGTATTCGAGATTCACCCGCTGGATCGTATCGCGCACGACCAACAAATGCCGAACCACCGTGACCATCTCGTCGATTTCGGCAGGCGTGTAGTTGCCCTCGAAATCCACGCCCTCGCGACTGCGGGTCTGGGCGATGCGGATCACGGCGAGCACGTCCTTTTGCGCGCGGCTGGCGAGCCGTGACAGCGCGGCATTCGATGTCAGCGAGTTTTCGATGTAGCTCGATTTGAAGGCATCTTCGTGACCGCCGAGGATTTCGCCGAGGTTGTAGGTGTCCGCGCGGTTCGCGAGCATGTCGGGGAGTTGAAACTTGCCACCGCTCTCGGTGTAGGGGTTTCCCGCCATGACCACGGCGACTTTTCGACCACGCAGATCGTAGGTGCGAGCCTTGCCGTGCCACACGCCTTCGATGCGGCGCTGGCCATCGCACAGGCTGATGAATTTCTGGAGAAACTCGGGATTCGTGTGCTGGATGTCATCCAAGTAGATCATCACATTGTCGCCCATTTCCAAGGCGAGGTTCAGCCGGACGATTTCCTCGCGGGCGGCGGCGTTTGGCGCCTCTGCGGGGTCGAGCGAGAGCACGTTGTGACCGAGCGCCGGGCCGTTGATTTTGACCAGAGTCAGCCCCAGACGGTTGGCGACGTATTCCATCAAGGTCGTCTTGCCGTAGCCGGGCGGAGAAATGAGCAGCAGCATGCCCATGCGGTCGGTGCGCGTGTCGGTGCCCGCCGTGCCGAGCTGTTTGGCGAGGTTGTCACCGATCAGCGGCAGATAAACCTCGTCGATCAAGCGGTTGCGGACGAAGGCGCTCATGACCTTCGGCTTGAATTCATCGAGCCGCATTTCACGGCGCTTCTCCTCGGTGAGGCGATGTTTCAGCGCGGAAAGATCGCGAAATGCGCGGGCGTCCGTTTCTTCGTGGCGTGTGAGGCGGTCGAGAAACTCGCTGAAATGAAGCTGCAGCGCCCCGCCATCGATGCGCGCGTGATTGGATCGCAAACCATCCACTTGCACGGCGAGCTCGATCCATTTCACCGAGCTTTGCTCAAATCCACCCCGCGCGAGATGCGCCGCCGCCTCATCGATCACGGCCAGCCTGAGTGCTTCGGGAGTTGAGGCGAGAGCTCCCTCGGTGCTGGCGGCGTAGCCGGAAAGCCAGTCGCGCGCGATTTCGAAGCGGACGCTTGGCGGTCGGGCGGCGATGGCTTCGGCAAACATCTTGTCGCCGCGTTTGGCGAGCAACGCGTGTTCCAAGCCTTTCACCAGCTCTGCCGCAGCGGATGAAACGATAAAACTCGGCCCCGCCGCCAATTCATCGGCGAGGTAAGCGACCACTTGTTGGCGTGCTTGCTCGCTTGCCGCGAGATCTGGGAAGCCGCCGTTCGCGGTGAGCCAGCTCTCAAAACCGCGCAGGACTTTCGACTTAAGAAGCTCCAAGTCTCCACCATCGGCGAAGAAACCACGGCGTTTGCCATAACTGGCGAACTGGCTGGCGAGCAATTCCTTCGAGTCGTCGTTCCAGTCTTCCCAGAACAACATCGCCGCGGCGCGCAGGCCTGGGCCGAATGAAAGCAAACCCGCCTCGGCGTGGATCGGGATCAGCTTTTCGAGCAATTTCACCGCGTCCTCATCGTGAACGCCCTTGGTGTAGCCCTCGGCGTAGCGCGGCTGCATGAACGCCTGCACTTCAGCGAGCAGCGGCACACCGGTGGAAACATGCTCGGAGAGAAATCGCCACGCGAGATACTCCACCCGCGCCACGGTCGGGCCTTCGCTTGGAACTTCCAAATCCCATGCGGCCTGAGTCGCGACGAATGCCGGATCGTGAATGGCTTCGAAAAACTTGGTGCCTGCGAGGTGAAACGCCATGCCATCGCCGTGCGGGATGATCGTCAGCTCCAACGGCTGAGTGTTCACGCTGAACGAATGCTTGCCGAAGCGCAGCACGTTCTGGCCATCGACAAACAAGTCCTTGCGATCCTTGAGCTGGCGCACGCCATCCTCACGCAGGGTTTTGAGCCGCGTTTGCAGGTCGTCCGCCTTCACCGGATCACCGAGCGTGGTGAGCTGGATGATGATGTCGCGCACCTTCTCGATCATCGGATCGGTGGCGAAATAACTGTGAATTGCATCCAGTTCGCCGAACGAGGAAACCCGGTTGCTGATGCCATTCAGAATGCGCTCGGCGGACTTAAACAAAGCACCAGCGCGTTTTTGCCGAGCTTCGAGAAGCTGCGTCCGCCGTCCCTCGAAGGCATCGTAAATCTCTTCTCGGCGGGTGGTGAGCTGCTCAATGTATTCGTCGAACTCCGCGAAACGCCCTTCCAGCTCCTCCACCTGCACCATCAGCCGGGTCAGCGATTCATCGCACTTTTCCGGCGTGTCACAGAGGTCCAGATGGTTCGCCAGCGCCTGCGAAAGCAGCTTCATCTGCGCGGAAAACTGCGCTTCGCCCTCGCCCTTCGAAAGGTCTTTGCGCTTGTTGCGCAGCGTGCCGCGCGTGCCGTTGAGCTTGGCGTAAAGCGCGGAAATGCGCTCGATGATCGCTGTGGTCTGGGTGGCATCGGCGATTTTTAAGCCGCCGACAATTTCGATCAGCATCTCCAGCTCGCTCGCGGATTGGTCGAGCGCAGTCGCCACTTCATCGGCCTCGGTGACTTTGACGATCTTGGCGATTCCCGCTTCCTGAAGGTCGATGGCATCCGCGTAGGATTTGAGCGAATTTTCACGCAGCAAGAAATCGACGGTTCGTTGCGAGGTCGCATCGCTCGTTTCCACCACTTCTTTTTCCAGCACCTCAATCACTGGCGGCTCGGTGTAGCGCACATCGCGCAGGCCGATGATTTCGCCGCGCAGCTTGCGCAGTGTGGCAAGGTGCTGGACCAGCGTTTTCAGTTCATCGCTCGGCGCAGTGCGAGCTTGGCGCACAGCTTTTTCCACCGCCTCGCGCACGAGGGTGGTGCGCTCCGTGGCGGTTCTGCGGAGTTGCTGAACTTTCTCAAACTCACCGATGGCGGCTTCTGCCGCGCGTTTGATCTCGGTGATCGGCGCGCTCAGTGTCCCGCATTCCTCGCGGGCGAGCCAAAAGTAGCTGTCGATCAAATCGTCGGAGCTCTTCGCGAGATCGAGGTAGAGGCCCGCAAATGAGTCGTCTTTTTGCAGCAGCGTGAGCAGTTCGCGAGACTCCGCCATGCCGCGCACCAGCTCGGGATTGCCGATCTTGAACAAGTAGGAACTTTGGTCTGCCGCACCAGCGACGGCGGCTTCATCGTCCAGATAAGGAGTTTGCCAAACTTGCAGCGCGTGATGCTTTTGCGGCTGCCCGTCCGAGCGGAAAAGCACCAGTTGGCCATCGCCGAACAGCGAAAATCCCGAGCAGAGAATCGGGTTTTCCACGCTCTGCCGGATGCGGTTGTAGGAAAGCAGGACGTACTCGCCGTTTGGGCGATTGTAGAAAGCGAACAGGATGTCCTCGCCGTTTGAAGAAGCGACTCGGCGTTCGAAACGCATGTCGAGAATGCCGTGGTCGAAAGTTTTCACCTCACCGCTTTGCAGCATGTAGCCGTTGGCAAAAACGATGCCGTGATCGTCTGGAAGCAACACGCACGAGTCGCCAATCGCATCGATGCGATGGACGGTTTTGGTCTTCTCGTTGAAGACCAGGTAGCGGTGCAGCGTTTCCCGATAAGGCAGGATTTTCAGCAGGATCAGCGAGCCGACACAGGCGTAGAAAATCTCCGCGTCATCGAGTGTCTGATCGCTGTCTGAAACGGGTTCCGCGTAGATGCCGCGGCCACTCTGGGTGTTGTCCTCGATCTTGACGGTGAGGTCGCCGCCGACCGTTTCGACAAACACGCGGTCTTCGATGGAAACGTGCGGATGCAGCCCGGAGCGATGCATGCCGCGGTGGGCGCGGATCCACTCGAACTCGTGCTGCTTCGGGAAGCCATACTCATGATCGAAGCGGTTGCCGATGTATTCGAGCCGCCCGCCAGCCATGCGCCACTTGAAAACCTTGATGTCCGTCAGCGCCTTGCCGGCCCGCATCGCAATGAAGAGATGCGGCCCGATGATCATGAATTTCTTAAAAACCGTCTCGCGGTAATACTTGTAGAGCTCCGCGAAATCCGACGCAAAACGCGGGTCCGCCAGCACATCATTCGCCGATACGGGCGTGAACGATCGGGTTTCCGGGTTGTAGTCGTATGCCGAAAAAACATCGCTGATGTCAGTCGTCTGCTTCAGCCCGAACTGGATGTTGTAGCCAAAAAGAAAGCGCCTCTTGCCAATCGTCACGAGGTCACGCGCGATGCAATTGTGCTCGGTGCTCACGCGCTCGGTCCCAAGCAGCGCCGTCTCCACCCCACCAAACACCGCGAGACGCTCGGCATTCAGTTTCTCCAGCCCCTCGCGCAAGCTCAGCGCATGCTTGTCCAAGCGCGCACGGATCACCTCATAAGCACCGCCTTCAAGCTGGTCTGGTTTTGGAATCGCTTCGGACATGGGAAAAATAACGAAGAGGAGAGGGACAACGAAATGGGCGAAAAAGGCGAAATTTAAGAATGAAGATCTGGTGGTGCAGATTGCTCGCGCAGCCAATCGGCTAGCACGATACGCTCCCATTCGAGCCCGCCGATTCTGCCGTAGTTGACTAGGATTCCGAGTTTGAAGCCGGTTGATTTCAGGTAGTTCACGACTTGTGCCCGGTGAGCATCATCGAGAGATTTGACGGCTTTGACCTCCAATAAAATTTTTCCGTGAGTCACAAAGTCGGCTTGGTAACGGAGACGGAGCGGGCGGCCTTTGTAGGACAAAGCGAGATTCGAATGATGCTCAAAAGTAACGCCTCGCAGTTCAAATTCGATGGCAAGGCATTCATGATAAATCGGCTCCCCGAAACCTGCGCCCTGCACCTTGTAAACCTCGAAACAAGCGCCCATGACTTGGTAGCTCTCATCCTTGTAGAGGATTTCACCCATCACTTCTTAAATTTCGATCATTTCGCCGATTTCGTTGTTCAACTCTTCTTCAGCACATCCACCGCTTTTTGATCGGAGAGGTTGAAGCGGTCGGCGGCACCTAGGAAGTTGATGAGCTTGCGGCGGGTTTCGCCGCTGGAATCGACGAGCAATTGGCCGAGGATGGCTCCGACGCTGAGGTCTTTGACGTCGTTGGCGCTGAGGCCGAACTGGCTGGCCCAGTCGCGGAGTTGGGATTTAAAATACTCGGGATCGCCGTTGAAAAAGGTCTCTTTGACGTCGCGCAGGGTCTCGCTGTTTTCGACCAGTCGATCCACCGATTTTCCACGGGCAATTGCGGAGGTGATCTGTTCGAAGAAACGGTTCTCGCCGCCGATGATTTCGATTTTCGCCGACTTCATCGCTTCGCCAAGCACGGCGGCTTGGGCCTCGGCGATGTCTTTCTGGATGTGAATCTGTGCGAGCTCGACGGCTTTTTCTTTGTCGAGCTTGAGCTTGAACTCTTCGTGCGCCTGTCCGGTTTCTTCGAAGAGTTTCATCGCCTCGGCTTTTTTGTGGATACCATCGGCCTCAGCTTCGAGCATGAGGCGCTGCACATCGGCCTCGGCCGTGCCTTGCTGGCGGGTGGCTTCGGCTTTCGCCAGCATCACCTCGGCCTCGCCGAGTCCGATGGCGGCGGATTCTTTGGTGGTCGCCTCGGCCATCATCTTCTTGGCGGTGGATTCTTTTTCGCTGGCGACTTGCTCGGCCTCCGCCGTGACCACTCGCTCTTCGGCCCGCAGCTCGGCGGTCTTGCGCGAGGCTTCGGCAGCTTTGACTTCTTCGTAGGCGCGCTGGTCGGCAGCGAGTTCCGCCGCTTGTTTCACGGCTTCCGCTTCCTTCACGCGGTGGATCACTTCTTCCTGCGCTTTGGCTTCGGCGAGTGTGACTTTCACCTGCTTCTCACGGTCTGCGCCAGCAAATGCCTCGGTGTCTTTGATGCGCTCTTGCTCGATGACGACGAGTTTCTCGACCGCCACGCGCTCTTTGATCACGTCTTGGATCGCCTTGCGCTCGATTTCCAGGGCTTTCTCTTTGTCGATGTCTTTGAGCGAAGTCAGGCGCTCGCGTTCGATCGACTCGAGTTGCTGATCGCGTTTCACCCGCTCGATCTCGACGCCGTCGGTGCGTTCTTTGTTGCGCTGGGCGACAAGCACTTGGCGCTGTTTGTTTTCCTCGGCCACTTGGATTTCCTCGTCGGCAGAAATGCGGGCGCGCTCGGATTTTTGGCGCTCTTCCTCGCGGACTTTCTGCGTTTCCGCCTGCTCACGGGCGCGGACGCTTTCGACTTCGCGCTGCTGCTTCGCCTCGGTCTCGGCGAGCTGGCGTTCGAGTTCGAGAATCGCCTCGCGGGCCTCGACATCCTGCTGCTTGATGACTTTTTCCTTATCGCGCTGGATGTGGTTGGCGAGCTTCGCCTGAGTCGCGGTGAGCTCGGTGATTTTTTTGATGCCCTCGGCGTCCAGAATGTTGTCGGGATCGAGCGATTCAATAGGCGTTTGTTCGAGGAAGTCGATGGCCGCGTCGTCCATCACGAAGCCGTTCAGGTCGGTGCCGATCACGTTGAGGATCTCGTCGCGGAACTTGTCGCGGTCTTCGTAGAGTTGGATGAAATCGAAGCGTTTGCCGACGGTTTTCAGAGCTTCGGAAAATTTTGCATCAAACAGCTCGCGGATCGCGTCTTGTGAACTCGCACGCTCGCAGCCGACGGCTTGGGCGACGCGCAGCACGTCTTCCATCGCGTGATTTACCCGCACGAAGAAGGCCACCTTAATGTCCGCCCGCATGTTGTCGCGGCAGATCAGGCCATTGCGTGCGGAGCGGTCGATCTCAATGCGCTTGAGCGAGATGTCCATCGTTTCCAAGCGGTGAAACACCGGGAAAACGAGCATGCCGTTGAAGTTCACTTGGGTGCCGCCGAAGCCAGTGCGGACCAGCGCGGTGCCTTTTTTCACCTTGCGGTAAAGCACCGCGTAAACGCCGCCGACCACTACCATCACCGCGACGACGAGGGCAAAGGTGATGAACAGGATGCCGACCCAGGCCGGGATGTCGAAGAACGCGAGTAGGTGCATAGGGGTATTCATGGATTTTCGGTGTGGAGATTGACGAAGTAGAAATCTTGTTCGGTGTGGTGGCTGACGACTTGCACCCGCGAACCACGGGAAATCGCTGCCGCGCCCTCGGTCACGCGGGCATTGATGAGCAATGGATGCACTGGATCGTCCACTTCCACTTGCCCGCTGCGCACGTCGCAAGTGCCGCTGCGCACGCGTCCCAGCCGCCCGACGATCGGTGCCGCCTCGCCCTCTTTGCCTTGCAGGCCGACGAACAACGGTCGCAACAGGATGCCGGTAAATTTCGTGAAAATCAGTGCGGGCGCGACGCCCAGACCATACAAAATGGCGATGTCGGCAAAGTCGCTCGGCGGGCGGAAATAATGACCCAGCATCACCGCGCACCATTGGTAAATGAGCAGCAGGCTCAGGATCGCGGAGACCGGAACGACATCGCCATTTAAATGACGGAGCAGCCAGCGATTCGATCCGGAAACCGTGCCGGGTCCATCGCCAGAATCGAAGCCCCCGCCATCGCCATCAAAGGTGAAAAAGTCCAAATCCACCGCCCCCAGCAAGCAAACCAGCCAAAACAGCCCCATCAGCACAAGCAACACCGTCAAAGGCAGAACCCCCGGGCTGATGGCGATTTTGAGGATCTCGATCACAATTGGCAGTAACCAATCAAAGCGACTCCGTGAACGCCACCACAAAACCAGCGGCAATTCCTCTCGGGCAACATGCTCCCCGGGAACGCTGAGCCCCAGCTCGGCGAGAACTCATCAGCCAAACGAGTTACTCTACTTTCCACACCCGGCGCATCGCGGGGTTCTGATGCACGAAAGAAGAATAGAGTCACCTCATTCGCGGTGTGACTCACGATTATTTCCTAACTCATTCTTCTTTCGTCAATTTCGTCGATTTCGTTGTTCCTATCTCTGAATTTCTTCTTGTCGCTGGGATAGTGGTGCATGCGCGTCTTGGCGTGTTTTGGAGCAAGAAAGTGACTGCAAGTCCCTTCTCCATATTGAGGCGCTCAACGCCACTGCTGCATGCGTGCTTCGATGCGCGGGTCGCGGGCGGCAAATTGTTTCAGGCGGGGAAGCAATGCTTCCGCTTGCGAGCGCTCGCCCATCATCAGGTGGGATTCCACCAGAAACATTAACGCCACTGGGTCGCTTT
>JBGSLX010000038.1:0-2921 GCA_041740475.1 Akkermansiaceae bacterium | reverse complement strand
ACCATCGAGCACCTCGATACCGAGCTGGGCCGTCTTTTCGCCACGGTGCGCGAGCTGAAACTCAGCGAAAACACCTACATCATCTTCGCCACCGACAACGGCCCGTGGCTCAGTTTCAAGCACCACGGCGGCTCTGCTGGCCCGCTGCGCGCGGGAAAATTCAGCACCTTTGAAGGCGGCTACCGCGTCCCGTTCATCATCTCGGCTCCGGGCCGCATCCCGGCAGGTACCGAGTGCCACGCTCTCGCCTCTTCGATTGATCTGCTACCGACCATCGCGGCGCTCACCCACACCAAGCTCCCCGCCGACCTAACCATCGACGGCTTGGACATCACCGGATTGCTCACCGGCTCCGCCGAAACCGTCCGCGAAGAATTTCTCTACTACAGCGCGAAAGGTGAGCCGGAAGGCATCCGCCAAGGCGACTGGAAGCTGCTAGACATCGAAGCAGAATCAAACCACACCTCCCCCGCCCTCATGCTCTTCAACCTCACCAAAGACCTCGGAGAAAAAACCAACCTCGCCAAAGAAAACCCCGAACTCGTCGAAAAACTCCGCCAGCGCATGAAAGAGCTCGATGAAAAAATCACCGCCCAAGCCCGCAAACCATGGGTGCAGAGCAAGAATTAAAAAATTGGAGCGCGAAATTCATTCCGTGCTCCAATACCTCAAACACGTGCAAGCACCGCGGCCGCCGTCTCTCCAGCTTGGCGCAAGGTGGCAATAGCGAGTGAGTCGTTGCGCTTCGCAAGGCGCTTGCCTTGTTCATCGAGCACCAATCGATGATGCAGGTAAATCGGCTCGGGAAGCTCTAAGATCGCCTGCAGCAGCCGATGCACATGCGTGGCTGGCAAGAGATCCTCGCCGCGTGTGACGTGGCTGATTTGCTGAAACGCATCATCGACGACGACAGCCAGATGGTAGGCGATACCAATGTCTTTCCGCGCCAACACGACATCGCCTAACAGGCCTGCATGCACCGTCTGTTCGCCATAGCGCAAATCGAAAAACGTCAGCGGGCCAGCAAGACTGGCGGCCAATTCCGAGTCGAGCCGCCATGCGTGCGGGAGTTTTGCAGCGATTTTTTCTTCGCGTTCTGCGGGCGTGAGCCGTCGGCATGTGCCGGGATAAAGCGGGCCTTGTGGCGCTGCGCTCATGGCAGACCACTCCTTCTGGATTTCCCGGCGTGTGCAGAAGCACGGGTAAACGAGTCCTTTGCACTGCAACGTCGCGAGCTCAGTTTCATAGGCAGCGATGCGTGACGTTTGGCGCAGCGGCGCGTGATCCCATGTCAGCCCCAGCCATTCGAGGTCGTCGATGATCTCTTGATAAAAATGTTCCCGCACGCGTGGACCATCGATGTCCTCGAAGCGCAATAGGAATGTTCCTGCGTCCGCTTGCCGAGCGAGGTCGTGCGCGACTCTCGCCGCTAGCACATGGCCGAGGTGCAGCCGTCCGGTGGGACTGGGAGCGAATCGGGTGCGGACTACAGCATTCATGAAATTGGGAAATGAAAGCTAGTAGAGTCGTGAACGGCGAGAAATTTCTCCACTCCGTTTTCCTCAGTTAGGATGCCTCAAGCTCTCACCCCATCAATCCCGGCCGCGTTGCCGTTCTTGCCGATGCGTTTTCAGGCGGTTTCTAACACGTTCATTCAGGCAAAAGCCTTCATTTTTTGCTGTTTTCGGTGAGTTCCGTGTTTAGTCATTTTTCCTGAACAGGATTCAGGATATAGGATGCCGAAATTAGGGATTGTTGCATGAACAAGCCGGAATGAATGCGATGAATTTGAACCGCCAAGTGCGCCAAGAGAATTCCAAAATGCGTCTCTTCATACCCTCTTTCAAACCTCTTCAATGCAATTTATCATTTCTTTAACTTGGCGCACTTGGCGGCTTGGCGGCTTGGCGGTGAAAAACCTCTTTCTTCATGTTTTTACAATGAACTCTCCCAAATGTAGGCACCCAGCTCAGCCTCCGCAAAGTTTCCCCTTGCGCCAAGTCCTGCGCGTGATACCAAAAAACTCTGAGCAGAAGGAGTGACATACTCTCTATGCCAACATTTGCCTCGGTAGCTCAGTTGGTAGAGCAGTTGACTCTTAATCAATTGGTCCTTGGTTCGAATCCAAGCCGAGGTATCTGAAATCAGGGAAAACAGAGCCTTTTAATTCCCTGAATGTTGCCAAATTGGCCGCTGCATTAGATACCGCTCTCACAGATGCAAGAGGAGCGTTTACTCCGCGCTACATTCCTACTCAAGACATGACGAAGCTGGGCCAAGAGATTATACGCCTGGCCTTTGCAAATGAGGACAAGCCCGGAAAGGTCGCCAGAGAAGTTTTAAAGCTGCTTGCGTAAACGTCTTAAAATACCGCCATATGACAGCCAAAGAAATTGAACACATGCCGCCCACTCTGCGCATCCTCGCCGCGCAAATCCAAGCGCCTGACTGCGTCCCCGCCATGTGTCTTCGCGATGCCGCCTCGATGATCGAATCGCTAGAACGGGAGCGCGATGCGGCATTGGACAAGCTCAAACGAATCAGCGATTTGGAACTCGATTCGGAGGATGATCCGTGGGCTACGCTGGAAGCCATCGGAGCGATTGCACATAACGCGCTGCTACCCTACACAGGATGCGCGTGAATCACGGGGTTGACGGCGGATTCTTGCCCGAAGCAATCCGTCTGACCAACGCGGCTGCATCATTCCCACTTCATCAATTTGCAATAGGCTTTCCACCGTGTCACGAAATCGTCAACCCCACTTGCACGCGATTGGATAAGAGCAACTGCGTTCATCCGCTCGTCTAGTTGCGCCCCTTGGTGTTGATCCTTCAAGTCGGCAATGATTTCTTCCGCAGCTTGTTGGACTGTCATTTTTCCCATGTCTTGATCGGTCACCTTTCTGATGCCATCGCTAT
>JBGSLX010000037.1:0-4485 GCA_041740475.1 Akkermansiaceae bacterium | reverse complement strand
GAATACTCTGACTGATTGGCTTGGCGGTTGCAAACCGCCGCCACGTACTTTTCGCGGTCCTCTCTTTGAATTTCGCGCTAGCGGTCACACTCTTCGCAGCATGCAGAATAACGTTTTTGAAAATGCTTATCACGGTTCGCTGGTTGCGGATGCGGTTTCGATGCCGGTTCACTGGTATTACGACCGCGATGCGCTGAGGGCGGAATATGGTGAAATCACCGACTACCTCGCGCCCAAAAATCCCCACACAGGCTCGATTTTGTGGCGCTCGCAATACAAGGCGCTCAACGAAAAGGGCGAGATTCTGCACGAGCAAGCGGTCTATTGGGGACAGCGCGGCGTGCATTATCACCAGTTTCTCAAAGCTGGGGAAAACACGCTCAATTTCCGCCTCGCCGCCGAGTTGGTGCGGCTGTGCGAGAAAAACGGCGGCTACGATCCGGACGAGTGGTTGGCTCGATACATCGACTTCATGCTCACGCCTGGAAACCACCAAGATACCTACCTCGAAGAGTATCACCGTGGATTTTTCACCCGTTATGCCTCGGGAAAAGCACCGCGAAAATGTGCCATTCAGGACGAGCACATCGGCGGGCTGGCACAGGTTACGGCGCTATGTTTTGTGCTCCGCGATGCCGACCTCGCCACGCTGCGAGCGGTCGTCAAAGAGCACGTCGGTCTCACACACGCTCACGCAAATGTCCTGCGCGCGGCTGATACTCTGGCTCGTTTGTTATTCCGCATCCGCGAGGGATTGTCTGTGCACGAAGCCATGCAGCGCGAAGCTGGCGATTGGATCTCGGGAAAAAAGGCGGATTCGTGGAGTTCTCAGCCGGACACTCAGGTGATCGGGCAACGTTTCAGTCCCGCCTGCTACATCGCCGAATCCATGCCCGCATCGCTCTACCTCTGCTGGAAATACCACCAAGACTTCGACGCTGGCATCCTGGCGAACGCAATGGTCGGCGGCGACAACTGCCACCGTGGCGCAGTGGTCGGTTCAGTGCTCGGCGCGGCAAACGGCGTGCCTGCAAGGTGGATGGAAAACAAGGTGGGGTGATTGATTCGTGTCTGAGAACAGATTTTTCCATCATCGATATTGAATCCGGCCTGCTTGTTAGTCATCTCAGACATCAGTGCATTACTATCTCGCCATCATTTCGATTCCGCTCTGGGGTATGGGTTTTTACCTTCTGGGATCACGGCTGTGGCTGTTCCTAACGGCATATCGTGCATCTGGAACGATCACGGGATTCAAAGAGGTTGCAGGCGTACGAGGCCGAACGTTCTATTATCCAATCGTCTTATTTAAAGCTGCGGATGGATCTGAGCATTCTATATTAGGGGCTACGGGTTCATTCAGGCCCTCTGGCAAGCCGGGATCGACTGTTGCTGTTCTCTATGATGCGCGTCATCCGGAGAAGGGAATGGTTTATTCTCTTATGCAATTTTGGATGGCTCCGATTGTTTTTCTGATTCTTGCCGGAGCCGCGACTTTTGCATTTCTGGAGGCCATTCAATCCATAAAATAAGGCTCACAAGCCGATGGGCCTAACCACCAGCCAACGAAATATTTGCGGTCTAGTTCTTGGCTGCGATCGGTGGATTTGAGATCTTTGTGACAGCTTTTCATGCCGAAATATGCACCCTGCCAGCGAGTTTGCGGTGATCAATTTATCCTTGTGCCCTCATGCTGAGCTTCTTATGGAGGTCGAGCTTCGCGTTGCACTCCGGCGGCGCAAAGGCACTGAACTCAAGACTTCTATGATGAATTTGACCCGGAACACCAAGTCCGTGGCTCTGGCGATTGCCAGCGTCATCGCGCTTTCCAGTTGCACCACCACTGGGAATGCCACTTCAAATACACCCAGTAAAAAGCCCGAGTATGCGGTGAAATCCGTCGAGCACGGCAAAGCCTCGTGGTATTCCATCCGCACCAATCGCGGCACCAAGACTGCGAGCGGTCAGCGCCTTTGCGATAAAGGTGCCACTGCGGCTCATAAAACTCTGCCGATGGGGACAAAGGTGCGCGTCACGAATCAAACGAACGGCAAATCCGAGGTCGTCACGATCAACGACCGCGGGCCTTTTACTCGTGGACGCGTCATCGACCTTACGATTGGAAGCGCTGAGCGCCTCGGCTTCCGCCAGCGCGGAGTGGTGCCGGTCAAAGTGGAGGTGCTGGCTCACCCAGATACGGGCGAGTGAGCCGATGGTTAAGAGGCTTTGACCTCGTCCCAAGTTTTTGACCAAAGGGCGAGAGCGTCGCCAAGATGGTCAATGGGTTGCCACGTGGCAAAAATTTCGTCTGCTGGGAATAGCACCGCATTGCCGCGAAAATCCTCGCTGAGCAAAGGATAGGCTCCTTGGTTGGGAGCTCGATAAGCGATGTACTCCATGTTTTCCGCCGCCACTTCTGGATCGGTGAGGAAGTTGATGAAGCGGTGTGCCAGATCGACTGCCGATGCAGTCACTGGGATGCAGAGATCATCGCATGAGACGGTCGCGCCCTCGACCGCGACTTTTACCACGATGTCGTCGTTTTCATCGGCCACTTGGAGGAGGTCGCCCGCGTAGCCGTGAACGAGGTGAAATTCTCCAGAATCGATCCCGCTCTTGTATTGTTCGTTATCAAACTTCGCGATGTTCTTTTTCCAACGAATCGCGATATCGCGGGCTTGGGCGAGTTGTGAGGGGTCGGTGGAATTGATGGAAAATCCGAGTGTGATCAGCGCAGCTCCTAGCACTTCTCGCATGTCGTCGAGCAGCGTGACGCGACCTTTGAGATCGGCGCGGTCAAACATGCGATAAGACGGCACCGGGTCTTTCACCTTGCTGGCTAGCCAAGCGATGCAGGTGGGAGCCAGCATGTAGGGAACCGAGTGCGCCATGCTGGGGTCCAGTGCGCGTTTCAAATAAACGGGATCCACATGGCTGAGGTTGCTCAGCTTGGTTTTGTCCAGTGGCATGAGGCGTTTCTCCTCGGCCAAAGTTTTGACCATGTAGGAAGTGGGGACGAGCACATCGTAGCCGCTGGCACCGACATTGAGCTTCGCATACATCGCTTCGTTGGAATCGAAGGTGTCAATTTGCAGCTTGCAGGAATTTTCCTTCTCGAAGCGCTCAGCGAGTGCGGGCGCGAGGTAATCGGCCCATGAATAAACGCGGAGTGTCTGAGTTTCTTTACCGGAGCATCCCGGCATAACGCTGGAAGCCGCTGCGGCTGAGGTGGTGGCGAGGAAATGGCGACGGTTCATGATATTTCGCGAAAGAAAAAACAGGAATTTCGCTCCTTGCCCACGGAAAAGGACGCTGGAAGCGAAAGTTGAGGTTCGCGCGGATTTCCTCGCCCACTCGCTCCGTTCAGACGGTGAAGAGCGTGGTGATTGAGTGGCCGCTGTGAATTCTGCGAATCGCTTCGCCCAAAAGCGGGGCGATGCCCACGACGTGAACTTTCGGCCCGGCAGCTTGTGGCACGGAATCGGTCGTGATCACTTCTTCGATGGACGAGGCGGCGATTCGCTCGTGCGCCATGGCCCCGAGGATCGCGTGAGAGACACCGGCAAAAATGCGGCGAGCACCGTTTTTCTGGAGGATTTCTGCCGCAGCCATCAGCGTGCCAGCCGTCTCGGTCATGTCATCGACCAAAAGCACGTCGCGGTCTTCGACTTCGCCGATCACATTCATAGCCTCGACGCGGGTCGCGCTGATGCGGTGCTTCGCCACGATGGCGAGCTCTGCACCGAGCGCATCGGCGTAAGACCGCGCCATTTTCACGCCGCCGACATCTGGCGAGACCACCGTGAGATTGGCAATGTCTGGCAGTCGCTCGCGCATGTAACTGATCAGAACCGGCTTGGCGTAAAGGTGGTCCACCGGAATGTCAAAAAAGCCCTGAATTTGCGGGGCGTGGAGATCCATCGTGAGCACACGATTGACGCCAGCGGAGGTCAGCAAATTGGCCACCAGCTTGGCCGTGATCGGCACGCGTGGTTGGTCTTTTCGGTCTTGGCGAGCGTAACCAAAAAACGGCATCACCGCAGTGATGCGCTCGGCACTGGCGCGGCGCGCTGCGTCCACCATGATCAACAACTCCATGATGTTGTGATTGGTCGGCGGGCAGCTCGGCTGGATGATGAAAACATCTTCACCCCGGATATTTTCGTCAATTTTGACGAAAGTTTCACCATCGGGAAATGCAGTCACCTGCACGTCAGCAAGCGGTTGACCCAAATTGTCGGAAATGCGTTCTGCGAGGGCGCGATAGGCGCTTCCACTAATGATTTTCATAGGAAATTTCGGATTGGTAGCGGCTAAGGCGCGAGTGTTGATCGCCATGAGCACGACGGCAACACTTAGGTTCAAATCGATCATCACGACTGTGAAATCAACCATGCCCCCAAGTATGCCGAACTGCGGTGGTTCTCACTGGCGGTGTGGGGAAGTGTTTTTTGTCCTGATTACAGGAATTTCACCCCGGCTCAA
>JBGSLX010000036.1:0-12116 GCA_041740475.1 Akkermansiaceae bacterium | reverse complement strand
CGTCCGAACCAAGAGCCCGGCGGCTCCCCGCCGTGGAGGTAGTAGTCCTCCTTGGCGAGGCTCGCATAGTAGCCTTGCTGGCCCATCGTCATTTTTCCAATCGACAACATTTACGCTCCCCCCTCCCGTCTTCTTAGATGCTTGGAAACCCACTGTTTCGCAGAGTCGGCAGAGTATGGCTTTTGCTGTCCAACGATCACCAGGGTGGCCTCCGTCGAGAGAGCCAACTCCTCCCGCAAGAGAACAATTTGTTCGCGGAGACTTCCAAGTTCCTGACTGGTCCGACGCGTCTCAACCTCGGCCAGTTTCTCCAGCACGGCCTCTTCGACGAAGTTGGAAATCTTCATTCCAGCCAACCGCGCTGCTTGCTTGAGCGCGGGGCGAACGTCCCGTTCGAGTCGGAAGGAAATGGAATCTTTGGGCATGGAATCTCTGAAAATAAAACGCTGTTCTGGTATACCCGATTTGCCTTGGAAAATCCAAGGGATCGGGCGGAACCGTTTACGGCTCCGTATACGGTTTAACTCTCACATTCTCAGCGGTTACCGCTGAACCCGTGCACCAACAGGTGCATCGGGTGTGAGAATTTCCCCTTCTATGCCCTTTGAGTGTCTTTCCAGCTGTTTTTCAATCGGCTATTTGAAGATTCTTTGGATGACCTTCGCGTCTCTGTTTCCATTAGAATGAGCATTCGGATTCCGGAGGATTTCTCTCAGTCTTGGACGATTCGGTTCTTCAGAAGGGCGATCATGGTCCAGTGCGTCACATCGTCTCCCGCCTTCGGGAATCGTCTTCTGGCATCCGATTCAAGCTGGCTTCTCTCTTCGGTAGACAGCTCGTTGAGGGTCGCTTCCGCCTCCTTGATTCGACTCTCTTCTGCTGCCAATGCCGCCTTCCGCTTGCCGTCTTCTCTGGCGAGAATCTTCGCCTGTTTCGTCGCTCGCTCCGTTGCCTTGGCTACGTCCTCCTCACGAGTTTTCGGACATCGGTAATCAACCGGCGGGGGGAGATCTCGACGGATGGATTCGGCCAGTAGCCCCGCCGGATTTGACTTCGCCTGCCGGTAGGCAAACTGGTCGATCTTGGTTTCCAAGTAAGCCTCTGGAAATTTCTTCACAAATTTCTGAGCCTCTGAGGGCGCGATTCCAAGCTGGATTAGTTTCGCTTCCACGGGTGCCGTCGAAGGGCCAAAGGGAACTGGTTCAGAGCCTTTTCGAGCGGGTGAGAAATGAACCTTCCAATGCCCTCGGTAAAGCTTCTCGAAGCGCCCTCCCGGCAGCGCCTTGCCGAGGAATCCAATGCCCTCAAGTTCCTGGATTGCGGGCTGAAGCAAGCGCTTGATTTGAGCCGCGTCCGTGTAGCTGCGGGACACCCCGATTTTCTCAAACGCGAGGACGTGGAGGTCGCACGAGTAGCGTGTGAGACCCGAGCCAAATCGCTTGTCGAGGAAGCGGTAGAGTCTCTTGGCAATCGAGCTGCGGAGGCTGATAAACCGGTGGTAGTCGAGTCCCTTCAAATTGCCCGCCTCCAGGCTTCGATGGAAGTCGTCCGACCAAGTCACTTCGCAGAGCCCCGATTCAGTCGGCTTGCCTGCCTCGTGAATTCTGAGCGACTGAATGTAGGAAAACACCAAGCTCGGAATCCATTCCTGATTGGTCTTGTCCCGCCAGCCGTAGCGGTAGTTGTAGGTCGTGGTGCTCAGGCGATGGAGCGCTTGATAGATCCGGCGGTAGCTCGCTCCTCCGACCGACCAGCGCAAAAGCTTGCAGAGCTGATACCGGGTAAAAGAGACCCGTTTCGGCCATCCCGCCAGAAAGCAGAGTTGGAGCAGGCCCACCATCACATCGTCGTCCTGAGCCGCCGGGAGGCCCCATTCCTCCGTGCCGTGGACGGTGACTCGTCGTGTCACTGGCAATCCGGTGGACCGGTCCTTGATCGTGTCGGAAAACTCCAGAGTGAGCTGTCCCGGTCGTGCTGACTCCGCAACCACCGCGATGGGAAACTCCGAGAGATTCAGCTCGTCCTTGCCCTTCTCGAAGGTCTCCAAGTCCACGTTGCCAAATGGCGGCGACGAAGCCTCCGCCCAACGATCCGATTTGAAATTCGCCATCTCAATCTCCCCCTAAAAAAACAACAATCCTTCCTCCGGCAAAAGGCCGGTGATGTTGTTGTCTGATTTGAACATCGTTTGATGTTTAGCCCCGGAATTGCCGAAACATTTCAAGCCCTTGGCTCCCTGAGCCTGTATCGTGAAACAGCAAAACCTGCACCATGCGACAAACCCGCCTGCACCGTTTAACAAGCCAACCCTGCATGGTGGCCCAATTCACCGATGTCTTCCTGTATGAATTACCAAGGTTTCAGCGATTACGCAATGGGCTCATTGAAGATCGCGTCACCAATGGCCGTTTCCCTTGTTGGACGAAACAGGAATAGACGGCTGCTCAATTTGCAATCAAAGCAGAATGCTTGCAAAGCAGCAACCTGACACGTCAGCAAAACAGGATGCTGTTTGGCTGCGAAGCTGCACCCCTTGCGTGCTTTTTTGAAATCATGTAAGTTGGTGGTTATGATTATCGCAACAGTGAACCAAAAAGGTGGAGTCGGGAAGTCCACCATCGCCGTTCATCTCGTGAACTGGTTTCGCGAGCAGAACATTGAAGCCGCTCTGGTCGATGCCGACGTGCAAAGCTCGTCGAGCATTTGGGCCAAGGAACTCGATCCCGCGACGCCCGTGTATCGCCTGCAATCCTCCGATGAAATTCTCGACGAAGTGAAGCTCCTTCCCGAGAAAGTCATCGTCATCGACGGCCCGGCGGGGCTTGGTGAGGTGACTCGTTCAATTCTTCTGGTCGCGGATGTCGCCCTGATTCCCTGCGGGCCATCCGTCCTAGACCTCCGCGCTGCGGCCGACGCGATTCGAGCGCTTGAACAGGTTCACAGAATTCGAGGTGATCTCCCGCGAGGTGCCTTCGTTCCGAACAAGCTTCAGAAGAACTATCGCCTTTCCGACGAGCTGCTCCTGACAGCCAAGACTTTAGGGCTTGCCGTGACACCCGGTCTCGGTCTCCGCCAGGCGTTCGCCGATGCAGCCGGTCAGAAGTCGGTCGTCTGGAAAATGAACCGCCAAGCGGAAGCCGCAGCGACCGAAATTTTCGCCCTGTTCGAGAATCTCTTCGGCAATGGAGGAGGGAACTAGCTTGGCGACGAAGACGAATCGACTCTCCATGACCGACGCGCTGAAAGGGCGCGACGATGTCATCGCCTTTCTCGAAGCGGGCAAGCCATCAACTCGAAATAACGAGCTTGTCAACAAAACGACTGATTCCGAAAAGCCCCCGGAGGAGAGGATCGCGGTTACTCTTCGGCTTCCGAAGGAAGTCGCGCACGCCCTTATCGATGCTTCTGCACAGCGCCGAAAAAATCGGGCGAAAGCCTGGAGTCAGCAAGACATTGTGGCCGAGGTCTTGGTCGCATGGCTTCGACAGACGCTTGATGAGGGGCCTTTTTGATGAAGTTCTTATCCTATTCGCATTAAATTTCAAAGAAGCCGCCTTTGCTGGGGTCCGGCCTTGAAAAGACGTGAATTGGTTTTCATGCTCGCCGCCTGTAAACCTGATATGAGTGCTCACCTGCCGTTCCGTCATTTATCCGTCCGCGTTCCTTGGCATGATGCCGGATGGAATGGAACAATCTGCAAGAAACCTCTTAGCAACAATGCATGTCTCTGCTTGCGCGGGATCAGTGAGAGTCGTGACGACTCGTGGGAAGCGGCGAACGCGGGTAAACACGTTGCGCACTTGGGGGAAAAGCTCCCGCCGTGTTTGCGAGAGCGGGCAGCATTTATGTCAAGCCGTGGTTTGACGATCAAGATTAGTCACAAACTGGGTCATGACGAAGCCTACCGGCATATACTGCCGACGCCGATGGAGATGCCCGCTTATTCGGTGCCCGGCGTGCCGTTCAACTGGGTAAGCCGCGAAGGTGCGGCGGAGCGCGAGGAGCGGCTAGGAATCGGCTACGATGCTGAGCGGGAGCCGATGGAAGGCTGGAAGGAATCCGGGAGTTGGGTGCTCGATCAGGAAAACCAGCGTGCTTGTCTGGATTCCTTTTGGAGCGCGATTCGGCCAGGACGTTCGTTGGTATTTTTCTACGCCAAAGCGATTCCGGGAATTGAGGACAACCGTAGGATTCTTATCGGCGCGGCAAGGGTGAGCGAGCTGAAACCGTTGCGAGAATATATCAAAGGAGAAGCCGATGGCACAGGCGCGTGGGTATGGGAGCGTCCGGTTTTGCATACGCTGCGCTCGGAATTCCATGATGGATTTCTGATGCCTTACCAATCGCTGCTGGAAAAGTCAGGTGGTGAAAGTGGGCTGCACTTTCCGGATTATGTCGCCTTTGCTCCGGAGGAGCACCGGGGAGAATTCAGTTACGCCACGGAACACGTCACTGGCGATGGCGCGTTGGGTGCCTTGGAGGAAATGCGGCGCTGCATCGAGCGCTGTAAAACCGTGACGGCCGGGCCATGGGAACGTGTCCTTTCTTGGATAAACGACCGGATCATTGATGTGCGTAAGCAGAGGGGAGCCTGTCCGGGTCTCGGCGCGGCGCTGACCGCCTTTGGCATTAAGCAGGGTGAAATCATTGCTGCTGCATTGACCAAAGAACTTTCGGATGACATCGACCCATGGCAGCGGGTCCAGGAATGTCTAGTGGATGGAAAGCATTTGCCACCCGCGATGCGACCGCAAATAACCGTTTCGCTTCAGCGAAAATGGACCGCGTTGGCCAAGCCGCGTCGAATTTATTTGCGCCTTCTTTCGCGCCTCGCGCTTTCGTCGGATCAGGCAATGGTGTTGTGGCAGAAAGCAGACCGCGCCGCGGCCGGCATCGCGGAGGACGAGGATGGGCTGCTGGCGAATCCGTATCTGATTTGTGAGCGGTGGACGCAGGCGTATGCGAAAGTGACGACCTCCAAAGACGAAAGCGGCAAGGAGGTGGAAACTGTGATTGTTATTCCACCGCCGGGATTCTGGACAGTGGATCGGGCGATCTATCTGACTCCCTCCCTTGCGAAGCATCATCCGCTTCCAGGTCCGGAGCCGATATGGGAGTCTGACGATTCCAGAAGGGCGCGAGCCTTGCTTGGGCACATCTTGCGCATGGCAGAACGGGAAGGCCACACCGCACTCCCACAACAACTTCTGATGGATCGAGCCATGGCCCTCGCAATTGAACCACCCGTGCAAATAGACGAGGATTTGCTAGCTGCTTTGCAACTGATGTGGGAAGCAGAAGCGGATGACGACGATGCGTTGCCGGAGAGCGAATTGCTATTTCATCCGCTGAATGACGGGTCTTACTTCGTCCAAAACCGACAGCGCGAAGAAGTCACCAAGACGATTCGAAATCTGACCCGCCGAGTGCGCCGGTTGCCACGATTATCCGTTAATGCAGACTGGGTGGCATTGTTGAACCAGAATTTGCCCCCAAACGACGGTTCAGAGCGTGAGCGCAAAGCTCGGGAGGAAAAGGCAGCCGCTCTGGTGGAGATTTCCTCATCGCGATTTTCGGTCCTGGTCGGACCGGCAGGAACGGGCAAAACCAGCATTCTCCGGACCCTGCTTGGAGAACCCGACATCCGTAACAGTGGCGTCTTGTTGCTGGCTCCGACCGGCAAGGCTCGGGTGCGTATGCAAACGGAGGCGAAACATCCCGCGAAAACAATCGCTCAGTTTCTGTTGCCGTTGCAGCGCTACAACGGCGCGACCGGCAGCTACTCAATGAACCGCAATGCAGAGGGTGCTACCACTTTCAAGACGGTGATCGTGGACGAGGCGTCCATGCTAACCGAAGACCAGTTGGCGGCACTCCTTGATGCGGTCAAAGCCGCTGAACGGGTGGTCTTGGTTGGTGACCCCGGACAGCTCCCCCCCATTGGCGTAGGACGACCGTTCGCCGATTTGGTAGAAGCGCTGAAGCCGGGCGATGCCTGTTGGCCCCGTGTCTCCCAGGGTTATGGGGAACTCACCCAACGGATGCGGCAGGACCAGTTGGACGGAATCGAACCTATTGATCTCCAACTTGCGGAATTCTTCAGCGGTCGGATAGCCGACGACGGGATACTGCATCACCTCACGTCGCAGCCGGAAGATGATCGGCTGCGATGTGTGAGATGGGACGATGGAGAAGAGTTTCGGAAGAAGCTCCATCAAGTGTTGCGAGAGGAATTTTTGCTGGAAGACGATAATCTAGATGCCTTGTGCGGAACCATCGGCGGCAAAGCCAGCAAAGGACACTGGTATTTCAAAACGGGGGCTGAAACGCGGCTCGAAGATTGGCAAATCCTTTCGCCAATGAATCTTGCTCCGGCAGGAACGGAGGAACTCAATCGACTCCTCCACGCGGCCATGCGTGGCAGTATGGTGAAATACGCCAGCGGAAAACAACCCAAGCAATTCCGCGTGACCAAGCCACTTGGAGCGCAGCAAATTGTGTATGGCTCCAAGGTCATCAACACCGACAACCGCCCTTACAAAGCTAAATACGTATGGCCGCATACAAGTAGCGACGGTTCGAAGCCGCTTTTCTACCTGGCAAACGGTGAAATCGGGATCGTGACAGGCCGGAAATTCACAGACAAGGACGGGATTGATCCGTGGATTCCCAAACAGATTCAAGCCTCGTTCTCTTCTCAGCCGGGGTTTACCTATTCGTTCCCCATGAAGGGATTTGGTGATGATGACGACGCACCGCTACAACTGGCTTACGCGATCACAGTCCACAAATCACAAGGCAGCGAGTTCAAGAAAACCTTTGTCGTCCTTCCGAAAACGGCGGCGACGCTTTCCCGAGAGCTTCTTTATACGGCGCTAACGCGGCATAAAAACAAAGTTATCCTCCTCCACGAAGGTGATATTAGAGATCTGGCTCATTGGGCATCAGGCTCCGCTTCCGCCACCGCTCAACGATTCACAACCGTGAATCTGGATGAGCCGGACCTATCCCGCCGTCCGCAGCCCGTGAAGGTAAAACATCCGGCAACGGGTCGTGAAGGATGGTACGAGCAATATTTAATCCATCGAACACGCAGCGGCATCCTCGTCAGCTCAAAAGCAGAAGTCGCAGTAGCCAATGAACTCGACTATGCTCGCGAAAAGGGATGGCTGGATTATACTTACGAGGAACGTTTGGTCTCAAAGGACGGTTCCAGTCGTTTGCCGGATTTTACAGTCCGCGATGACTTGGGTCGGACTTTCTATTGGGAACATTGCGGGATGCCCGACGATCCCGGATACGCCATTCGCTGGAAGGAAAAACTCGCGTGGTATTTCAGCCAGGATATTCAGGAATGGCATCCCACCGAATGTCCAGATGGACAACTGATTGTGACGAAGGATGAAGGAGGCCGATTAGACTCGGCTTTGGTGAAAAATATTGTCCGTCTCGTTTTCGGCCCAGCGGTGAGAAAGCCATAGTCATGAGTCTGGTCGCCGAGCGTAGTTCCCGAAGCCAGTTATCCGCACACGCCATCAAAATGACGGTCAAAACCATTTCTGAGAAACCATTCGCGGCGGGCGAGGAGGTTGTTTTCAGTCAGTGGAGGCAACATGTCGGGTCGTTCTTGCGGGTCGTAAACCCGAATCGGATCGATGCAAATTTCATTAGGCGGGGCTGGTGTGGGAGCAGCCTCCGATGTTAGTTGATAAGCGTTCATGGATTTGCCTTAACGTTTCTTGAATACGTATACCGGAAGAGATACCCGGCAGCGAGCGAAGTAATGGTTGGAAGGACTGTTTTGAGTAAGCTTAACGGTAAGATTACGAAATGCCGCTGTGTAATCTCGTTAGCCATTGCTGTTCCCGATGAATGGTCCTCGGTGGATAGGCGGGATGTTCGCTTTGACGAGTTCGGTTTTCGCTAGCGTCAGATCCTCCAAACATTCTTCACAGACGCTTTCCCCAAGGTCGTCGTCCCACGATGTTTTGTTCGAAATGGTTTCGCCATGGCAACATCCACATTTTACGGTTGTTGGTGTCATATTACGGGTTGTTTGTTGATGAAATAGACCTATCGGATAGCGGGCGATTCGGCGCGGATCCCATCATGCCAAGAAGCATGCTGAGTATCGCCGAGGAAGCGAAAAACCAGAACCCGAGTTGAAGCGATGCGTCGGTCTCGCCATCCCGGTTCATTCCCAGAAAAAGGACAACAAGAGCGATCACTAGCACCTCGGAAAGACTCCACCTCGCGAGGGTGGTTCCAAATTTGTGAGCTGTATTCCAGTCATGCGGAAGCGTGTAGCTGATGATCTTTATGAGAGGAATTCCCAAGCTAAAAATGCCAACCAAGAGCAACATCAGGACATCACCTTCTGAAGCCAATTTGGCAACGATTGTTCCCAAGCTCTTCGATTCTTCACGGAGGACAATCGTCCCGAGTTGATTCACACGGGTGGCCACCGTAACTGTAATGACCGGCAGTGCTACTCCGAGGAACCAACACCCCAGAATCGGCCCGGCGAGCATCCTCTTGCGTCTTTCCGGAGAGTGAGCCAGCCCGGCCAGGACGGCGACTGCCAATGAGACTGCCGCCACTTGGGCACTGAGCTTGGAATTTTCCGTAGCCCTCGCCGAGATGGTCTGCAATTCCGCGATGGAGTTTCGACGTGCTGATCCAATGTCCAGCCACCCCGAAGTGACCTCGCCCAATTTGTCTTCCAGGCGGTGGACTACCTGCGATGAGAGGTCGCCGTTTTCATGGGCAATCTTTACTCGCGACAATTCAGCGGACCGTTGGAAGTGGAAGAGCGAAGTTCCCGCGATGAGGGATATCGCGATGGCAATGAGATAGATTACCAGTTTCATAGCGGGTGGAAGTGAGGGGTGGCAGGGGGTAACTGGGATTCCACGCTGCGGCGCAAGCCGCGCTCAGCCCATTCGTCAATCGACTTAAGGGTGTTGCGGCAAAGTGCCGCCACGTCGGGAAGGTTCCGGCTTTCCGCTTCCTCCAATCTGGCGAGGACCGTGGACCGGTGTCCGGCAATTTCCTCTTCATAAGCCACCGCCTCCCTGATGGCCCCCAAGGCTTCTTCCAAAGCTGACTGGCTGATCGCGCCGCGGAGTGCCGTTTGGCAACGCATTTCCGCAAGTTGCGGCCCCCGGATCATGAAGGACTCAAGTTCCGCATTCATCGCCATACGTGTCAGGCGGCCCTCATGCTCTTCCTCAAGATCGAACGCGGGCTTCTTGCCCAAGGACTTGAGAAGGACCGCGCCAAGATCAACGCAAATGAAAAAAACCACGACCAACACATAGAGCCCACCGAAGATGAAATCCTCCTTCGCCAGAGCGAGAATCGCCTTAAAGCGGCTGCCTAGGTCACGGTGGGATTGCACGGTTATTCCGGCGACCTTCCTGCTGTATTCCTCTTCGATAAGTTTGATCTTCGCATCAGCCATTCCCTCGGTCTTCAGCGCCGCTGTGAGATTGGCGTTCGCCTGCTTTTGGAGTTCTTCCGCAGCCTTCAGCTTTTCCGTTGCGGACTCCAAGGAGGCCTTTGCCGGGTCGTAGTAGCTGGCCTTTTTTTGCCGCCAGCGGCGACCTTGATCCACTTGGCCTGAGGATGCTTTTCCTTCCTCTTCTTCTAGAAGGATTTTCTGGGCCGCGATTTCCTGCTCCCTCGCCGCCCGGAACTCTACTAGGGCCGCCTCTACTCCCTTGTCCATCTGGCTGGCGACGTTCACCAAGGGCTTCAGCTTGGAATCACTCCGCTCGGTGGCGGCCTTTAGCGCTTCATTCCGCTCGGTGGCGGCTACTGCGATTTCAGCTTCTCCCAGCTTATGGTAATGGGCTGCGATCGGATCCTTGAAAAGTAGGCCTGTGGCAAATCCTTCGCCGAGAAGCACAGCAAGGCAGAACGCCATCGTCAGCCGCAACGGGATCGCCAACACAGCCCGAAGAACTCCTCCACCGACGAGTTGGAGTAGCACCCTTTCCGTCCCATATATTAGGACGGTTGCGAAAAATGCGGCGGTGATTGCCCCCGCCACACCCATCCCCGCTTCCCGAGCAAGATGCCAGCCATTGAACGCGGCCATCATCATCGGTAAAACCATGGCGATGACTTGGGTTCCCAAAAGCGTCGTTTCATTGGGATGCTTCGCCAAATGGGCAGGCGGAACACCCCGAAACCAACAAAGGAATAGCATCGTGAGGCTCGGATTTTTCTTGGTCTTCATTTTTTCAAGGGGAATGGGATTAGCGGGGGAGGGAGGGGGTGTTAGATGGTTTAGCGCTTGTCGTGGGGACCGAGGCGGGTCGAAAGCAACTTGCCGATCCGATCGGCGATTGCCTCAACCGCCGCCAGTTCCTTGAAAAACCGGTCCTCGTTTCCTTGACGTGCCCGGACCTTCACAAAATCCGGGTGGCTGTTGGATTCGATCCTCTCCGCCTCCGATGCGGCCCGGTTTTCGATGGTGGCGGTAGCGGCGCAGACCTCCTCCATAAAGCGGTTTTGCATTTCGAGGAAGATGCTCGCGAACTCCTGCGTAACGCGTGTTCCGTGCAGTTGCACGAGCCCCTCCCATTGTTGCTGCGCCATCTTGACGACGCCTTCAGCGGCGATCCTCATGGTGGCAAGATGCCGCTCGGTCGAGATGCCGGCGGCACCCACCAAGGCCTCGCGGTTCTCTCTCGCCAATTGGCGCTTCAACTGTAAACGCTGTAACCAAGAGAGATCATCCATCCCCAAGGGTTGGGGAGCGTGAATAGCTTGATTGATGTTGGTGGATTCGATCCGCTGGATAAGGCCGTTCGTCTCCGATTGAGGAGAGTGACTGAGCGAAGTGTTGCGATTGGGATTCATTGATTCGATTAGTTAGGTTTGACGTTCCACAACTCCGGTCCGAATGACCAAAAATCATGAAAGCGACAAACGTATCCAACCAAATTCCCAACGCTGCAATCCGAGAAGTCTCCAACAAGCCAATCACAAATAAGCGAATGAAATATCGCAATCCACGACCTTAAAGAAATTAGCTCACGAAAAAATCTTCATGCCGCCTATCCAGAATGTGAGTTACTCTTGACATTGGGAAATGACTCATTCGGAAAACACGCAAAGCGCGGCAAGTTTAAATAGGATTACCATCTGAAGAAACTATCGATTGGCTTTCCGAAAAACGTCGTGCTCAAAAATCGAACTCAGCATGTGCCGTCCGCATCGGCGGCTTTTTTTTCGATATGGCTCAAATCATCTAATAGATTCAATCCCAATTCAAAGATGAGATTATTTGCAGGTGTATACCAAGTGCATGTCAAGAGCCATTCCTTCTTGGGTTTCTTTTTAAGATTCTCCATAACAAGATAACGAAACTTAAAGGCTTGGATGGCAAGTTTTCCGCGAGAGGTTATGGGAAAAGCTTGCGACCAGGCGGAAGGCTCGGAAATAGATATTCCGTATTCCGCCGAAAGATCACTTATCAATTTCTTCTTTGCCGGCTGATTCTTGCCGCCATGTGCAGTGTTCAGTTCCCTAATTTTGTCGAAAACGGTGGCGTCAGGGACTTTGCCATTAGTGTGCTTTAAGAATACGCCCGCTAGAAATTGAATTCTATAGGCCTGCTCAACATAATAATGTTTTAGGCTGAGTTGCTTTTTCTCTCCGGCGTGAGCAAAGGCATGCTCCAATGCGTCGAGACGTTTCTCTAGCGATTTGCAATCCAAATATTTGATAGGATATTCACCAGGATAATCCTCATCCAGCCAAATGAGGCTCTGCGTTTGGGCCTCTTGAAATCGGCTTAGAATTAGGGTTAGTAACGCAATGGCCCCCGCTTTATTTGACTTTTTGTGGATGGTGGAGGCCCACCGGCCTCTGTTGAATACATTGCAGCTTTCCGGATCATCTGCGTAGGCTGTAAGGAGTATGACTGGAGTCCATGGGCAGAGACGGGAAATATGTTTTTGTATTTTTACAGCAATCGCTACCTCGCCGGTTTCTTCGTAGCCCGAGAAGTGAAAATCGACAAGAATGTATTGGTATTCATCATAGCTGTAATCAGTCATTGCCTTCTCGGGCGAATAGCATGCCGTCACCTGGTATTTCGGATC
>JBGSLX010000035.1:0-10299 GCA_041740475.1 Akkermansiaceae bacterium | reverse complement strand
AGCCGTTTTTCTCGAAACGCTCGTCAACGAACTCGGAGTGAAGCACCTCCATTGCGAGGGCGGGGGAAGCCTCGTCCGCTCATTTTGTGAACTGGATGCGATCGACGAATTTCACCTGACCATGGCAGGTCACACACTATTTGGCGGGCAGAAATCACCCACCGTCACGGGTGTTCCAACGGAATTTTTGCCACACTCGCTCGCTTTCACCCTAACGCACTTCGAGCCGCGTGCTGATCTCGGGGAATGCTTTCTGAGCTACCGCCGCGCTCAGTGAGCAGGCTTTTTCTCGTCGTGTGAATCATGTGCCTTGTCATGATCATCACCGTGTCCTGCGCCTGAGTGATGATCGTGGAGCTGTCTCGTGCCGTCCGGCCCATCGAATTCGTGCCGCTCGCAAGACACGCCCAAAACCGCAACAGCCGCCAACAGCAGGGAAAAAAGTTTCATCGCGGCGCTTCATAACCCCTCGCCAGCGAATGGCAAGCATTGTCCCCCGGCGGCTTGCCAAAGCTCTGTCGCGATGCGAAGCGGGGGCATGCGATTCTTGATTTTGAGCGGTGTTTTTCTCCTCGCGGTGTCTTGCTCTCCGGTGGTCGAGCCGATGACTGCGACCGTGGCGGAATCTCCGGCACCCGCTCTGCCAGCCGCAACTCCACAGCAGATTGAGCCGACGATACCTGTAAGTGAACCCGTTGCTTCTTTGCCAACGGCGCAACCGAAGGTAACGCGAGGTGAATTTTCCGGCATCGTCTTCGAGGGCGTCGCATTCGATGCGCGCGACTACCGTCTCGTCGTGGTGGATCAAGCGGCGGGTCCGGGATCGACGTTTCTGGATGCCGCAGGTGCTGCCACCTCGGTGCGGGGTCTCGCGGCAGTGAACGGCGGATTTTTCACGCCAGAGGGCGAGCCATTGGGGCTGGTGATGGCTGCGGGAAAACGCGCAGGAGCTTGGAATAGCGCTTCATCGCTGGGCAGCGGGGTTTGGTATGATTCTGGGACGAGCGCGATTTGCCGTCGCGAAAAACTCGGTCGTACAGGTGCTTTGTCGATGCGTGAACTGTTGCAAGCAGGACCAATGCTCGTCGATGGCGGTCGGGTGGTGACTGGACTGGATGCGGTGAAAGTCAGCGCCCGCACGATGATTCTGTGGGACGGCGGTAGCCGTTGGTGGATCGGGCGCAGCGCACCCGCGTCTCTGGCGCAGACGGCGATGACGCTCGCAGGGGCGGGTGTTCCCGGCTGGCCTGTGCGTCACGCCCTGAATTTGGATGGTGGGCGTTCTTCAGAACTGTGGGTCTCCGGACAAATCTCGGGTGGCCCAATCGCCCGGCGCACTCCGTGGAATCGTCCGGTCCGCAATTTCCTCGTCCTCGTGCGAGCTAACGGAGAGTGAAGTGGTGGCTCGAGCCGGGATCGAACCAGCGACACGCGGATTTTCAATCCGCTGCTCTACCAACTGAGCTATCGAGCCTAAGCACAGACGCTCTTGCGAGCGGGGCGGAAGTAAGAGTGTGCAGGTGGAACTTGGCAATCGGAAAATTGAGCGGTGAAGAATTTTACGAAAAAGGGGAATTTCTTCTCTATCCGCTCACCTGAAACGTTCTTGACCTTGGCATGGTGGATGGTTTCGTTAGCGAGCGTAAGAAAGAAATTATCAGTCATGAAAACGCGCTTCTTCACTCCACTATGTGTGTTCCTCGCTATCAGCAGCGTCCTCCACGCCCGAGAATTCACCGACGCTCAAGGCCGCAAGCTCGATGCCGATATTCTCTCGGTGGCAGGGGATCAGGTCACGCTGAAGCGCAAATCCGACATGCGCACTTTCACGGTGGCCTCCACGACCTTTTCGGAGGACGACCAGAAGTTCATCGAAGAATGGTCTGCCACGAGCATGACTTACAGTTTCGACATATCTTACGTCAAAAAGAAGATCAGTGATGTGAAGAAGCAAAAGGGGGTTGTAAAAATGGAGACGGAGACTTGGGTTTATGAGGTGAGAGTGAAAAATCGTTTGGCTGTGCCAGTTGGAGAACTTCGCGTGGATCACTGGTGCTTCCGACGGGATGACGAAGGTAAGGGTAAAGTTCCAGCAAAGATCGTTTCAAGCGGAACTAACAAAATCGAATCCATCGAAGGCTTCGCCACGGTCAATGTGGATAGCAGCGAAGTCATTCTCGAAAAGTCGCAACTTCAGGGAAACTTCTACTATTTGAATGGTAATAAGGACAAGCAGGAGGATGGCATGGGCGGTATCGCGATCCGCATTTTCGACAAAAACGGCAAAGAAGTTCATAGTTGGGCGACCAAGGACGATTTGCTAGCAGCGACCAAAGGCAAAACAGTGGGTGACGTCCGCTGACCCGAGCAGTCCTCCTTTTGCTCCGAAATAGCGGCACTCGTGAGCGGCGTTCACGCTCTGAGCAAATTCCACGCGCTAACAAGCGCCTTGAGTCCGGCCATTTCAATCGAGGAATCGACACCAGCGCCCCACAGCAATCTGCCATCGTTGTGCTGAAGCTGCACATAAGCGGCTGCGCTGGCGTCTGATCCGCCGCGCACCGCGTGAGAACGGTAGTCTGTCACCTTGAAGTCTTTGAGCCCGATGCCCTCCAGCGCGTGAACAAAGGCGTTGATCGGTCCATTTCCGAATCCCTCGATCCGCTGTTGCTCGTCATCTTTTAAAATCACGGCCTCGCATTTCACCCGACCGCGCTCGCTCGCTTGGTGAATCAGCTCGTAATCCATGACATCCAGCGGGCTGGAAACGTTGACAAACTCGCTGAAAAAAGCGTCCCGGATTTCATCGGCGCTGAGTTCACGACCGTGCTGATCTGCCAAATCATAGACTCGCTTGCCAACCTGTGGGTGCATGGTTTTTGGAAGGTCGAATCCATGTTCGCGGTCCAGCACGTAGGCGACTCCGCCTTTTCCGGACTGCGAGTTGATGCGGATGATGGCCTCGTAGCTCCGGCCAATATCTTGTGGATCGATGGTCAGATAAGGCACACCCCATGCACAATCGGGCTTCTCGTTGAGTTCTGACAAGCGGCGATCGAGGCCTTTTTTGATCGCGTCTTGGTGCGAACCGGAAAAAGCGGTGAACACCAGTTCTCCGGCGTAGGGATGACGCTCGGGCACATTGAGCCGCGTGACGCGTTCGTAAACGGCGCGGATCGATTGCAGGTCAGAGAAATCCAGATTTGTCGCGATGCCGTGGCTATTGAGATTGAGCGCGACGGTGACGATGTCGAGATTTCCGGTGCGTTCGCCGTTGCCGAAAAGCGTGCCCTCCACACGGTCCGCGCCAGCGAGCAGGCCGAGCTCGGTGGCGGCCACTCCCGTGCCGCGGTCGTTGTGCGTGTGCAGCGAAATGATCGCCGACTCACGGTTTCTCAAATTCCGGCACATCCACTCGATCTGGTCGGCATGGACGTTCGGCGTCGCCCACTCGACGGTGGCCGGGAGGTTGAGAATGATTTTTTTCTCAGGAGTCGGTTGCCACACGTCCATTACCGCGTGGCAGCATTCGAGGGAAAAATCCAGTTCGGTATCTGAGAAGGACTCCGGCGAATATTGGAGCACGATTTCTGTCTCCGGTGCAGAGGGTGCCAGCTCCTTCACCAGCCTTGCGCCTTCGATGGCGATGTCGCGGATCGACTCGCGCGAGGCATCGCCGAAGGTTACGCGGCGCTGCAGCGGTGAGGTGGAGTTGTAGATGTGCACGATGGCACGACGCGCGCCGGAAATGGCCTCGAATGTCTTGCGGATCAGATGCTCGCGCGTTTGCACCAGCACCTGGATCGTCACGTCTGGCGGAATGCGGTTTTCCTCGATGAGCCGACGGCAAAAGTTGAATTCGGTGTCGGCTGCGGATGGGAAACCGATTTCAATTTGCTTGAATCCGACGCGACACAGCAGGTCGAAAAACTCCAGTTTTTCCTCCACGGACATCGGCTGCGGCAGTGCTTGGTTGCCATCGCGCAAGTCCACCGAACACCACTCCGGCGCACGTTCGAGAACCCGATCCGGCCATTTGCGGTCCGGCAGTGGGACAGGCGGAAACGGGCTATACTTGCGAAGCGAGGCAGGGTGCATGGGAAATAATGAGAAGACGCAAACCCTAAGTCGCGGCCTAGTTCGGTCAAGCGTGCTGGCTAGCGACCGTCCAAGGAGCGCGGAATTCATTCCGCTTCGGCGCTCAGCGGTCGCAAGTCGATCCCCCGGCAATCAGGACAGGAAGTGATCTGCTCCAAAAACAGCGCATGGCAGCGCGGGCAATAGCGTTTCGCCTCCTCATCGGAAGAACAGTCCGGTTCGCGATCAAAGTCCTCAAGCCGCATCCCGCGACCAAAAAGCACTCGCTCCAGCAAGGGCCGCAGAGTCTCGGAAAACTTCGCATCCCCTTGAGAATCAGGCGTGGGGTGAAGAATCCGGCGGAAAAAACCGGCCAGCCATGGATTCTCAAAATCCTTCGCCCAGAGTAGCAACGCCACCGGGTGTGTCGTGCTCATCGCGTGAATTGCAGCGATTTCGTAAGCTCGCATCGCATGGAAGGGGACCAGCAGAGAAAGCATCGCATCCATCCGCAAAGCCGACCTCGCATCGGGATAGACCCGTTTTCCCAGCCACCAAAGATGAGCCGCCGTTCCGATCATCAAACACCACAGCCAAAGCCCGAAAAGCAGCGCGGAAAAGCCACCTCTGAGCGCATAGACGGCCGGAAGCCCGACGAAAAATCCTAGAGTCAGCACCAAACCATACCAACGCAGAGGACCGGCGGCGCGTTTCCAGCGTTTCCATTCTTGTCCAGCCCGTGTCGGAGAAAGGGCGAGTCGCCATGAATTCCGCACGGCCTCTTCCAGGCTCAATCCCCGTTTTTTCCCACGGCGGAGCACACCCATGCATCGATGCGAGGTGACCCGCACCTTCACTTCGGAAATCTGCAAATGATGAGTGTCTTGCTGCAAGTCACTCCATTCCAGATGCTTCTGAAATGCGTGCGGACCATCGGCTCGTTCAATCAGCCACTCGTGCTCGCCGACTGACATCAGTGGCGGCGATTGGCAGGGCGCAAGCCCGGCATCCGGTGGCAGCGGCAATGACGGAACCAAGCCAAGCTCGCGAGTGGTGAAAATCGATTTTGGGTCGAGAACACGCCACTTCGTTGAAAACCAACGTTTTCTAAGCGCCACACTGCGCAAAGGCAGCCACAACGTGGATTCCCAGAGAAAAATGGCGACCGCGACCAGCAGGAATTCAACAAAGACCGGCATCGGTCATTTCCTTAGATCGACTCCTTGGTCTTGCCGACGAAAATTCGTTTCAGCACCGCGCCGATCCCGATCAGGCCGAACAAGATTGGCTTCCACAGCTTGGTGAGCAAACCGGATTTTGCCGCCATCAGCAGGCCGCCACCAAGGATCAGACCGGTCAGTCCGTATTCGGCGATCTTGTCGCCCTGCTTGAAAGCGGCGTAGGACTCTTCCTTGAGGTAAGAGTAGCCTTTCAGCAAATTTTGGTACTCGGGAAGCACCGTGGACATCTTGGCCTCGTCGCAAACGAGCACCACATCCATCACACCGCGCCGTCCGAGAAGCTTGGTTTTGTAATTGAGAATCTCGCTGCCGTCGCTGCCGCGCAGGCGGATGGCCCACTCCAGATTGTTGGTGCTGGGATTGTAAAATGGTGGGGTATGCCACCCCAGCACTTCGAGGGTGGACATGCCGCGTTTGCTGAGTTCCTCGTTGGCCTGAATCTGGCCTTCTTTCATCTGCTTGAGAATCGCGTCCGCATCCAGCTTGTCCTTCTCGTCGTCTTTCACATAACCGCAGTCATCAAACTCGAAGACCGCGAACCAATTCATGTCGAGCGGTGAGAGGTAGCCGAGTTCTGTGCCATTCGTCAGGTTGCCATACATTTCCATCAGTTTGATGGTGCCTGAGGATCCGGTGAATCTGTATCCAGTTGGTACCTGTATTTCTGCTAGGCTGCCCAGTTTGCCCGCGCCTTCCGTTTTCCAGTCGAGGCTCTCCAAAAATTTCTGGTACTCCGCCTCTTGTGCCTGCTGTTCCGCAGTGGGTTCTACTGACTGTGCCGTAGTAGGAACAATGAGTGCCATGAACAACGAGACGCCACAGAGCAGTTTACGGAAATTGAGCGACATGATTTTTGGGTGAAGTTAGATGCATCTTTTGGCGTGCTAACGACTCGATTGGCAAGCCTGTAATCGCCCCGACACCACTTGCCGCGCGCTCACGAGCCGCCAATTCCCTTGTCATGCCTTGCTGACTTGGGAATAACTTCACCGTCAGTGAATTGGATCCATTTACTTATCTCGTTTTTATGTGTTTCGCCGTTGTTGGCACAGCGGATGGAACTCGCGGATGTGCGTCAGGTTTTGGCGCAGTCGGTGAAGCACGCGCAGGAGATTTCGCCGATGGAAAATCGCGTGATCGCCATCACCGACCGCGAGGGACATGTGCTTGCAGTGTGGGATGTGAACGGTGCAGCACTACCCAATCCGACGCCAGCGATCGTCGCCGATGCGGTTTCCAAGGCGGGCGCGGCGGCTTTTCTGAGTAGCAATCAACATGCCTTCACCTCGCGCACTGCGGCGTTCATCGTGCAGAATCATTTTCCGCCAGCCGTGGCAAATCGCCCGAATGGTCCGCTCGTCGGCGTAAATTTCTCGAACATGGCGTTTTCGGACACCAACAAATTCAAAGCGCCTTCCGCCGCTGGAACCTTTCCTTTGCCACCAGTCCCGGGCATCAACGACGCCAGCAGCGCGACACCTGCCGATGTGTTTCGCAGCGTTCCGTTCACCTCTCTCCTAACACTTCCCGCCGCCGTTTCCAGTCCCGGCGGAGTGCCTCTTTTCAAAAATGGCATGCTCATCGGCGGCGTCGGCGTGGTGGGTTTTGCAGACGCGCCTGTTGCCGATTCCGATATTTTTTTCCAAGCGAACCTGAACGAACGCATCGCGCTTGGTGGACAAACAGGCTACCGGCCAGCTCCGGTTTTCGGCGGAAACAACGTCGCCATCGATGGCGTGCGGCTGGCTTATGTGGTCGGCACGGCTTCCAATGTCACCGTCGCGGATTCAGCGACCTTTCTCGCTGCCAACGGCCAAGCGGTGAGCTTTCCAGACATTGATGGCATCGCCGCCTCGGCAGATGATGGTGCAGTGGATTACTCGCCAAAAGCCTCGCCGCCCGCCGTGGTGTATCCGAACCCATTCGGTCTGATCGGTCCCAGCGGCGTGCCGGGTCAACTCCTCTCAGCGATCCGGGACGATCCGATGCTCGTGCCGCTCGCCGGTGTGGCTCGTCTGACCAAAGCCGAAGTGGAAAACATCCTTAAACTGGCGGCCGAGCGCTCGCAGATCACTCGCGCTGGCATCCGACTTCCACGCGGACAAATCACTCAGGTCTGGATTTCCGTGATCAACAATCCCGCTACGCCGGGTGTGGAGCCGGTCGTGCTAGGGACCTATCGCACTCCGGATGCGACGCTTTTCAGTTGGGACGTCGCTGTGCAAAAAGCACGCACCGCACTCTTTTACTCGCGCGGATTGGAGCGCGGTGTGCCGCGAGCATTGTCCTCTCGCGCAGTGGGATTCCTCTCGCAAGACATCTATCCGCCCGGAATCGGCGCGAACCCAGCCGGCCCACTTTTCGGATTTCAGGCTGCCTTGTCGCTGATTGGAGGGACGGTTCCCGCCGCTCCGATCAACTTGAATGTGCCCAACGGCATCACGATTTTTCCCGGTGGTTTTCCACTTTACCGCAATGGCGTGCTCGTCGGTGCGATTGGCGTTTCTGGCGACGGCATCGAACAAGACGACATCGTCGCCGCGAGCGGGGCTAGGGACTTCCTCGCTCCGCAGGAAAGCCGTGCCGATAACTTCGTTTACGAAAACGCCCGCCTCCCTTACGCGAAATTCCCACGCGCCTCGTCGAGTTTCTAAGAAGAAATAGAGACAACGAAAGTGACAAAATTGACGAATGAGTTGCACCCGAATGGCGCGACATTCCGTGGGTGAATTCCCCATCGGTGATTCTTCTTTCGAGGCCTTTCGAACTATTTTCCCATCTCGGTTTAGCGACTGAGATCGTCCTGATACATCAGTTTGAAACCGCTTTGATGGAGGATGGCGACTGCGAACTCGTAGTCTTCCACATGCATCGCGAGCAGCGAGTTTCCTTCGATGCAGGGCATCAAGGCGTAGGCAAAATCGATGTTCGTTTCGGCGATCATGAGCGTGTCAAGGCACTGGAGTAAGCCCGGCCCAGACTCGCGGAGTGCGATCACCACCAACTCGCAATCGGTGTGTGGGATGCCTTTTTCCATGAACAATTGCTCAGGAGAGGAGGGGTCGGACACGACGATTCGGGCGACTGTGGCATCGCGCGAGTCTTGCACGCTGAGGCCGATGACTTCGATGCCGGAGGCGCGCAACAGCTTGACCATGGCGGCGAGAGCGCCGGCTCGGTTGGGTAACATAACGGAGAACTGTCTGACGGGTTCGCCGTGATCGATGATGGTTTCGGATTCCATGAGGTATTGGGAGTTAGGGTTTGGGGTTTAGCCGCGTGGGCCGCGCAGAGGAATGGTTTGAACGGCACCCGTGGCGACGTCCTCAATGATGATTTGATTGGGGCGAACGTCTGAAACGACAAACTCCGCACCGTCCGAGCTTTTGAAACGTTGGCCGGGGCTGGCGCTGTAGCGTTGGCCAGTGGTGGCGTCCTCGACCAAGGCTAGCGGGTCGTGCGCGCTTGCGGACATGCCAGAGATCCACTCGCGGCTGGCACCTGTTGAGACATCGCGCACTTCCACGACTGAAACTTCCATCGGTTGACCGAGGTTGAGTTTGCTATCTTGCATGCGGCGTTGAACGCGTATCACGCTGAGCTGAGAACCTGGAATTGTATCGCCTTTTCGGACTTTCAGTTCTTTGGAACGTTTGCCTTGCAGGGTGAAAATGGCGGTTTCTCCTTCGACAGTTCTCAGTTTTAGAGGGAACTCGCGTTCCTGATAATGGCGCATGACCAACGGCGGCATCGGAAATGGAGACGCTGCTTGGACTGAACTTGTGGCTCCGTTGGCGGCGGGCTGGCTTGGTGGGTTATCTGCGGATTTTACCGAGCTGCTAAGAACTGCCCCTTCGATGGTTTGTGATGATTTGCGGGTAGCCTGTGGGGCATTGGGTTCAGGTTCAGAGGAAACAGCGGAATCGACCCGTTGATCCATCGCCTGAGCCGCCACTGCGGGGGATTCTAAGGTGAACTCCTCGGGCAAAGGCTCGCGTGAAATGAGTGCCACGATTTCCTGATGCCCGGCGGAGTCTGCTAGATCGGAAGCGGTGCGGCCTTGGGCGTCGGTGGAGAAGCGGCTGGAACCGAGATCGAGCAGAAGTTCGACTGTAGCCGCATGACCGTTTTCTGCGGCGATCATCAGTGGCGTGCGACCATCTTCCATGCGTGCATAAACGGAGGCTCCGTAGTTCGTTAGCGTGTCGATGACCTCCGCTTGGCCGACCAATGCGGCGAGTAAAATCGCCGAGTCCATGCTCTCTCGGTGATAGGGAGCAAGCTCCTCGACGGCCCCGGCGGCTCCCTCGCGCACGGCGAGCATCAATGGCGCGTAGCCGTCCTTGTCCTTGAGGCGTGGGTCCGCACCTTGACGCAGCAGCCATTGCACCATGGCACTTTGTTTTGCGAGCACCGCCGCCATCAGAGGAGTGCGGCCATTGGCGCTGGTGAGATCGATGTTGAGGCCGTTTTTCAGCAGAAAATCGGCGGAATTGCGTGCTCCGGCGCTGGCTGAGGCATGGAGCGCGGAGACTCCAAAATCGTCAACCGAGTTGATAGAGAACCCTGCGGCAATCAATTTTTTCAAAGCGGAAACGTCATCGCGCGAACTCGCCAGCAGCCAATCCTCGGTGGTGAGTTGATAGCCAGCTTCACTGAGGTCCGACTTCTCTGCATCCGCAGGTTTGCGGCAGGACGTCATCGGCAACAGCAAAAGTGCCATCACGGTGACGTGCCCAAAAATTTGTCCAACAACTCGCACGCCACGAACGCTGGCAGCGGAGAGACGCAGATTCAACCCCGAAACAAGGCGCAGTGAAATGACGGCAGCTTCCATTTCCGTGCTTAAGCGGCATAAAAAATCAGAGGCCCGATGTTTATCAGGCGCTCTGATTGAGATGTGGGTCGGAGCAAATCAACCGTTCCGGCGACGGCGTCCCGCAAAGAGAAGCGCGCCGAATCCGAGCAGAGTCATGGACGC
>JBGSLX010000034.1:0-3769 GCA_041740475.1 Akkermansiaceae bacterium | reverse complement strand
CCTGCTTCACATCGTGCAGCACCGCTTCGGCTACATTTCCGCGCCAGCGATCGACTGGGTAGCGGCGAAACTCGATATCGAGCCGATCAAAGTTCTGGAAGTGGTGACGTTTTATCCGGGTTTTCGCCAATCGGCTCCGGGCAAATTTCACATCCGGGTCTGCCGCACTTTATCCTGCGCGATGGGTGGCTCGTATGAGTTGATGGAACGGTTATGTGACCTCACCGGCATTGATCGCTCAGAATCGGATTCGCACCATCATCCGATTTCGGTCTCACCCTGCGGAAATTTTTCGGTCGAGTTTGCCGAGTGCCTTGCCTCTTGCGGAACGGCTCCGGTGTGCATGGTGAATGATGATTTTCACGAAGGAATCGGCGTGGAGCGTGCTGGAGAATTGCTGGAGAAATATCAGAAGATTTAGAAAAAATGCTTGAGCCGATTCCAACCCTCGAAAACTTCTCATGATCACCTACTCCAAACTGCCTCATCCTCGCGAGTATCGACTCATTTTCAAAAACATCGACCGGGTCGGCTGGGATCCATCCATCGAGTGCTACCTCAACGACGGCGGTTACGAGGACTTGAGAAAAGCACTCACCATGCAACCCAAAGACGTCACTGAGGAGGTCAAGAAATCCGGCCTTCGCGGTCGCGGTGGCGCTGGATTCCCCACTGGCATGAAGTGGACGTTCATCCCACCGAACAACACCAAGCCCGTTTATTTGATCTGCAACGGTGATGAATCTGAACCCGGCACGTTCAAGGATCGTTACATCGTGCATCAAGATCCGCATCAACTGATCGAGGGCATGGTCATTTCTGCCTACGCCGTCGGAGCGCACACCGCGTACATTTATCTGCGGGAGGAATTTCCTCAGGCTGCCTTGATTGTCGAGAATGCTATCGAGGAAGCCCGCGCACGGAATTTGGTCGGGAAAAATGTTCTCGGCTCTGGATTCGACGTGGAAATTTACGTGCATCGCGGTGCCGGTGCCTACATCTGCGGCGAGGAAACTGGGCTGATTGAGTCGCTCGAAGGCAAGCGCCCCTACCCACGCATCAAGCCACCCTACTTTCCCGCCGCGCTCGGCCTCTACATGTGCCCGACCATCGTCAATAACGTGGAGTCTCTCTGCCTCGTGAAACACATCGTTCGCATGGGCGGCGACGAGTACTCGAAACTGGGCGTGCCACGCAACACCGGCACTCGCATCGTCGGAGTCTCTGGCGATGTCAAAAAACCCGGTTATTTCGAGATCGAAGTGGGCAAGCTCACCATGCGGGAACTGATTTACGATCTCTGTGGCGGGCCCAAGGACGGACGCGAAATCAAGGCCGTGATTCCCGGCGGATCCTCTTCAAAAATCCTTCGTGCCGATGAAATTTTCAAACTGAAGAACCCGGATGGCAGCGAACGCGAACTGGCGTTTTGGGATATCCCATTGGATTTCGACACGCTTGCTGCTTGCGGTTCGATGGCAGGCTCTGGCGGGGTCATCGTGATTGATGATTCGCGCAAAATGTCCTGGGTGCTTAACAATCTGAATGCCTTCTACGCTCACGAATCCTGTGGCCAGTGCACGCCTTGTCGCGAGGGTTCCACTTGGATGAAAAAAATCTCCGACCGCATCGTTTCGGGAAACGCCAGCCCGGAGGACGTCGCCACTCTGGAAAGCGTGGCCTACCAAATCGACGGCCGCACGATTTGTGCGTTTGGTGAGGCTTCTTCGTGGCCAGTGGAGGCGATTATTTCAAAGTTTCGCGATGAACTTCTGGCGGACACTTCCGCAAACAACGCCACCAAAGCTCACAATCCTGAGGCCGAAGCTCAGCGCCGCTATTTGTCCTCGGCGAAGGCATAATCTGGCTCACACGAGTTAATGAGTTCCACGATTCTCAGAGTTTTCAAAAATCTGACGGATCACTTCCGCTTGGGCTTCCAGTTGGTGAATTTGGTCTTCTGGAAAATCATACGGCACGAATTTGCCGATCCCGAGCGTGCCTAAAATTTGGGTGCGGCTGGCATTGAAAATTGGGACCGCCAACGATCCGGAGACTCCGCTGAGTCGGGCATCGGGTTTCGCCACGCCGCCGAGGTCTTGTTGAAGATTGCACAGCGTGACGGGCCCGCGTCTCTCGGCCGCAGCTCCTGCGATGCCTTTGCCGATGGGGATTTGAGCGATTTTTTCGATCAGAACTTCGGGCACGCCGATTTGGAAAACGAGACGCAAGATCGTCTCAGAGTCATCGATTTGATGGATGGTCCCAGTTTGGCAATCGTGTTCGCCGAGGATGTCTTGGAGCAGAGATTTCCAATCGATTTTTTCATTCATATTCGCTGATGGGTATCAGGATTTTCCGTTCAGTCACGCACGCATAACGGTCAACCTGATTCCTGAGTTGGAAAAACTGGCCCCCCATAATACTCGGCGTAGAGCTGCTGCGAAAAGCGCCGGGCATGCTCACGGCTACGGAGGCGGGCTAGCTGGTAGGTGAACATGATGCGCACGATCAGCGAAAATCTGCGGGCGAATCGGCCATGCCATTTCTGAGCGGAGACTTGCCATTCTTGGCCGAGGTAGATGATTTCGCCGCAGGACTGGAGCCTCATGCTGACCTCGACGTCTTCCATCAGTGGTTGCGCAGGAAAGCCGCAGCAGTCGTCGAGCGCGCGGCGACGGATGACCATGGTTTGATCGCCAAAAGCGACTCCGCCGAAGACGACGCGGAGTTCGTTGAGCGCTTCGACGAAAAGTGTGGGGATGGATGGTGGGAGAAAACGTTGACCGAGAACCAGCATCGCAGCCTGAGGATGGTGGTGGATCGCTTGTTGCAGGCGCTGGTGCCAGCCGTCGGCGGGGTGAGTATCGGCGTGGGCGATGAGGATCCAATCGCCGGATGAAGCGGCAATGCCAGCGGCGATTTGCTGGCCGCGCCCGGGTGCGGAACGAACGAGAGTTTCCCGAATGAAAGCGAGTGAGCCGTCAGTCGAGCCACCATCGGCGAGGATGATTTCGGTGTCAGATGGGACGGCGTCGCGGAGATTGGAAATGAAACGCGGGAGGTCCGGGCCGACGTTGAGGGTGGGCACGACGATGGAGATGCGTGCGGTGGTTTCTGCTTTCATCCTGCGGAAAATCCGCGGAATGGACGAGCGGTGCTGGGCAAGCAAAGCGAACAGCGGCAGCAGCCAAATCAAAGCCGCGGTGCCATGACCGAAGCCCCACCAGCCGTGCAGGTCTTGAGTTTGCCACGCGAGGAAATAACCCGCCATGGTGATGGAGGCGGTGGTGAGCGCAAAGGATGGTCGAATGACCGCGAACGGCAGCAACCATGTAAGATACCAGAAATGCACCACGGGCGAACAGACGATCAAGCCCCCGAGAACGATCGCCGCCGAACGGGTGAGAGAAAGCCCCCGCAGACTGGCGACAAAGGCGGCCAGTCCGATGAGCCCGAAGCACGCGATCCCGATCCACCGCGCGGAATCCGGCGACACACCCATCAAACTCAGCGCAGTGAAAAGCGGGCCGTTGAACGCACCGCCGCCTGCGAATCCGGTGACGCCTTTCCACCATTGGTCGATGTCTGCGAGAAATGGCAGCGTCGGCAAAATCAGCACTGGTGCGAGAATCCACACACCACGCAGGTTGCGGCGGGTGACCAGCAGCGGTGCGCACACGATGGCGACGAGTTTGATCTGGATCGCCAGTCCTAGGAACAACCACACCAGCGCGGGCCGCCGGTGGTGGTCGGCGAGCAGCATCGC
>JBGSLX010000033.1:0-18876 GCA_041740475.1 Akkermansiaceae bacterium | reverse complement strand
GGGAAAATTCTTGGTGATTTGGCCTTGTCACATTTTTTGAAACAAGAAACTTCTGCCACTCCGCTTTCACGGCGTTCAGCTTTTCCAACAAGAACTCCAAATCCCATCCAATGATCGAAGTCGAAAATCTCACCAAACAGTTCGGTTCCAAGCGAGCCGTTGACGACCTCACATTCACTGTCAAAAAGGGCGAAGTGCTCGGATTTCTCGGCCCCAACGGCGCAGGAAAATCCACCACCATGCGCATGATCACCGGGTTTTTCCCGCCCACTTCTGGCGATGCAAAAGTCTGCGGCATCTCAGTGATCGACGACCCGAAAAGCGCCAAAAACAAAATCGGTTATCTACCAGAATCTGCGCCGCTGTATCTGGATATGACCGTAATCGGCTTCCTGAAGTTTTGCGCCAGCGTGCGCGGCCTATCCGGCTCCGCCAAATCAGAAGCCGTCGAGCGGGCGATAGAAACTTGTTTCCTAACGAGCGTCGCCAGCCAGTCCATCGACACCCTCTCGAAAGGCTATCGCCACCGGACCTGTCTTGCTCAAGCGCTGTTGCACGACCCCGAAGTGCTGATTCTCGACGAACCCACCGATGGCTTGGATCCCAATCAAAAACACGAGGTGCGCCAGCTCATCAAGCGACTCGGCCGGGAAAAGGCGATCCTCTTTTCAACCCACATCCTTGAGGAAGTGGAAGCCGCCTGTACCCGCGCGGTGATCGTGGATTGCGGCAAAATCGTCGCCGACGGCACACCAGCAGAACTGATCGAGCAATCCGGCACTGGCTCACTCACCGACTTGTTCCGCCGCCTGACCACTCGCGACACTGGTGTTGCCGCGTAAATTGTTTTCACATTTGAAATATCACATCTCAAATCCCATATGACCTCTCTAACGATCTACAAACGCGAGCTCAGTAGCTATTTTTCGCAGCCCACAGCCTACGCCATTATCGTGATTTTCCTGAGTCTCTCGATGGCGCTGACATTCAGCTTTGGAAACTTCATGCGTGTCGGTGATGCCTCACTGGAATGGACATTCTTCTTCTGGCATCCATGGATTTATATGCTACTTGCACCCGCTGTAGGGATGAAACTCTGGGCGGATGAACAACGCACCGGCACGATTGAACTGCTAGGAACATTTCCTCTATCCATTTGGAGTGCCATCGTCGGTAAGTATTTTGCCGCTGCCACCGTCTGGCTCGTCGCGCTGCTACTCACCTTCCCGATAGTGCTCACCGTGAACTATCTCGGCAGCCCGGACAACGGAGCGATCATTTCGGGCTATCTCGGCAGTTTCCTTGTGTGCTGCACTTTCCTTGCAATCACCATGCTGGTCTCTGCGTGCACTCGCGACCAAGTGGTTTGTCTCATTGTTTCCGTGGCCATCTGCGTGACGATGGTGCTTTGTGGATATGACGACTTCACCCGCGAACTTGGAAAAGCCGCCTCGCCTGCGGTGGTGGAAGCGGTCACATCCATCGGAGTATGGGAGCATTTCCGCTCGCTCAACCGTGGTCTGTTCCGTCTGCAAGACTTCGTCTGGTTCGGCTCATTCATCGCAGTCTGCCTGCTTGGCACAAGCGCCATCCTTTCGGCCAAACGCGCCTAACACATCTTCATAATCTCTGAATATTCATCCCGCTTTACGCTATGAAAATCACCCATCCAGTCACCCGTTCAGCATTCGGAGTTGCCGCGCTCGTCGCCATCGCAGTGCTTGCCAACTGGCTCGTTTCCCTCACTCCACTCGGTAACCGAGGAGCCGACTTCACCGAGAAACAAATTCACACTCTATCCGACGGCACGCGCGCCATTCTCGGTGAACTCGATACCCCCGTGGTCATCCGCTACTACGCATCTCGTGGCAGCGATTACATGCCGGAGGAAATGAAGCTCCACATGCGCCGAGTCGATGACTTGCTCAAAGAATACTCGTCCATTTCCAAAGGCAAACTGCGCATCGAAAACTTCGATCCCGAGCCTGATACCGATGCCGAAGACTCTGCAAATCTCGATGGCATCAGCGGCCAGCGCATGAACGACCAGAATCTATACTTCGGTCTCGCGGTTTCCTGTTTGGATAAAACCAGCGTCATTCCATTCATCGATCCAAGAGATGAGACGATGTTGGAATATCATCTTTCGAAGGCGATTGCAGAGGTCAGCACACCCGTGAAGCCGAAAATTGGCATTATGTCTGCACTCGATTTGAAAGGCGCACCCGCGCAGATGCCCGGTCAACGTCCGAGCACACCGTGGGTGATCTATCAGCAGCTAGGTCAGTCTTTTGACATCGAGAGCATCCCGCTAGAAACCAAAGAGATCGATGCGAACTCGATCAAAGTTTTACTCCTCTTCCACCCTGCTGGCATCACTCCGGAAACCGAGTTTGCCATCGATCAATACCTTCTCAATGGCGGGACGGTGGTTGCCTGTCTTGATGCGTTCTCAGTAGCTGCGCAGATGACGGGTGGTGGCAATCCGATGATGGGAATGGCCGGCACGCCGACGACTTCCACGTTGCCCACGCTGCTCACCGCATGGGGCGTTTCCTTCGAATCTGGAAAAGTTCTCGCTGACCCTGCTTTCGCCACGCGCATGGGCGGCGACCGCACCGCGCTGGCAGTTCTCACACTCAACCGCGAAGCCATGCCACATAGCGACAACGTGATCACCAAGGATTTGGAAAGTGTGACATTTCTCCTCCCCGGAGCGTTCACCAATACAGGCGGAGCAGGGGTTTCCTCGAAAAGCATCATCAAATCCACCACTGGCGCGGGCTTCGTGGAAGCCATGAAAGCATCGCAACTCGATCCTTCTTTGATGACCACATTCCGCTCATCGGGAACGGCTTATGATTTGGTGACTCACCTCCAAGGCACATTCAAAACCGCTTTCCCAGAAGGCAAGCCGGGTGAGCCCGCACCTGCTGAAGGCGAGAAAAAAGATGAAAAGGATACGCCCACATGGCTGAAAGAAGGCTCCTCTCAGGGCAATGTCTTTTTAATCGCGGACGTGGATGCTTTTTACGACCGCTTTGCTTACAACGTGCAGCAATTCGGTGGCATGCAAATGGCCTCGCCAGTCAATGGCAACGCTTCCTTACTCTTCAACCTACTTGATCAAGCGGTGGGTTCGAAGCACTTGATCGGCTCGCGCTCGCGATCCGCGATCCGTCGCCCATTCACTGTGGTTCAAAAAATGGAGGCCGAGTTTAACAAACAAGTCGGCAGCAAAATTGAGGAGTTCGAGGAAAAGCAACGCGCCGCTCAAGAGAAACTCAGCGAGCTGCAAGCGAAGAAATCCGCTGGCAACGAACTATTCCTCTCGCCAGAGCAAGAGGCGGAAATCCGCAAACTGCGCAAAGAACAAGTCGATTACTCCAAGCTCATTCGCGAGCAGGAGAAGGAACTGCGCCGCCAGAAAGACCAATTAGCAGGCAAAATCACGCTTCTGAACACCGCTGTGATGCCCGCCGTTGTGATACTGCTAGGGGTCGGTCTTTTCATCCAACGCCGCCGCATGACACGCGCTCGTTGATCAACCATCAGAAATTTCTAATTCCAAAATCTTACACCCATGAACAAACGTCAGGTTATTATTCTCTGGATCATCGCAATCCTCCTCGGTTGCTCCGTCGCTGCCGTAAAGCTCACTCAAAAAGACGCCACTCAGAGCGCCACCCAACGCGCATCTGGACAAACCTTGTTTGAGAAATTTCCAGCCTCAGAGGTGGTCATTGTCACGATTGAAGGCGCTGCGGGCAGCGTCACGCTCAGTCTCAAGGAAGGCAAATGGGTGGTCACCGAACGCGACGACTACCCTGCCAACGCAGGATACGTGAATGAATTGATCCGCACGCTCAGCGAGTTGAAAGTCACCCGTGGAATGGAAGCTGGCCCATCTTTTGCCCCGCGTTTTGGCATGGATGAAAATGCCACCAAGGCAGAAGATCGCGGACTTTCGGCAGTCTTTAAAGATGCTGCTGGGAAAGAACTGGCAAAGGTTTCGCTCGGAAAAAGCATCGAAAGCAATGCCGATGCGAGTCCGCTTGGCGGCGGAGGTGCAGTCGGGCGTTACATCCGCAACCACGCGGACGACTCCGGTTTTTACGCGGTGAGCGAGATGTTTCCCTCCGTGGCGGATGAGCCTAGCCGTTGGCTTGCGGAAGGTTTCCTGAATCTGGAGAAAATTCAGTCGATCTCAATGTCCGCAGTCAATAGCGACCAAGTGGATTGGAAAATCATCCGCGACACAGAAGAAGCGCAGTTCAAAGCCGTCGATGCTGCTCCTGATGAGGTCTTCGATAACAATACCAACTCCGCGCTCGCTCAGTTGTTTTCCTACGCCAGTTTTAATGATGTGGTTCCAGCCGCGGATGTCGCTGGGCGTGCAAATGCCGATCAAAAGCGTGTGGCTAAAATCGAAACGTTTGAGGGCTTCAAGTATGAACTCACCATCACTCCGGCCAAGCCCAAGGCTGCCGAAGGTAGTGAAGCACCGGCTAGCGACGATTACTTCATGACCGTCAATCTGACTGCGGAGCTTCCCAAAGAGCGCAAAAAAGTGGATGGCGAAAGTGAAGCAGATGCCAAAACCAAGGACGAGGCATTCGCCAAACGCCTGCAATCACTGACCGAAAAACTCGCGAAAGATAAAGCGCTGGAAGGCCGCACATTTCTGGTGAGCAAGAGCACCGTGGACGCCCTGCTGCGCGAGCGTTCGCAAATCATCACCAAGGTCCAGCCGCCAGCAGCAGCCGCTCCAGCAACTGCAGAACCTGCCGCTCCTACGCCACGAGTCGCCACCTCGCCTCCTATCCAGGCCGTCACGCCACCGATTTCCGTTCCTCCTGCAGAGTAATTGGCGGACGGGTAGGGGACCCATACCGACAATTGTTTTGCCGATTTATCGCGCAACTTTGAACACCGGATTGATCGTTGCGCGTGTCGAATTTCGTGGATAGCTTCCACGCACCCTGATGGCAACGCACCTGCTTCTCCGCTGTTTTTCGCTGTCCGCCATCTTCGGCTGTGGAATTATATATGCTCAAGACGCAGCTCGTCCGAGTCTGGTGAGCAATGAGCCGGCTGCTGCACAAACTGCTCGCGGACCATCGGATGGAGCCATCAACACCCGGCGCGATGCGCGCACGATCACACTACGAATTCCGGCCCCGCGTGGAATGATCGTGGACCGCGTGGGTGAACCACTTGCGCAAAACAAAGTCGCCTACCAAGTGGCGCTGCAATTTCCCCAGTTTGAAAATGCCGACCGTGAGTTTGTGATCAACTGGGCTCGGAATCGGCTCGGCAGCCTCGCCACGCTGGTGAAAAATCCAACGTCTTTCACTGACGACGAGTTGTTCGATCATTATCGCCACCGCCGCTGGCTACCCTTGCTGGTTTCAGGTCACTTGGCGGATCAAGAAGCTCGCGTTTTGGAAACGAGACTCACTTCTGGGATGATTCTGCATCCGGTGTATCGGCGCTATTTTCCTCATGGCGAGGTCGCAGCGCACATCCTTGGATACACAGGCAGCGTCGGCAAATTGCCCACCGGTCCGATCAATTTCAATGAACCACTGTGGGAGGAGTCAGAGGGCCGTGCCGGTCTTGAGAAAATTTTCAACGACGAACTCACAGGCGAGCCGGGCATGAAAAAATTACTGTTCGATGAAAACGGTAACAAACTGCTCGAAGAGCAAGTGAAACGCCCGCGCCCAGGTGGCACACTGGTCACCACGCTGGATCTCAAGTGGCAGTTGCTCGCAGAAAAAACATTGCGCGATGGTTGCCGCCGCGGGGCTTTCGTCGTGATCGACGCCATCACTGGCGAGGTGCTCGTGATGGCTTCCCGTCCGTCTTTTGATCTCAATATGTTCATTCCCGGAGTGAGCGATCAGCACTACAAAATGCTCAATGAGGATCCGTCCACGCCGTTGTATGGTCGTGCATTTCAATCCGCCTATCCGCCAGCATCCTCCTACAAGCCAGTCGTGGCACTCGCCGCTCTCAACAATGGAGTGGTCACCGAGACCTCGACGATCAACTGCCCGGCTGCCATCACCATCGGCAATCACACGTTCAACAACTGGAGCAAGATTCCCGAAGGCTCCATCGATGTGAAACGCGCCATCGCCCGCTCATGCAACACTTGGTTCTATCAAGTCGGCATCAAGACGCGTCCCTCGGTTTTCCTCGGTTTGTCCAAGCAACTTGGCTTTGGTGAGCGCACGGGGCTGCCCTTGATTGGTGAAACTCCGGGACTGGTTCCAAGCGACGAATGGATGCTCAAACATGAAAAACGCCGGATTCTGGATGGTGATACCGCCAACCTGTCCATCGGCCAAGGCAGCTTGCTTGCGTCTCCATTGCAAGTGGCACAAGCGATGGCCGGAATCGCAAATGGCGGTGCGTTGCCGAAATTGCATTTGATCCGCCAAGTGCAAGACACCAGAGGACGCGTGACCAAGGCGCCTTTGCCGGAACGTCGCTACTGGCTAGGTGTCGAGGAACACGCGGTAAAAGTGGTGCGTGAGGGAATGGCCGATACAGTGAATAGCGGTGGCGGAACGGGGCGCTCTGCGGCTCTCAGTTACACCACGTTGTGTGGGAAAACCGGCACCGCACAATGGGGGCCGCAATCGAAAAACCAGCGGCTCGCATGGTTTGCCGGATTTCTGCCAGAAGATAATCCGCGTTATTCATTCGCCGTTCTTTACGAGGGCCGCCCCAACGAAAAGGTATCTGGCGGAAGGATGGCCGCGCCGATGGTGAAGAAGTTTTTTGAAGGCATCAAAGACGACATCAAAGAGATCATCGCCCCGCCGCAACGCGCACTGGTCGTGGTGGACGAATCTGAAGGGAAAGTGGCTTCTCCAACGGAAGAAACAACGCCTGAACCCATCGAGACGGAAGTAGAAGGCTACAGTCGGCCGCCCAGCAACGACATGCCCCTCAAGGCCTTACCGGTCGATGCGCTTGACCTTGGAATCGACGAGAACGCAGACCGAGACGGCGACTTTCGTGACCTAGAAAATCAGAACGCACCTAGGACTTTGCGTGCTCTTCCGATCGCCGATGACGAGATCATCGAGAATGAGGCTGAAGAACCATAATCAGGGGGGTGAACTGTCGTGCTCCAAGTTTTATATAATGGAGCACACAGCTCAGAGCTTGTCCTACGCCCAGATCGCTTGAAAATCGCCGAGTCGCCAACCCCCGTAGAAAAATACACTCGGCATGAGCATGTGATTCACCATGATTGGCACAGAATTTTTCCGGCGGTGACGAAAACGTGCTTCAAAGCCCAACCAATGAAATGCTTCTGTTCACGCGCTCACAGGTGTTGTTGCATAGCGTTTCCTTGAATTCATTCACAATGATTTTACTCCCCCTCTGATGTCGGTTGAATCCACTATCGCAGTCATCATCGCATTTCTGCTGTCGTTGGCGTTGAATCGCTTGATGTTAAAAATCGCGCCAATGCTCGGATTGATGGACCATCCGGGAGAGCGGCGGATCCACTCCAAAGCGATTCCTAGGGCGGGTGGGTTGGCCATCTGGCTGAGTTTTTTGGGGGTGGTGTGGCTGAGCCTGATGAGTCAACGCATACCGGGGGCAGGTGATCACCTATGGCGATGGCTGGGGGCTTTTGCGGCAGGGTCGTTGGTGTTGATGGTCGCTGGATTTCAGGATGATCGAGTGGGCTTAAAACCTTTGGTCAAGCTGAGCGCTCACGCTCTGGCACCGGTGGTTTTCTTCTTAATCTTCCCGGTGCGGACCGGACTGATCCCTGACACTTGGCATCCGATGTATGATCTGGCGGTTTTCGTCATCTGGTCGGTGATGCTGATCAACGCTTTCAATCTAATCGATGGATTGGACGGGCTTTGTGGAGGGTTGGCCGCAGTGGCGTGTTTCGCGCTGGCAGGGATTGCGATCCTCAATGGCGAAACCGACGCGATCCTGCTGTTAATCATGGGCGGGGCGATTCTCGGATTTTTGCGTTATAACTACAACCCTGCGCGAATTTTCCTTGGAGATGCAGGTTCCATGTTGCTCGGGTTTTTCATAGCCACGGCCGCTACTGAAGCGGTCGGGCGACGAGCGGTGGTGGGTGTGTTGCTGCTACCAATCGCTGTGGCGGGCGTGCCACTGCTAGACGTTCTGCTCGCAATCTGGCGCCGCAGTGCGCGCAAGCTAGCCAATCAACTCAGCGGCGAAGAAACGAAGGGCGGGCTTTTCGATGCAGACAGCGATCACCTCCATCACCGCATGCTCGCTGCGGGCCGGTCCCAACGCAAAGTGGCGGCTGTCTTGCAAGGTGTGGCGATCGTTTTCTCGATATTGGCTTTTTTGCCGATGTTGTTCGGTGACCGCTTGATTTCGCTTTCGATGGTGGGGTTTCTGATCGTGGGATTGTTGGGAGTGCGCCACCTCGCTCGGATTGAGATCGAGCACACAGGAAACGTCGTTCACATGGCGATCAAGCTGCCGGGTCGCCGCCGTGTCGTCGCGGTCACGTTGTTTATTTATGATGTGCTGGTGTTTCTTGTCGCAGGCACGATGGCGGTGCTGCTGGAGACGAACGCCATTACTCGGATGCCAAAGAGCCTCGATATGGTGTTATTCGTGCTGTTTTTCACGATGTTTGGGTGTCTCGCCACATTGGTATCAAAGGTCCACCTGCGCCTGTGGGTGCGTGCCACGCTGCGTGATATTGTCTCGCTCCAATTCTGGCTGCTGGCGGCAGCACTGGCCACTTTCACCATATTTAGCATGTCCTATTCATCCCTCGAATGGGCGGGGCTGCGCATGGCGATGATGGGATATGTGATCGCGGCTGTCGGTGTTTGCCTGCCAAGAGTGATGCTGGATTTGTTCCGTGATTTTGGGATGGAGGCACGTCTCCGCAATCGCAAGTTCGGTGAAGCCAGTGGCCATGGATCTGTCGTCGTGCTCGGTGCTGGCGACCTCGGAGCACTCCTTCTCGATCACCTGAAATCGAGCTGCCACACCCTATACCCAGGCATGAATATCCTCGGTTTCTTGGATGAACGCGAAGTTCTGCACAAACGTCGGTTGAGATCTTTTCGCATCTTGGGCGGCCTCTCGATCATTCCAGAATTGGTCGAGGAAAAGGGCCTGACTGGCATCGTGCTAGCGATCAAACAACCGCGGCCCGAACTGCTGGCTCAATTGGACGCTCTTGCGGCTGAGCACGGATTGAAGATCTACCGATGGAAGGTGGACATCACTCCGGTTGATACAAAACCTGGCGCAAAACAAGATAAGCTATCAGGTTCTCCCACTGAAAAACCTGATAGGACGCTTGTATCGTAGCCAGACTTTGGCCGTAAAATGGTATCAGCCGCGGTTGCTGCGGTCTTCGCCGGAGACGCTTTTGGCGGCACGCTTGCGGGCGTTGGCATCGAGGATGCGCTTGCGGAGGCGGATGTTGAGCGGGGTGGCCTCGACGAGTTCATCGGCGTCGATGTATTCGATGGCGCGTTCCAGTGAAAAGCGGATGGGTGGGGTGAGCTTGGAGGTTTTGTCCTTGCCGGAGGAGCGCATGTTGTCGAGGTGCTTCTCTTTCACCGGATTGACTGGCATGTCTCCGACGCGTGGATTTTCTCCGACCAACATGCCGGGGTAGATGGCATCGTTTGCGCCAACAAAAAGCACACCGCGATCTTCCAGCGCTTGCAGCGAGTAAGTCGTGGCGACACCTGCCTCCATCGATACGAGCGTGCCAGTGGTGCGGGTGACGATTTCGCCCGCATGCGGGCCATACTCGCGGAAAAGGTGTGACATGATGCCGTGACCAGAAGTGAGATTGACGATTTCCGTCTCGAAGCCGATCAGGCCGCGAGTGGGGATCACCGCAGTGATGAGCGTTTCGCCGGATGGCTCGGTTTCCATGTTTTCCATCATGCCTTTGCGGTTGATGAGCAATTTCAGGATGCCCTGAGTGTATTCGCCGGGTGACTCGATGTAGAGGGTCTCGAAAGGTTCGAGCAACTTGCCGTTCTCGTCGCGGCGGTAAATCACGGTCGGCCGGGAAACACAGACCTCAAAGCCCTCGCGGCGCATCGTTTCCACCAGCACGGCGATTTGCATCGCGCCACGGGCGGAAACGTTGAAAACGCCAGCTTGGTCGGTGTCCTCGACCTGAAGCGAAACGTTGGTCTTGATCTCGTGCATCAGGCGCTCGCGAATAGCGCGAGAAGTGACGTGTTTGCCTTCTTTGCCGCCGAGCGGGCCGTCGTTGATGGAAAATTCCATCGAAACGGTGGGTGGATCGATTTCCACGAAGGGCAGGGCTTTCTGGTCGGCGGAGGCGGCGAGAGTTTCACCGATGTCGATATTTTCAATGCCTGCCGCGATGCCGACGATGCCGCCTGCGCCGCAACCTTCCGAATCCTCAGTGGCGAGGCCTGAGTAGGTGAATGTTTTCATCACCTTGGACTGCTGTTTGGTGCCGTCTTTGCGATGGAGCCAGATGGTGTCGCCCTTTTTCACTGAGCCGCCGAGGATTTTTCCGACTGCCACGCGGCCGACGAAGCTGTCCCACTCGATGTTTGAGACAAGCATGTGGAATGGTGCCTCCGGGTCTGCGCTTGGCTCGGGGATAAACTCGATGATCTTTTTCAGAAGCGGCACACAGTCCTTCCGCTCATCATCCGGGTGATCCATGAAGTAGCCATCGCGGGCGGAACCGTAGGAAAATGGCGCGTTGAACTGTTCTTCGGTGGCGTCGAGGTCGAGGAAAAGCTCGAGCACTTGGTCGTGGACTTTCAGCGGATTGGAAAGTGGGCGGTCCACTTTATTGACCACGACGATCGGCTTGAGGCCTTCCGCGAGGGCTTTGCGGAGCACGAAGCGAGTCTGCGCCTGCGGGCCACCCGCGGCGTCCACGACGAGTAGCACGCCGTCCACCATCTTCATCACGCGCTCGACCTCAGCGCCGAAGTCGGCGTGGCCTGGGGTATCGACGATGTTGATGGTGTAACCTTCCCAGAGAATGGCGGTGTTTTTCGCCTTGATGGTGATGCCCTTTTCGCGCTCCAGATCCATGGAATCCATGGCGCGTTCCTGGGTGGCTTGATTGTCACGGTAGGTGCCACCGGCCTTGAGCAATTGGTCCACCAGCGTGGTTTTGCCGTGGTCAACGTGAGCAATGATGGCGAGGTTGCGGATCTTCAGAGACATAAAAACGATGGGGTAAGTGCGAGTGGTGGTGAGCGCCCGGCAACTGCCTAAACGTTCGGGCGCGGGGCTATGGCGGGTTTTCGCCCAAGTGGCAAGGCGCAATACGGGCGGAAAATTGCAGAGCGCATAGTTCTTGGTGAAATCGTGGAGGGAGATTTTTTCACCACAATGCCGCAAAGGTCGCTGAGGTGGCGCTAAGGATGCGCGAGCAGATGCGAAGTGAATGAGTGAACTTAGCGACCCTTTGCGCCTTTTGCGGCTTCGCGGGTTCAAATTGAAATTTCACATAGTAGGTTAAGGAACATTTGGGGGCGGTTGACAGCGCTAGAGCCTGCCGCTTTGCTCACCGCAGATGTCGCCGGACTCACAACAGGACTTTGCGCTCGCTTTTTTGAGCATCCTTTTCGAGGGCGCACCTTTCATTCTGCTCGGCACATTAATTAGCGGCTTCATCGATATTTACCTGCCCGCAGGGATGATGGATCGCTTCCTGCCGAAAAACCGCAATCTCGCGATCATCACCGCAGGATTGTTAGGCGCAGTTTTTCCCGTATGCGAATGCGCCGTGGTGCCAGTCATCCGCCGGTTGGTGAAAAAAGGCCTACCCGTTTCTTGCGGACTGACTTACATGCTCGCAGCGCCCATCGTGAATCCGATCACTGCGCTGAGCACTTGGAAGGCATTTCAGGGTCAAAACGCGGTGTTTATGACGAGTTCGCGGCTCCTTTTGGGATTTCTGATCGCGGTGGCGGTGGGCTTGATCGTTTCACGACTGCCGCTGGCGCTGGTGCTGAAGGATCGGCTGCTCAAATCGCTGGAAGAACCTGAGAAATCGCATGACCACGACGATTGCGGGCACGATCACGAACACGGCGCTTGTTGCGGGCATGATCACGGCAAGCAGGACAATCGTCTGGTGGCCGCGTTTCGCTCGGCGCAGAAGGATTTCGTGGATGTTGGAGTTTATTTTGCCATCGGCGTTTCGATCACGGCGCTGTTCAACACCGGCATCGCGCCCGGCGCGGCTTGGCTCGATGGCTTGGCCGGAAACCCCGTCGGTGCACCCGCCGCATTGATGGCCTTGGCTTTTATCCTGAGTCTTTGTAGTACCTCGGACGCATTTATCGCCGCCACGCTCGATAAATTCTCCTGGGGTGCGAAACTCGCCTTCATGACCTTCGGCCCGATGATGGATGTGAAGCTGATTTTTCTCTACCAAACGGTGTTAAGGAAAAAATTCATCATCGCGCTGGGAGTAGGCCTTTTCCTCGCCATCGGCGGCATCAGCATTTTCTGGCAGCACCTCATGTTCCCGGCGCTATGAATCCAAAACTGCGGCGCATACTTTTTTCGCTGGCTGTGCTCTTGTGGAGCGTGGTGCTGCTGTATTTCCACGCGTCCGGTCGCATCAATAACTACCTCGCGCCAGATTTCCGACCGATCACATTCGCGGGCGGACTCGGACTCGCGGTGCTCGGGCTTTTCAATCTACTCACCGCGAATCAATCCGCCGATTGTGGCCATGATCATGGCGACGACGTGGAAGGGCATGACCACGAAAGCAGCGATATTCACCCGCTCGCGGCCCTGCTGCTGATGGTGCTGCCGGTCGCTTTTTCCGTGGCATGGACCAAGGACGAATATTCTGCCGCAGCGCTCGCTCGCAAGGGTCTCTATGATGCACCGGCTGACATGAATACTTCGTTTCTTGCTGCCGCAATGCCACCGCTCACTCGTGAAATGGTCGAGGAAAGTCACCGCAAGACAGCTGATGGCTACTTTGAGTTCAATTTGATGGAGCTATTCTTCGCCAGCGGCGACCGCGAAATGCAGGCGGTCATTGATGGCCTCAGAGTCGAAACCGAGGGCCGCTGGATCGAGGAGAAAATGCGCAATCCCAACGGCACCCGCAAACGCCTATATCGTTTGTTCATGACCTGCTGTGCCGCAGATAGTCGTGCGATTCCGATCGTGCTGGAGTTCGGGGAAACCCCGCCCGAGCTGCCAGAAAATGGCTGGGTCAGAGTCGCAGGAACCATGCATTTCCCTTTGGAAGAAGGTGCCATTCAGCCGTTGCTCAAAGTGGATCGCGCCCTAGCCGCCGAGCCACCGTTTGAAGAAAGTTTCATGCGAAATTAGGCGAGTAGCTGGATGGAAATCGACCGATGAGAGGTTGCTGTAACGGCCCACTCTGCGTTACGGGAGTCATTGCAAGTTTCATTTGAGAACCAGTCCGAGCGGTTTGCGCAGTCCTATACCGATGGGGATGCATGAAAGCAAGCCACCGCAGAAAGCTCCCAAAATCAGCCATCGGATCTCAGGTAAGGCGGCCCATTTGATCGATGAAAGCCACTGCATTCCGACTGAGCTTAAGTTGATAGAAGATGTGGCGAATTGGATTAATCCAAGACCAAGCAGTACTCCAGCCACGGCAATGGCACAGTTTTCCATCACCGAGTGAATTAAGAGTGGGAGGCGACCGACGCCGAATGATCGTATCAATGACAGCAGATAGCGGTCCTCGCGGAACTCCATCCACGCAAGCGCTCCGCAGGTGAGACCAAGCACCAAGGCGGAACCAATGGCGGCAGCGATCAGGACATAGCGCTGAACCTCGCGAATGGATTCAATTTTTTCGAGAATCTTAATGGAGGAGCGAATGTTCATCCTGCGCTTTTCAAGAATCTGCAGGGCTTCGGTGATTTTGTGGACCTTGCGCATGGAATTCAGCGATGCGACTCGCAGTTGAATCTGCCGAACAAAGCCTTTTTGAAGCAAAGGAGCGATGCGCTTGAGGGGGGCGATGAGCAGTTCTCGGTTCGACTGCATGTTCTTGAATTCATCACTAGGAGGAAGGATGAGGGCTTCCGTGCGAAAATCATCAATGTTGACCATCACCGAAGATCCAGCGATGCGGTCAGCGGAGAGGAGGACAAGAGTATCTGGGTAGCCATGCGCTTCGATGTTTCGAAGTCCAAAAAGTTCAACCGAAGTTTTGCCATTTAAAACACCAGCGATGGGACACTGGTAGAGGATCAAGCTTTCGCTTGCGGTCGAACTCCATGCACTTTCCTCGGTGCTATCAGATGCGATGAGAGCACTGGCCAGAAATGGATCGACGATTTCAGTAATGCTCACCATCAGCGCGTCTCGATTGGCGAGCTGGCGATCCAATTCATCACCCAGATAAGATGCGCCAGCGATGACGAGTGCGCCCAAACAGCCGACCATTGAGGCAATGATCAATTTGCTCAAAAGGCTCAGAGGCTGCTCAATCCAGCGCCGCAGACTATTCTGCCAGAGATAAAATGCGATGGAAGTCCACCAATTCATGGGCGATGGGATCGAGACGGTGATCGTGAGTGGCTATGACGCAAATCGCGTCCCGGTTCTCAGAAAAACTACGGATGGCGTTGAGGATGATTTCCGTATTCTTGTCATCGAGACCGGAAGTGGGTTCGTCTAAAAGCAGCAGGCGAGGGGATTTTGCCATGGCGCGGGCGAGGGCGACACGTTGCTTCTGGCCACCGGATAGAGTTTCCACGCGGCGTTTGGAAAACTCTAGGATGCCGAGGCGTTCGAGCCATTTTGTGCCATTGGATATGGGAAGCCCGGCGATGCGGCAGGCGAGGGAGACATTGCGTTCAGCGGACGCGAGTGGGAGAAGATTGAGCTCCTGAAAGACCATTGCGAAATCTTTGCGAAGGAATTCCTTGGAGCCCAGAGTCGGGAAAAGTGGGGCTTCGATGCGGCCAGACTGCGGCAGGAGAAGGCCACCCAATAGACGTAAAACTGTGCTTTTACCGCAACCCGAATAGCCTTTGAGAAGGGTGGTTCCGGAGGAGAAAGAAAGGTCCAAGTGCTCAATCACAGACCGCTGGCTCCCAGGGTAGGCGTAGCTGATTTGGTGGCAGTGAATCTTCATTCTTCCCGGATGATTGCGAGGCTGCGCGGGCCCACCAGAAATATCTTGGCCCCTGGCCAGCGTTGCTGGATGAATGCGGACCACCCAAGACGTTGCACTTCTTCTGTGTTGTGAAATAGGAAGTCAGTTTTGGGAACAATGTAAGCCTTGCGCCCAAGCTTGCGACTCACAGTGATGAGGCGCTCACCAGTCAGATCATCGGGGAGAGGGGATTCAGGCTGGGGCACTAGATTGAAATGATAGATCACAAAGCCCATGCGGATGGAGCTGCCCTTCTCAATATGCGAAAAGTTTCCGAAATGAGTTTTGCCACGCGGATCTTCCACTGAGATCTGGAGCTGCTCCGGCTTCTCGTTGAGAATTTCAGGATCTGCGATTTGTAGCGTCACGGATGCGATGCCACGGTTTTCAATAGTGCCCACGACCTCATTGCCGCGGATATAGTCGGATCGCCTGATGCTAAGGATGCCGTCGTGGGGCGCGACGATTTCATAACTACGAATATTTTCAAGGTGTTCGAGTCGCGTTCTTTCCACATCGAGTCGGAGTTGCTCTTTGGCGATGTGTAGCTCCGCAGCAGCAAAATCTGGATCTAGATCCTCTTTTAGTTTTTCGATCTTGGCGGCGATTTTCTTTTTCTCTTGGGCGACTCTTTTTGTGAGCTCAGGTCCTAGGACCGCAGACTCATTTTTTGAAAGTTCGAGTCGTTGGAGCTGATTTTGAAATTCCTCTAATTGCCGCTCCTTTGCAGATGTCTTTTCATCGTGGGATCTTTGTGCTTCCCGCAGTTTCACGGGGAGAGTGGCTTCATTCAGCGCAAGTTGGCGCTCTGACTGGGCTATTTGGGCAGCACCACAATTGGCTAGAGAGGCTCCTTTTATCACTTGAGCTCCACTCGCTACCTTCCATTCGATCTCGCCTGCTCGCGTGGCCAAGAGTTCATTCAGCGGATTAACAGTGACACTTCCCGCGAAAGAACCTAGCCAGACAATTTCTCGGGTTGGATAGCTTTCAAGCAGTTTTTGCGGCGGCGCAGCACCAGCAATCGTAGCCGCAGCGATTACGAATAGTGGGAGAATGGAAGCAATGAATTTCATTCGATCTTACCAAGCAGAGTCATCCCAAAGCCATAACTGCATATTGAGACTTTCCTTTCTCCGATCAATGTTCTCAAGGTCGGTTAGGAGTTTGCGAGCATCTTCAATGTCTTGTTGGACGGTGCTGATGCGCGTCCCGCCGCTGGTGAGTCTAGAAAGTCTCTCCCGGCTGAGTTGCTGCTGATTAAGTAGAAAGTCATAACGCTTGATGAGACGTTCCCAGTCACGACCTTCTGAGTCAATGCGCAGTCGGATATTTTCCCTTACATAGCGGACGTTTTGTTCTGCTGTTTGAATTTCGTTCGCGCTTTGACCGGTGACATCGAACGACTTGCTCAAAGTTCCAAACAAGGAAATGGTATCTAAGTCGCCCAGAAACTCATCATTATCACGGGTCGTATCATAGATCGCAGGAGTACTGGCACCGTAGGAGGGTGTAGGCCAGCGATTGAGATCGATCCCTCGTTTGCGAAGCAGTGATGCTTGGATTTCGTAGGCATATAGCTGAGTGGCTAGCAATCCGTAGTTCTTGCCGGGAGTGAACTTGCGGTATCGAGACGAGTAGTCGATTTTTGGACGAGTATCGACCAAGAGCGTGATATCGACCCCGGGCAGATTAAGCATTTGGGAAAGTTGAGCGCGCTGGAGATGACGTTGCTCTTCCTTGGAGAGTGAAAGCTCTTGCATTTGCAGGTGTGCACGAACGGCATCTTCTATATTATTGCTTTGGGGGTTGTTGGATTTGGTGCTTTCGCTGCACTCCCATTCAGAAAACAAACGATAAAGAGACATAACTTGTCGCCGTCTCGTGAGTTCATTACTTGCTTCGGCTTGGACTTCGGTAAGTGCCAGTTGATAGGCGGTGGCAGTCTGAGCCCAAGGATTGGGTATGGTGATTGGGGCAATAAATGCGCCTCGAAGATCTTCGCTAGTGAGATTTCCGAGGTCCTTGAACGCATTTTGGAAGCTCACGTAGAGGGTAGGGCGAGGTAGCCATCCCCGCCACTGGGTTTCGCGTTGGCGGCAAACTTCTTCGAGGTATTGTCTGGATCTGCGAATAGAAGGGTCTTCGGTCTCCTGCCTTGCGACGGCTTCCTTCCAAGTGAAGGACTTGGATTTGCGATGTTGTGTTGCAGCGGTTGCGTAATCGACGCCGACTTCTTCGCGATTTTGGTCAATTTCACGAAACATTTTTCCTGTGCCGCAAGATTGGATGCAACAAAGAGCTGGCAGCAATACAGGGGCTACAAAAATGCGTTGCTTCCAGCTCATGAATTTTTTCTGCCTAAACACCGAATAAAAACCCCAGTCCCCTCGAGGGAAATGGGGTGTAAAGTATCACTGCTAGTGTTTAGGATGGTATTTCCTGCCAAGAGAGTGGACTCAGTTATTTTCAGAGGAATGGAAATTCAAATGTGCCAGCAGGAGTACCCGCTACCGTAACTGTGCCTGTTTGATTGGATATGAATGTGAACTCATAATCGACTCTGGCAGCTGCTGGAGAACTTCTGAAAATCCTCACAACTGCTATGTTGTTCGTACTCGGACTTGGCTGGTATTCGTAGTTGATCGTTTCTGGATCTGGATCGTCCCCGATGAAAAGATTGCCTATTCCTTTTTCGAGGAAATCTCCTGGCGCATCTGTAAACCGTGTGAAAGTCGATTCGAGGAGGACGAATCTTTGATTTGTTTCGAAGGGAGGAATGAGAGTGAGTTCTAGCGTTTCCCCTGTAAGAGCCAACGGGTATATTTTGGGTAGGTCTATAGCAGTAGACCGTTGAATATTCCAACCTACTGGGACTGATCCTCCACCGAAAAGCGTGAGTGAGCCGCTGTTATATGTGATAGTTCCGCCTGTGATGCCATCAGCAGTATCAAAATCTACTGTAGCGACTGTAGTCACATTACTCCATCAGTTGCAAAAATCATCTCGTAGGTTCGAGAAAAATCTCCACCGAAGTAGTTGAAAGCAATTGGATTTTGGCCTCTACCAGAAATCACAATGCGTCCACCTTCAGGAGCGGTTCGTGTGTAGGTGTATGTTGCAGCTGTTATTGTTGGAGAAATTGTGTAGATGAACGTATTGCCACTCGAATCCGTCGTCGGAATAGTACCTGGGTTGGGAGCCATTGTGACATTCCCTGTTTCCGAGCCAGTGAGTGCGTCACCACCGCTGCGAATGAAAGTGAATACAGGGCCAGTGCCACCGGCAAAGAGGCGAAAGACGATGCCATTCATCGTCTCAGGCGCGGGCTCTATTGAAATTTCGTCATCACTATCACCACCTCCACCACAGCCAACGAGTCCTAATATGGCGAACCCGGTCAAAAAGACTAGCCGTCCTATCTGACGCATTTTTGAGGGTGAGAATACTCGACGAACTGCATTAAAATTCATGTGTAATGTAGGGTGGTGACGGTTTTGGATGCTTGGAACAGGGTGAGAATGCCCCTATGGCCAGTCAAGCCTCAAAATAACGTTTGTCCCATCTGGCACGGCAGATTTCTGCAAACGATCAAATCGTTCAAAACCAGTATTTAAACACAAATTGCTGGACATTTTACGTCCACTTTAGCCCACTGGGGCATGGCCAATTCCCGTTTCCGCATCCCCGCCCTATCCGAGCAGTACGTT
>JBGSLX010000032.1:0-4242 GCA_041740475.1 Akkermansiaceae bacterium | reverse complement strand
CCAGCACTGTTAGCCGCCGAGATCGTCGAAAGCCTCGAAGCCGCGCTGGAAGAGTTCCGCGCGGTGGAGGAGGCCTTGGCAATCACCGATGATTAATTTTTATGATACCCATCCCGACCTACGACCGTCCCCTCCTTGAATACGGATGCACTCACAACTTTAACCGAAAACCTTAAAATTAAGGAATTTCGTATGATGATGACAGCTTCGAAGCATCGCATTTCAGACGCTGGTTCCACGCACGAGACAAGTTGTCGGTAACTGCGCCGGATGGCATGGCTCGGTTTTCTAAGGTTGAGACTCCAGTCACACCGCGGATCGAGGAAGTCAGGAAAATTTCACAAGCCGCGTGCAAATCTGCGGCGGTGAGAGTACCTTCGTGACACGCGATGCCATGCTTTGCCGCGAGTTCGATGACGAGTGCGCGTGTGATTCCCGGCAGGCAGCCGCAATCCAAGGCAGGAGTGAACAGCGCACCCTCGCGAACCAGAAACACGTTGGACGTGGCCGCTTCACACAAGTGGCCAGCGCTGTTGAAAAACAACGTTTCCTGAAACCCGAGTCGGCGAGCGTGATCCAGCGCGACCAGATTTTCGGCGTAAGACGTGCATTTCAAACCCACGATGGCACTGCGCTCATTGCGGGTGAACGGCGAGAGGTTGAGCGTGATCCGCTCGGCGCGTTCGGTGATTGGATTGGCGGTGAGCATCCACAAATGATCAGCGCCTTGTGCGATGTCATCCAATGCTCCCGAGCCAGCGGTGACGGTCAATCGCACTTTGAAGCTTCCTTGCCCTAGACTTGCGATGGGGCCGCTGACATCGGGGATTGCTGAGTTCCAGCCGAGCTGCTGACAGCCGCGTTCCAATCTCGATAAATGACGGTCGAGAAACATCGCACGGCCATCAATGGCGAGCATCGTTTCGAACAAGCCCAAGCCGTGCAACAGCCCACGGTCGGTGGGAGTGATCGAAAAATCGGCTGAGTCAAGCCACAGCCCGTCGCTCCAGAAGAGTGTCATGTGGCGGAATCCAAAATGAAAACCTGCGTCCAAGCCATGTTTCAGTCCGCTTATTTTCAATCGGCTTTCGGCCAAGCGCGATTGAGCATTCTTGATGATTGCCGCTGCGCTCTGACCTCAGCAAGCTGCGGACATGCGATTCCATGTGTTCCTCAGTGGTGTGGCCGTGATCGCTTTGGGCGTCGCCGCGATGAACGTGTTAGAGCGGCAGGCGGCGACGGGTTTTCTGAATGGAGCGCTCACGCTGGGCGGCGGATTGGTGATTTGTGGGTTGTTTTCCCTGAAAATGAAATGGCACGGAATCATTGGCGCAGGGGTGCTGGCGCTGCTGGGTGCGGCGCGTGGGATTGGCAACTTTCCCGACTTGGCGCGTTTTCTCAGTGGCGAGCGTGAGCGCGGCGCAGCTCCGGTGATGGAACTCGGGGTCACGCTAGTGTGTGTGGTGTTGTTCACACAGGTGATGTCAGCGCTTTTCCGTGAGCGCGTCCGGCGCATGATGGAAGAATGAACCCGAAAAAAGAAGTAGGGACAACGAAAGGGTCAAAAAGCCCCGAAAAAAGAGGTTGGTTACGACTTATTCACTGAATTCCAAAAGGTGCGAGTGAAGGCATTCTTAACTCTTTCAATTGAGTCATTTTCGCGTTTTTCGTTGTTCTAAAAATGGGCATTTGGGTTGAAAGCGGCGCGAAAAAACATCCGAGCTCAACTCGGTTCAGGTTTTGGCGGTTCTGCCTCAGTCGCGGGCAATTCTTCTTTTGGCGGCTCAGGCTTCTTGAGCAGATCTTCCCATGTGTGCAGCTCGTAGCCCTCACCCAGTCCGCCCATTTCGCCGAGTAATTCGGTGCAGCGTTCCCGCCATTTCACCAAATCGGGCGGTCCTTTTTCTGGATCGCGGCTTCCCGGGAAAACGAGGTAGCTCACCTTGAGATCGGAAACGGGACGGCTGTAGGGCGATGCCTGCGCGTTGATTTCTTTCGCCATCCGCAGCGAGGCCTCGCCCACTTTGAAAGTCGGCCCGCCATCTCCGACGATGCTTGGGTAGAGTTTGCCATCGTGAATGACCACTGCGTAATCGCCGACCTTTGGTGCGAACTTGTCTTTTGCGGTGAGCAAATTCACCGGGATGACGATAAACGGGTCGTACTCAGCGATGAGAAAACTGCGCGCTTTGAGATCGGCGATGCCGAGCTTGAGGTAGGCGATGCGTTCGCGCAGCCATGATTTGCGTGCGGCAGTGGTGGTCGGATCGGCCAATTCCTTTTCTCCGGCGACGAGGCGTGTTTCCCAGCCGGCAACCATCGGGTTCGGAGTTTTCCCGAGTTTTTTCCAGCCATAACTGGTGAACGGCTGGTAGTGCGTGGAATTGACGATGCTGTCTGGCATGGCTGGCAGCCGATCGCCATCCGAGCCATCCGAGACCACGTCCATCTCCGCCTGCATGAAGAAGACGGGTCGGCCTTTTGGTGTGCGCAGGTGGAGAATCGTCTCGCAGTCGTAAACGTTGTGTTTGGTAAGCACCTCGTTCAGCGAATGAGCATCGCGACGAACGCGTTCGACTTTGAGATCGTAGAGTTGCTTGAAAAAAGGCGAAACCTCCGCCTTCTCGATCATGGCGGGCAGACCGGGCAGCATTTTTGTGAGCTTGGGGCTGGTTTGATTCAGTTCTTCCATCGTGGTGGCTGGCTTCGGCACCCGCAGCGATAGTTGATAGGAACTGGTGAAACTCTTTTCGTCCTCACGTTCGGCCGAAGCGATGCCGCCTTTCTCAAACTTGACCTCGGTCTTGAATGGGATGCCGGAGCGCAGTTTCCGCACATCGGTGATTGAGCCGATGCTTGGTTCGGCTGGCGGCGCGGGTTCGGTGGCTTCCTCTGCTTCGCGCGCCTCATTTTCTGCGGCGGCTTGTTTCATCGCCGCGAGTTGGCGCTCCAGTTCCTGCTCCATTTCGGAGCGCAGCCGCGTCTCGATTTGGCGGCGAATGTCCGTCTCGTCCGCCGTCACCACCACCGGCTCCGGCGCGAAAATCAGCTTGAGGCCGTGTTTTACTTTGCTGGAAAATCCAAACACGACCATCAGGACGACCAGCAAAACCAAGTAGAACAGATCTTTTCTGCCGAAGCCCGAGAGGATCGATTTGCGACGGTTGGGAGCTCGGTTCGTTTCAGCCATGGTGTGAGCCTACTGTGATTCCGCTAGCCATCAATCTTCGGATTCACAAGTCAGCGCCTTTGGGCCGAGACGGAAGAAATGCGAACCACGAAAAGCTCGAAAAGCAGCGAAAGAAGAATGCGGAAATGAGTTGGAAACTTGACTCACAGCGGGACTCGCCATTCTGCTTCAACTCTTTCTTCTTTAGCCGATTTAGCCGATTTCGTTGTTCATATTTCGAACTCAGGTTCCAGCGTTTCGGCTCAAAGGAAGCGCTGCCAATCTTGGATGCCGTGGAGATTCCGGATGAACGCGGTGGCGGGCATGGCTTTTGGCACATGCGGCTTGCGCAAGAGACGGAGTCCCGCCTCGTGGGGCAAACGCGCGCCTTTTTTCGAGTTCACATCGCGGTGAGAGAGCACGCAGTTTTCCCACGATGTGGTGCCGCCTCGCGACCTTGGGACGATGTGATCGATGTTGCCCTCATGCGGAGCCAGCATGCGGCCCGTGTATTGGCAGACCCCGCCATCGCGCTCCCAGATGCCTTGCGCACCTAAGCGCGGACGGCGAACGGGTACTTTGGCGTAGTTTGCCGCCACGATCACCGTCGGCACACGCACCGGGCCACGGGGTGTTTGGACCGCGTGATCTTCTTCACGCACGGGCAGTTTCAACCAATCTTCCCAACGCACCGGAACGATGGATTCATCGCCCTGTACGTCGAGTCCAGTTCCAGCGCCGCTCGCCATCATGCAGAAAGCATCGGCCGGTGTCTTCGTATGAATCGCCTGCCAGTTGCGGTTGAGCACTAGCACGGTGGTTTTGTGGAGGATGTCGGTCATGGTCTTGGGAGACGCAAGACACAAGACTTCAAGACGCAAGAGGATGAAGTCTGGTGTGTTGCGGGATATGGAGGTGATCGATTTCGAGTTGCGAACGTCCTGCGGTATCTACATGCCGTTCACTCTTCTCTTGCGTCTTGTGTCTTGCAGTCTTGAGTCTTTTCTAATCTTCCGCCCTTTCGCCGGCGGGGCACATTTTCACGAGTTTGGGATCAAAGCGGCCGAGCACTT
>JBGSLX010000031.1:0-2210 GCA_041740475.1 Akkermansiaceae bacterium | reverse complement strand
CTCGCGCACTTACAAATAAGCGACGAGTCCATCCGCCGTTTCTTGGTCGAGCCGGCGGATGAGCGCGATGACCAGAGCGAGCATTTGCAGGTAGTCGTTGATGTCGATGATCGCGTTGTGCGAGTGGATGTAGCGGGCGGGGACGCCGAGCACCAGGCTGGGGATGCCGTGGTTGGCGAGGTGAAATGAACCCGCATCTGTCCCGCCGCTGCGGCGCACGGTGACTTGATGGCGGATGCCCGCTTCGAGCGCGGTATCAATGGCCAATCGCGCCAATCTTGGGTGAGCGATGGCGGTGGGATCGAACATGCGGATTTGCACACCGCCGCCGAGGCATCCTTGGCTGTCCGAGCGATGAAATCCCGGGGCGTCATCGGCGGGCGGTCCTTCCAGCACGATGGCGATGTCCGGTTTCGCGAAATTTGCGGCGGTTTTCGCCCCGCGCAGGCCGACTTCTTCTTGCACGGTGCCGCACAGAATCAGGCGGTTCGGGTGCATCGACTGAGTGAGAATCTGCCCCGCTTGGATCACGCCAGCCATGCCGACGCGATTGTCAAAAGCCTTCGCCATGAAATGATCCCGGCCAGCCAGCGGCGTGAATGCGCTGCACGGCGCGATGGGATCGCCCAATGAAATGCCGAATTCCGCCGTGGCTTGCTCGCGATTTCCCGCGCCGACATCGATGAACAAGTGATCGAGCGGAATGACCTGCCGACGTTGATTTTCCGGCAGGAAATGCGGCGGCAGCGAGGCGATCACACCGAGAATCTTGCGGCCGCTGCGGGTTAGGATTTCCACGCGCTGGGCCAGCAGATTGTGCTCCCACCAACCGCCGAGCGCGACAAACTGCACGAACCCATCTGGCGTGATGTTTTGCACCATGAAGCCGACTTCATCCATGTGACCGGCCAGCATCACACGCGGACCAGCGCTGCCCGCTTCACAGAAAACCGAGCCATTGCAGTCGGTGGAAAGCTCACCGCACTCGGCCAGCTCATCCACAAAAATGGCGCGGACCTCATCTTCGTGGCCGGGCACCGAGTGCGCCTCGGTCAATTCCTGCAACAGAGAAATCGCCTTGTTTTTCATGCTGCGTAAGCTGAACGGATGCAGCGGATGATCCAAGCGCCAAGTGAAGCGCTCCATTCTGGCCCGCCGATTGCTATGCCTCACTCGCCTCACACCCTGCTTTAAACCCGATGCCTGATGCCTGTCTCTATTTTCAAGTTCACCAGCCGAACCGTCTGCTGCCGCGTGAGGCGATTCGTCAGGTGACGGACTTGCACTTCGAGGATGATGCGATGAACGCAGCGATTCTTGGTCGCGTGGCGGATGAATGTTATCTTCCGGCGAACGCGATGTTCAAACGCCTGATCGAGGAAAATTCCGGACGTTTCCGCATCGCGCTGTCCATCAGTGGCACCGCGATTGAACAGATGGAACGGCATCGGCCCGATGTGCTGGAGTCGTTTCGCGATCTCGTCGCTGGCGGTGGCGTGGAGCTGCTGGCCGAGACGTATTATCACTCGCTGGCGTTCATGCATTCGAACCGGGAGTTCGACCGCCAAGTGGATTTGCATCTGGAAAAAATCGAGCAGGTCTTCCACATCCGCCCGCGCGTTTTCCGCAATACCGAGCTGATCTACAACGACGACATCGCCGCGAAAATCGAGACCATGGGCTTTGATGGGATTCTTGCGGAGGGCGTCGAGCGGAATCTCGGGAAATTGTCGCCCAATCACCTCTACCGCGCACCGGAGACCGCACGCATCAAGACCTTGCTGCGCAACATCCGCGTTTCCGACGATCTCGGATTTCGCATTTCCGATGCGAATTGGGATCAATATCCGCTGACGCCGAAAAAGTTTGCCACTTGGCTAGACGGCACGGCGGGCGATGTGGTGAATCTTTTTATCGGCTACGAAACGCTGGGCTTGAAACGTCCCGGCGGCCAGTTGATCCGAGATTTCTGGGAAAACTTGCCGGATGCCATCGAGGAAGCGGGCTTGCAATGGGTCACGCCGTCGGAAGCCGTCGATCTCTACCGGGCATCGCGCGAGTATCGCTGTCGGCTGCTCACTTCTTGGACCGATCACGAGCGCGATCTCTCCGCGTGGACGGAAAACACCATGCAGCGCGAGTCGCTCTACCGCGTCCACACGCTGGAAAAACACGTTCTGGCCACCCGGGATGAGGCGCTCATTCACACG
>JBGSLX010000030.1:0-7618 GCA_041740475.1 Akkermansiaceae bacterium | reverse complement strand
GTTCGCCGTTTTCCGGATCGTAATCGAAGGCGAGCACCTCACGGCGCGGGGTATCGATGTAGTAACAAGTGCGACCACCGACTGACCAAACGATGCCGTTGGAATTGGTCACCGGGGCGTAGGCTTCGTGGACGGATGAATCAGGATCCAAGCGGTAGAGTTTCGCGGTGCCGGTTTTTTTGGTCAGGCTGATCGTTCCGGCAAAAAAACGTCCATCCGGTGAACACTTGCCCTCGTTGAAGCGGTTTTCTGGCAGGTCGGCTTCGGGATCGGCGATGGCCGTGAGCTCGCCGGATATTTCATCGAGGAAGGAAAATCCGTGATCGCCCGCAATCACCAGTCCACCAGCAGCACGCGGCACCACGGTTCCAACGCGTTGCCCGACGTTCCATGATTTCTCCGTGCCATCGGCTGGGTCGTAGCGGTGAACCAAGTGCCCCTCGGTATCGACGAAATACAGTGCGTTTTGCCACCAGATCGGGCCTTCTCCCCATTGGCAGCGAATGTTTCCAAGCGGCTCGATTTCAATCATCCGGCGCGTTTTTTAAACTCAGAGATAAAAATAGAAACCACGAATCGCCGTAAAACTTCACGACCAGCGAGCCGACACCGCTGCAAAATCGCAATCCGGGGCTTTTCATCGGAGGGTGCGCTGAGCAGGGTGTGCGTAATGCGTGTTAGCGCTTGGAGCGATGTTTTCAAAGTCTGGCTGTATGCGGCGGCCAGCATCGTTCTGGGCGCTTGGATCTCGCCGCTGTTCTATAATGCGGGCAAGGCTTTGGCGGAAGTCTCGGTGACCAAAAACATCAGCGACGTGGTGGATCGCGTAGCGAAAATTTGCCGCCAAGCGGAATTCCCACTGTTCTATCAAGTGGCGCTGATGGTGGCAGCGGTGATTTTGTTTTTTCCATGGATGGACTGGATCAAGGCGCGACGCGCTGAGGGGGAAACTGGCGGCGGTGCTTGGCGATTGTGGCGGCCAGATGGCACGGGCGAATTGGGTCGTGAGGTTCTGGCGAAAAATCCAAAGGGCATCTGGCAAGCGGCGGTCGGGTTCTTGCTGGCGGCTGGTCTGCTGCTGCCGCTGGGCATCGCGATGATGCCGGGCGAGCTCTCAGTTCTGAAAATTTCGAGCAAACTGTTCGTTCTGCTCGTCGCGAAATCGCTGCTAATCGCGTTGTTGCTGGAGCTGTGGTTTCGCGGAATCGCGCTGGGAGTTTTCCTGCGGGCGATGTCGGCGAATGCGGCGCTCGGGATGTCGGCGGTTTATTTTGCGTTGGTGCTTTCGGCGTTTCCGGCAGTCGGCGTGGATGTGGTCGATGCAGAAGTCGGGCATCCTGGATTTGAGCTGCTCGACTTGTTGTTCCGGCGCTTCGGTGAGTTTTCGCGGTTGGTGGGAGAATTTTTCCCGCTGGTGATCTTCGGCGCGGTGCTGGGGCATATACGGCTGCGGACGGCTTCGCTGTGGCTGCCGTTTGGGCTGCATGGCGGCTGGGTTTTTTCGCAACAAATTCTCGATCAAGTAAACGGCGAAAAATTTCACTACGCTGGCTTAGCGCAAGCGGCGGCTATTTTTGCGGCCTGCGCCTTGGCTCAGCGGCTACTCGCAAAACCGATCCCCACCGACGATGAAAGCGCCTAATTCGTCTGCTTGGAAATCCATCGCCGCGCGGGCGCTTGACCTCGTTTACCCGCCCGCATGCGAAATCTGCCGGCTGCCACTCCGCCACGGTCGCTCGTTGTGTGAGGCGTGCGATGCCGATTTGCCGCGTCTGGTGGAGCCCTTTTGTCAGTCGTGTGGCGAGGCATTTCCGGGGCGGATCGAGCGCCTATTCGCCTGTCCAAACTGCCAAAACCTGCGCTTTTCTTTCGAGTTCGCGCGGCCTGCGCTGGTTCGCGACGAACGCACCTTGGACCTCGTTCACCGACTGAAATACGGTCGCCAAATCCACATCGCCGCCGAGCTTGGGCGACTGGCGAACGAGGCATTCGCCGATCCGCGGCTAGCGACAGCACTGACGAATCGATGGCCGCTGGTGCCTGTGCCGCTGCACCGCTCGCGCCTCAGGCAGCGCCATTTCAACCAAGCGGCAGAAATTTCTCGCGCGCTGAGCAAGGTCAACGGCCTGCCAGTTTTGAACGCTCTAAGGCGCATCCGCGAGACGGAAACCCAGACGCAGTTGAGTCGCAAGCAGCGCATGGAAAATCTCCGTGGAGCCTTCGAAATCACGCGTCGTGGCAGCGTGTGGATCGAGAACTCACCAGATGGCGCGGTGCTGGTGGATGATGTATTGACCACTGGCTCGACCGTCGATGAGTGCGCGAAAACACTGCGCCGCGCCGGATTTCAGCAAGTCTGTGTGGTCACCGTGATGCGGGGTTGAAGCGCCTGAGCGCCCAGCGGCAAACGAGGGCCGTGAGCCCCAAGGTCAACAACGGCAGCAAGCCGACGCGCAGGCTTTCCCCGACGCCCCATGGCCGCAGCGCGTGGTTGTGCACTCCTTCGAAGATCAAGTTGAACAGCTTGAACGCCGCGACCCAGCCAGAGTGCAGACCGATGGAAAACCACAGCGCTCCGGTGGAAATCCGCGCCCAACCGAGAATCAAACCCGCGACAAACAGACTGGCGAAGTCAGTCAGGAAAAACAGCGGTTCGGTAAAGTGGAGCAGAATTTTCCCCAACAACTCGAAGCCTGCGAGCGCATGCGTCGGGTCCGCAATGACGGCACCAGCGGGCAATTTGAGGAAATGGAGAAAGGCAAAAACCAGCGCAGTGGCGATGCAGGCCACGGCTGGCCGAGCAAAACGCAGCCACAGCCCGAGAAACAGCCCACGAAACAACCACTCCTCGATCAATGGCGCCGCCACCGCCGGAACGACGACTTTGGAAATTAGCCGGCTCATCCCAGGTGGGTTGGCCTTCGCCGCATATGCGCCCGAAAATTCGAGCACGGCACCCAGAGCCATCAACAACCCGCCTGCGATGAGAAAGCCGACAATCACTTGCAAACAGGCGCTTTTCCAAGGCCAACGCTTCCGCTGATTCGCTTCTGGGTAAGCAACCGCTCCTGCCTGATGCTTGATCCACTCCAGCATCACGGGAAACAGCAGCAGCGCAGAAAATAACAGCGCTCGATCATAAAATCGCCCGATCTCAGCACGCCCGCAGGAGCCTGCCACGGATTCCAAAATCGCCGGTAGTTCGCGTTGTTCCGCAGTGACGGCCAGCCATTTGCCTCCTTGGTAAATCCACGGCGTGATCACCGCTGCCAGCAACATGGCGCAAACCACCCACAACAACACCGCACAGGGTTCTGATCGAAAAAATCGCTTCAACACGGCGGATTCCAGTCGCGCCTCGCAGGCTTGTCGAGGCTCTCATTTTTCGACTCAAATTTTTCCCAATGCTTGAATTCCAACGATGAACCGCAATGGTCCGTTTCATGAAAGACTGGGAAGCGCATTATCAGACGGGCGACACGCCGTGGGATCGTGGGGAGGCCGCGCCGCCGCTCATGGAAATCATTGAGCGCCATGGGGAGAAGTGGTGGGGCGGCGGTCCGGTGCTGGTTCCCGGCTGCGGCAGCGGCCACGACGTGCGCGCCATCGCGGAAACTGGCGTGCCAGCGGTGGGCTTGGACATCGCAACCACGGCGCTGCAAAAAGCCCGCGATGTGCCATTCAACGGCCCCGCAAGCTACGAACTCGGCGATTTTCTCGATCCAGAATGGCGCGTGGGAAAAAGTTTCACCGCGATCTGGGAGCACACGTGTTTTTGCGCGATAGAGCCGGATCAACGCGGTGCCTACGCGGAGTCTGCCGCAGCGATCTTACCGACGGGTGGGATGCTCGTTGGTGTTTTTTTCCTGACCCCGCGCGATCCGGGCGAGCTGAGCGATGGGCCGCCATACGGATGTTCCATCGCAGAACTGGAGGAAACGTTTGGCCCATGGCTCAAGCGGATGGACGGCTGGGTGCCGGAACGTGCCCACGCGGACCGTGCGGGCAGGGAGTGGATCGGCATTTTCCGAAAACTTCCGCAAGCGTGAGTTGCCGCTGAGACAGGACGCGGTTAGCGTGACGCTCAACCCAAGTCATGATGCGCCGCTCCCTAGTTGTTATTCACGCGCTGTGTTTCTGCGCATCTGTCGCCGGAGCACGACCTTACGTGAACGACCTAAAGGCCCCAGAAAACCGCAAAGACCTCGAGGTCATTCAATCCGCATTGCAGTCGGCGCTGCCACAAGCACGCGCGGCCACCGTATGCATCGAGCTCAAAGATGGCTCAGGCAGCGGCGTGATCGTCTCGGAAGAGGGCCTGATCCTAACTGCCGCGCACGTCAGCACCGGAGTGAACAAAAAGGTCACCGTCATCCTCGAAGACGGCACTCGTCACGAAGCACGCACGCTCGGACTGGTCGCTGGCACGGATGCCGCGATGGCCCGCATCACCACGGAGGGGCCATTTCCATTCGTAGAGGTGGATCGGACTGGCTCGGCGCGGCTCGGCGACTGGGTGTTTTCTTTGGGGCACTCCGGCGGGTTTGATAAAGAACGCGGGTCAGTGGTCCGCTTAGGTCGTCTGGTGCGCATCGCGAACAGCACCTTGCAGTCCGACTGCATCCTCATCGGCGGCGATTCTGGTGGGCCGTTGTTTGACCTGACCGGGAAATTAGTGGGCATTCACTCGCGCGTTGGCAATCAGCTCCAAGTGAACATGCATGTGCCGATGTCCGAGTTTATCGGCAACTGGGATGACATGCTGGAAAGCAATTTTATCGGTGAGGGACCGTTCGCCACCAAGCCGGTCAAAGGCACTGGTTTTCTCGGACTTGCTACCGATTCACACGAGCAAGGCGGGCTGCGCGTGACGAAAGTCGGCAATGAAAGTCCGGCTGAAAAAGGCGGCGTGAAAGAAGGCGACGTGCTCATCTCGCTCAATGGAACCGCGCTGGAAACGCGCCAGCAAATGCAGGAACTCCTCAAAGAAATGGCCGCTGGCGATGAAGTCGCCATCGAGATCGAGCGCAAAGACGGCGGCAAACGCGAAACTCTCACCCTCGAACTTGGTGAACGCTAACTCACTTCTTCCGCTCCTGATTTGCCTTCTCGCTGCGCCGCTGCACGGCCAGCAAAGCCTAGAATCTGCCTACCGCACGACCGGCGAGGAAATCACCGCCCTGTTCGAAACTCAGCGCGCGGTGCTGCAAACTTCCAGCGCGGTGATCCTCGATGGACGCAAAGAAATGGCTTATGGGGTAGTCGTTTCTCCTGATGGCCACATTCTCACCAAAGCCAGCGAGTTGGAGGGTTTGAAAAAAATTTCAGTCACAGTGGACCGAACGAATTACCCCGAAGTGGAAATCCTCGTCACCGATCCCAAGTGGGATGTCGCGCTGCTCAAGATCGACGCCAAGGATTTGCTGCCGGTCGTTTACGCGCCGACGAGCGACGTGCCACAAGGTAGCTGGGTCGTGGCAAATGGGGCGTCCACACGCGTCGCACGCCGCGCACTTGCAGGCATCGTCAGCGCAAAACCCCGAGAAATTCCCGCTGCAGGCGGTGCTGCGCTGGGTGTGGTGTTGAACGTAAAAGAAAAGTTTTTGGAGATCGAAAGTGTCGCCGATGGCAGTGGCGCACAACAGGCAGGCCTCGAAAAAGGCGACCGCTTGCTCACCATCGAGGGGAAAAAAATCCCAAAAATCGATGACATCGCAGAAGTGCTCAAGCAGCACAAAGCTGGTGAAACCGTGGAGATCACTTACCGTCGGGGCAAAAAGGAAGTCTCCGTAAAAGTGCGCCTATCCGCTAAGGGCGAGATGTTTAATGAGAATCTGAACCGCAACGACATGATGAGCGGCGAATACTCAAAACGCCGAAGCGGATTTCCGCGCGTGATGCAGCACGATATCCTCGGCAGCAAGCGCGTGACCGGTGGCCCGTTACTCGATTTGGAAGGCCGCTGCATTGGCATGAACATCGCCCGCGCCAACCGCGTTGAAAATTTTGCCATCCCCGTAGAAGAACTGAAAGAACTGGCCCAGCGCCTCATCAGCGAGTCGGCTAACGTGCCGCAGTGAGCCTGTTAGCTGCGCATTTAGTAGGGGAGAGGAACAACGAAATAGGCGAAAAGAACGAAAATGAAGAAGTTAAATATGTTCGTAACTATTCAGGTGCGAAGTCCAGCGGCTGGCCAGCGAATGCGGATTTAATGGAGTCCATCAGGTTGAGGCCGTGCTTGCGAGTGGTAGAGAGGTAGCTGCGGATCGTGCAAAACATCTGGGCCCCGCGTTCGCTGCGGAAACATCCCGATACTTTTTGCTGCACCTTGATCATGCGCAGGTCGCGCTCCGCCTGATTGTTGTCGAATGGCACTTCCAAATCGTGCGCGAAACGCAGCACTTCATCACGTTTTTCGCTCATCCGCATGAGCAGGTTGCGCTCTGTGCTGTGCTTAGAACGACCGCGTTTCCCTGCGGGTTTTACCGCCTCCGGATGAGTTTTGAGTCCTTTTGAAATCCAGCGGTCGTAGTCGGCGAGCAGTGGCTTGAGGGCGGATGGGGTGATGTTTTTTCGCCCTCGTTGGCGGGCGTCGTCGGCTGCCTGTTTCATCGCTAACAGCACGGCGATGAGTCCTTCGGCCCAGCGTTGGCCGTCTTCGGAAAATGAGGTGAGTTCGCGTAACAAGTGGGCGTTGCAGCGCGAGTGATCGCATTTTTCCAGAGTGTCGTATGAACCCCAGAAATCGGTGATGAGATTGCCGCTATATTCCGTTAGCACTCCGCCGACGTCGAAGCCCTCGCGTCCGCGTTTGGGACTGTGACTGAAATGGGTGTGGGCCGCAGTGGAAGACACATGAATCCATTCGGTGCGACCTGCGCAACGCACGCCCGTCTCGTCGGCGTGGAGTTGTTTTGCCTCGCGCAAAACTCCGGCGATGCGCTCAACGGCGGGGGCTACTTTTTCCGCGCAACGCGCCACGGATCTCACAACGCTGCCCGCGCTGGGTCGGTGGCCGAAAAGATCCTCGCAGACGTCCGCCGTGCGTTGGCAGGGCAGGAGCTGGGCGATGTTGAGATAGCTCATCACGCTTTGCATGCCGCGGCCGTATTGGACTGGGGCGGTCACTTCGGCAGGAAACGAGGCGGTGATCCATTTCGCGCAGACGGGGCACCATTTGCATGCGGCCCGGTGTTCGCTCACCTCCATGGCGATGGGTGGAAGGTCGAAAATCTGGCGCTTTTCCTCGCTGGCGACGGGCTCGTCGCGCAAGTCTGCGCCGCAGTCGGGGCAGTGATCCAAGGCTATGGAATGAGTGATGTCGGGGGATGGACTCTGCTGAAGAGTTTGGCCGGTGTGGCCCGGCTGGCCGCCGGGCTTGCGTCCGGTTTTTTTGCGCCGCAGGGATTTGGTTTTACGTTTCAGTCCTTCGCTGGAAGGCGGTTTGCTGCTGTTGGAACTATTCATGTTGAGGCGCTTTTCAAGCAGCGCCACGCGGGCCATGAGCTGCTCGACGCATGCCTCTAACGGCTCGATGAGTCCGGCGACCGCTTCGCAGACACCGTCCAACCCACCCGCATCATACGCGGCTTGGATCATGGGACGCAGGGCTTTGGCT
>JBGSLX010000029.1:0-4887 GCA_041740475.1 Akkermansiaceae bacterium | reverse complement strand
CCGGCTGTGGTTTTTGCCACGCCTCCTCGATCTGGGTGACCAGTTCCGCTCCTAATGCCGGTAAGTTTCGAGCCATGCCCAATGCTTTGGTAAACCTTCAGCAATTGGAAGTCTAAAAGCTAGAGGATTTTGGTATAACTCGTGTTTTCTATCGAGTTTTCGACGGATGGCTAGACTTGAAGTGTGTCAATTTGGTTGCGCTGGCATGAGACGTGAAAATGGCCGGGGAGTTGCCCGGCCATTTGGGTGGTGGAATTCGGAGAAGGAGATTGCATCTCCTTTCTTCATTAACCAACTCCCTTTCGTGAAGAAAGGGGATGCAATCCCCTTCTCCCTATTGGGCCGGTGGGGTTAATGCGGGGGCTCCGGGGGTGGAGGTGCTGCCGCCGCTGCGGTGGATGCGGGAGGCGGTGGCCCACTCGGCGAGGACGGTGGAATCGCGACGGAAGCGGTTTTTTACGGAGGTGCTGAGGCTTTTGATGAGTTCGCGGGCTTCTTTGACGAGGGCGCGGTTGTGGGCGTTGTCGCTGATGTCTTCGATGCGGTGGTCGGTTTGCTCGGATTTTTTGCCATCGATGGCTGCGAGGTCTTTCTGAAGGTCGGAGACGAAATTGCTGGGCATCGAGTAGGTGAGAAACTTCGCCACGGTGTCGGGGTCTTCCAGCTTTTTGAGAAATGCGGTGGCGGTGGCGATGATTTCCCGGTGAGTGTCATCGCCAAGGCGGAAGTCGGCGGCGAATCCGGGTTCCTTGCGGGCAATGGTGCGGGCGGTATCGGCGATGCCGAGCAGGTCTTCCCAGACCTCGTCGAAGAGGTGGTTCCGCGCTCCGGTGGCAGGGCTGGCGGGTATGCCGGGCTTGAAATCGGTGGGCACTAGCTCGGCGGAAATGGCGCCCGCGCGGGCGAAATCGGCGAGGGCTTGACTGCCTGCCGGGAAGGCGGCGAGGTGGGATTTGGCAAAACGGTTGACGCGTCCGAGTGCCTCGATGACGTAATTATCTTGGTCGTTCATGGTGGGTGTTGTGGATTGTTTGATGTTCTTCTGAGAACGTTTTTGGGCTTATCAGGCCGATGCGGATTGGCAATCTGGAAGTGGGGCTTTTCCGACTGGAAAATCGAGTATGAGCAAGCGTGGAGCCTAGAGAGGATTCAAACCGCGAATGAACACGAATGGACGCTAATTTTCAGAGTTTGAAAGGCTTCACTTGGGCTTGATGGTTTCTGGGTGGATTGACGGGCATTTCAGTGGGGCTTTTGGTTAATGTGCTCAAAATGAACGTTTTGCGAAGCGGAGATCGATGTTTACAGCACCGGAGATCGATGTTTGCGGCACCGGAGATCGATGTGAAAGAGGGCGGGGGCGATGTTTCACGAGGGAAGCACGATGTGGATGGCTCCGGGGGTATTATTAGTCACTTGTGGACTGAAATGTGGAGGGTGTCCGGGGTCGATGTGCAAGAGGGGGAGGGCGATGTTTTACCGGGGAAAGTCCACGTCGATTGGCTCTCTTATACTGCCGCGCGTCACGATTTGTGGGAAGTGGAGGCATCCAAATCGTGGTGGCGGTTTTCAACCGCCATGCCCAACTCGGCAGCAGGGGAACCGTGGTGAACCCAAGCGTTTTTCTGAGGGATGATGGGCTTGGCGGATGAAATCCACCGCCACGATGAGGCTCAGACATTCTGATCGCTACCGTGGATAGATCAGCATCCATCTAATGGCGTGGCCTCATTTTGGCTCCGGGCGGGACGCCCGGGCCACTGTGGCGCGGGCGTCCTCGCCCGCCGCATGCATTATTGATGCGCATGGCGGATGCAATCTGCCGCCACGTTCCTGATGCATAAAATATGATTTGCTAGGCAACATCATTCACATAAGTCATTCTGCATGAAAACGATCACAGCGACGATAGCGCGAGCCGATCTCTATAAGGTGATCGATACGACACTCGAAGCTCATGAGCCGATCCAGATCACAAGCAAGCGTGGCAATGCCATTTTGATGTCCGAAACGGACTGGAGAGCCATTCAAGAGACGCTCTATCTGGTCAGTATTCCGGGGATGCGAGAGTCGATCTTAGCTGGCATGGCCGAACCACTTGGAGACTGTAGCAGGGGAATCGATTATTGATTTCCAAAGAAAAATTTTCACCACGGAAAACACGGAACACACGGAAGTTTAGATATTTTCACTGATTCAAATCGCATGATCTCCAATTCCCACCGCTTCCACCTTTCCGTGTGTTCAGTGCCTTCCGTGGTTCGTTCTTTCTTCATCTCCATGCACCGCATCTTCCTACTCACGTTTGCCTTTAGCGTGCTGGTCCGTGCGCAGGCACCCATTGCCCCAGCCACGCTCGAACTTCCTCCCGCCCTCACCGCTGCGGGCACTGCTGTGGCGGTGAACGGAGAGTCCTGGGGCTACGTGGTCTGGAATGCCACTGATCCGAATTGGCACGAAGCTCAAGACATCGCGGTTTATCGCAAAGACGGCAACGCGGATTCCGCCGCGCCTTTCGAGCTGCTCGGCACGATCTCACCCCTCACCGATCCCGCACCGCTCACGACTTGGATTTCCCGCGCTGAAAAGCTCGCCGATGCCACCTCCGGCCTCGCTGAGCAACTCAACATCTGCTCGCAAAACGCCACCGAGCTCATCAAGCAATGGTCGCCCGATCCGAACCCGACGATCCCCGGCCCACTGGCGGAAAAGCTCGCCATGCTGGGCACCCGCGCCGCTCAAGATCCTGGCAGTGCCGCCGCCATTCGGGGACTTGGAAATAGCCATCCGGTGTTCCGTTTTCTCGCTGGAACTGGCTGGGCGGGACCGCTCAACGTGCCACTCGGACAAGATGCGACCATCGAGCTGCGCGAAATTTTCCGCGCCACCGGCGAAACCAAAAACACCGTCGGCCGCATCGCGCTCCGCGCCAATGCACCGGGCGATCTGCGCGTTTCTCCCGACATCACCACCGCGCCCGGCTCGCCAGTGCAAGTCCCACCGCAATGGCTCACCACGTTGCCAGCCGTGGAAACGTCGATCGATTTTCCCGAACCGACTGCTTTGCCCGATCTTGCGCCCGCCCTCCGTTGGCAAATCCCCAGCGCGCTCCGCCGCCAAAGTCTCCAGTGCCGTGGTTTTATGGCATGGCGCACCAACACCGCCACCAACTACGCCGCCATCCCGAACCTGCTCTCTGCGAATCCCACCAAAATCCTCCGCAACCCAGCTCTCGTCTCGAAAATTTTCTCCAACGGCAGCGATCCCGGCCCGCTCGTCAGTAACTTCACGTTCGATCCGACCACCTTCTTCATCGCAGATGACCGAGGCCGCTATGACTTCACGGCTGTGCCCGCAGAAGGTGAAGATCCGGTTTTCACCAATCCGCCGCACACGGCAAATAGCCTGCAATACTACCATCTCGCTGCCACCGATTTGTTAGGTCGCTACGGTCCGCCTAGCTCCGCCGGTCAAGCTCGCGTCATCCACACGCTGCCACCCAACGTGCCCTCCATCACCCAAGTGGACAATATCATGAGCGCGGGCAGCCCACGCCTCCGCCTGCTGATTCGCCCAAACCAAAATCTTCCCGGAGAAATCCCCACAACGCGCTACCTGATCTTCCGCGACCGCGCCGTAAACACCAGCCCGCCGACCGACCCGCCGACCGCATTGCTCAACAAAGCCATCGATCCCGTACTCCAAAACCAACTCGTTTACATCGGCACACTCAACCAACCGGCAAACCCGAACCAAGACCTGATCTTCGTCGATCAAGCGCTCAATCCCACCCAGCCCACGCACTTTGGCCAGACGTATTTTTACTCGGTGCGTGCCGTGCACGATACCGCGCTCGGCCTCAATCCCTCGCCAACAAGCCCGCCTGTTTTCGGCACTCTGCGTGACCGCACTGGCTCTGCGCCGCCCACCGCTCAGATCCACAGCGAGCTGCCCCGCCCTGGACTTGGGCTGCATCCCACCACCGGATTCAGCAGCACGCCGCTGCCGAAAGCGCCGGATGATGTGCGAAATGTGCGGCTGCGTTTCGACCGACTCGACCCCGGCATTTCCCACCTAAAAGTGGAAATGGTGGGACGTTTGCTCGGAGCTGATGGCGTGCCCACCGAAGTCGCGACTCATCAGTTTCCGGATCTTCACTTCGGAAATGGCAACACCATCACCTACAATTTCACCATCCCAGACAGCCGCACCGAGTCGTTCAACCTCCGCTTACGCCCTGTTTCTAACCAAAACCGCTTAGGGCACACCCTCGAATTCAGCACAGTCATCGACGAGCTCGATCCGCAACTGCTCCACACATTCCACTTCCAAACAGCCACTCGCGATCTGATCCGCATCGTCCCCGTCACCGATGGTGGCCTGTTTTATGATCCGTGGCATTTCTATTTTTACAGCAACCTCACTCCGACTTCGCAGTCCTTCACCCCGGTCTCGTCCGCAGATGGGACTTTCTCCGGCGTGGTTTCTGGAGACACTTCACTCACGCCGCGCTCACTTCTAATTCAGCGGCGCTCCGGCTCCGGGCCATGGGAAAATGTCGCCACCTCCTTGCTCCAGTTCTACGCAACCACCTTCTATTTTCGCCTAACAACCACCGCAGACGCCCCCACTTACCGCGTCTGGCTGGTGCGCGATCCTTTTGATAACCCGATCCCACCCATCGCTCTCCACAAGCCCGCGGTCCAAAAACAACCCGTCCCAATCAAGCTGCTATTGAACATCCCCGCAGGCGCTCACGAATATCGCATCTACCGCCGCATCAATGACGGTCCGCTGTTTCTACTGAAACAAGACACCGGCACTTGGGACGCCGCCACACTCAAAACCACCGTCTTTGATGACGGCCTGATCCCACCCAGCGGCACG
>JBGSLX010000028.1:0-3221 GCA_041740475.1 Akkermansiaceae bacterium | reverse complement strand
TGGCCCTCGGCGTAGAGCGTGTGGAAGGCGAGCGAGGATTTTCCGGAGCCAGATGGACCGGTGACCACGGTGAGCTTCCCGAGCGGGATTTCGAGGTCGAGATTCTGGAGATTGTGTTGGCGGCAGCCGTGGAGGCGGATGGAATTTGAGGCGTGGGAGGGCACGCGCCGAGTCTAGGCAGGAATGTCCCGTCCGCTAGTGGAAGAATCAGGAATGACGCGTAGGGAGGCTACGGAGCCTCGAGCGTTGCTTCTGGGGAAATCGGTGGAATCGGCTCGGGTTTGGGCTCCGCATCTACAGGTTTTTCGAGGGGTGGCTCGGTGATTTCTGCGGGCTGCGCGGTTGCTGCGGCTTGGTCAGCGACGGCTTTTTGGTTGGCGTAATATTTCAGGCCGAGCGCGGCGATGGCGGTGACGATGATGATCATGACCACCGCCACGCCGCCGGAGGATTTTTGTTTGATGCGCTGCCCTTTTTTGCCCTTGCGACGTGGATTGTAGGGAGCCGCCGCCGCACCGGTCCGCAGAACTTTCGGCCCGGCGGTGGTGGCGATGGTGTGCAATTCATGGATCATCTCTACTGCGCTGGTGTAGCGATGAGCTGGATTCGGATCGGTGGCGCGGCGGATGATGGCGTCGAAGCGCGGATCACACAGCGAGATCGCGGAGGCCGAGCGGTGGTCCTCAGCGGGTAGGCGACCGGTCAGGAGTTCGTGCAGCATCACGCCGACAGAGAAAATATCCGCCCTGTGATCGACCGTCGTCGGAGCGCTGACCACTTCTGGTGCGGTGTAGTGCGGCGTGCCGAAAATGTCATCGCCCGCTTCGACTTGGTGATCGGTCGGTCGGGCTAAGCCGAAATCTCCGATTTTGGGATTCGCGTTGAGATCGAGCAGGATATTGGACGGTTTGATATCGCGATGAATGATGCCGTTTTCGTGAGCATGCGCGAGGCCGAGGCAGACGCCGGTGATCAATCGGATCACTTCGGCGGGATCGATGGCGGTGCCGTGCGCTGAGTGATGGAGCGACTGTCCCGGCACGAATTCCATGACGATGAAGAGCATTCCCGCAACCTCTCCAAAATCATACACGCCGATGAGATTCGGGTGATTGAGGCGAGCCATGGCCTTCGCTTCCGCCACGAAGAGCGCTTGGAACTCGCGGTCTTGGGTAAATTCTTGCGGCAGAATTTTGATGGCGACCGAGCGTTCCAGCGACCGCTGCACCGCTCCATAAACTGCGCCCATGCCGCCTACTGCGATGAGGCCTTCAATTTCGTATCCGGGAAAAAGTGGGACGAGATCGGTTGGATCAGGAGCGATAAACGCGGAGGAAGTCTGTAGATCGCTCATGGGTTAGCGGCAGTTTGGATGTTCTGGAATTCGCGCCGCAAGTTCAATTCACTCGAATCTCGAGTTCATTCGTTTAGGAGTTTCCGTGCATCAGTTTTCATCAGCGTCCGTAGGCAGCTTCGAGCCAAAGGACGTGAGCCAAGATTCGAAGTCGGTGGCGGATTTCATCGCATGCTCCAGAGCTGCCGATTGTTCTTTTTTCCCGGACTCCTTTGCCTTGGTGATGGCCTCTTGAATTTTCGCAATGTAGGCGCGGTGGATGTTGCCTGTGTTGCTGAGAAATGCGGCGTCGATTTCTTTTTGCTTTGAAACGGCAGTTTGGAGAAATCCCTCCATTTTAGGGGAAAGGTTGACGTCATCGGAAGTGGCGATTGACGGCGGCACGCGACCATCACTGTAGGCTTTTTTGAGTGTCTCAATGTCGGGTCGCCAGCCAGCTTGTTCATTTTTCGGCAGAGTGCGCAGCCAATTGTCGAGATTCCACGTCAAGGTCTTGGCGTTTTCGGCGAGTTGCTCCTTATTTTTCCGATCTGCGGTGGCGACGAGTTCGATGGCGCGTTTTTTGAGAGTGGCAAACTCCGGACCCGCAGCCTTGTCATCGACTTTTTGGGGCGGCAAAGTGCTTTTCACAGGTGACTTTGGAATGACGGCATTGTCTGGATCACCAGTCTGTGGGCGCGGAACGGATGAATCTGCGTTGGGGGTCAGCGAAAGCGTTTTCCGCTCTTCAGCTTTCTTCAGTGCCTCAGCACGAGCTGCTTCAGCGGCGAGTTTTTGCTCAGCTTCGGCCTGAACCATCTCGGCCGCGCGCGCTCGACTTTGACTTTTTCGAGATGATGCCAAGCGAAGTAAATCGCACATAAAAGACCAACGATGATGAGAAGGTTGAAGAAGAGTTTCATGAGTGGAATGGAGTGGGGGGAAATTCAAACAGTCAGACTAAACTTGGGAAAAGAGCCGCATCTATCGCATGAACAACACACGGAGAGAAAACGCGCTCTCGTCGATAATTGTCGGGCAAACGTTAGGTTGAGATCACGCGTGCTCACAAGGCTTTACCCAGCCAAAAAAATCGCGGCGAGACTCAGACTTCGTTTTTTCGGTTGGCGCGTCGGAGAGTCACGCCCCACGTTGCGCCAAGAAAACAAACGGAATGCCAGATCCCACCGCATCAATTCTCGTAAGCACATTGGCGGCGGCATTGGTGATTTTCGTGGTCGCGGCGGGTTTGCGCAGCATCCGCCAGCGCGGATTGAGTGATGGTGGAGCGGATGATTTGGCATGGGGAAAAGTCTCAGTCGGTCATTATCAAGCGCTCGATCTTCTCGGAGCGGCGTTTGTTTTTGTGGTGTTCAGCGGGCTGATTTACGCCTCGTCGTCCGGTCCACAAAAGCCGGTGACTGCGCTGGGCGCAGAAGCTTTGTTGGTGAGCATCGCCTTTCAATTTCTGATCGCAGGCATGGTCATGGCGTTCGTCGTCCGGCATGTCCGAATCCCCACTTGGCTGGGCTTGAGCTGGCCATCATGGCCGTGGGCGTTCCTGTTAGCTCCGGCTTCGTTGATTTTCATGTGGCTGATTTTAGCGGTGATGAAAATGAGCGGTTACATCGATTGGATGAATTCTTTCGGAGTCGAGACCACGCAGGAAACGGTCAAGCTGCTGCAAGAATCGAACGATCCGGTGATTTTGGGGCTGATGATTTTCGCTGCGGTGATCGCTGCGCCGGTGTGTGAGGAGATTGTGTTTCGCGGCTACCTTTACCCGGTTTTGAAAAAGTTTGGCGGCGTTTGGCCAGCGGCGTTGAGTTCGTCACTGGTGTTCGCAGCGGCCCACGGCAACCTCACCGCGCTGCTGCCGTTATTCATT
>JBGSLX010000027.1:0-3276 GCA_041740475.1 Akkermansiaceae bacterium | reverse complement strand
GGAAACGAGCGACTGGATCGACTGCACCGGAGTCAGTAAGAAACTGCGGACGGATGTGGAAATACGAGAAACCACTTGTTCAAGCGTGGCAATGAACCGGGCGACGTGAGAGAGCAGCGTTTGAATCGCCTGCGAGATTTGTGCGATGACGGCGGAAATCATCGACTGCACATGAACTACGATGTTAGTAGTCGTTTCCTGAATTTTTGCAACGATGGCCCCCAGCACGTTTTGCAGCGCACCGATCACACCGATGCTGACTTCTGCGAGCTTGCCTACCAGCGTGGCGATGACTTGCGCGTTCGCACGGAGGGCACTTCGGGCGATGTCTTGGAAGGCAAAGCTCGCGTCTTCGGGCGATAGAGTTTCTGACTCGTCGGCTATTTCCTCCGCAGGAATCAGCGCATCGTGGATCGCTTGGATGGCGGTGATGCGATTTTTCTGGAGCAGCTCTATTGCCTCGGCGCGCAGTGCATCGACGTGATCGAGCTGGGCCTGCTCGGCTTGGGAAAGCAGCGGAATGAGCGTGGCATTGAGTGCGCTGCGCAGTGACGAACCAATCTGCTGCACGATGCGACTGAGGACGCCCGCGACTGTTTGAATCGCCGTTTGGACGAGCTGGCGAATTCTGGCAATGACCTGAGTGAGCGCGTCAGAAAATGTTTCTGCGGCTTGACGCAGTGAACTCATCGCGGTGCTCAAAACGCTCTGGATCAAGCTCGTGATGCCACTGAGCGCTTGGCTGACGATTGCGGAGAACCCTTGCAGACCACTTGAAAGGAACGACTGCAACATGCTCACGCCGGGCAGGTCAGGGATGCTGTGAGAATAGACCAGTGCGAGAATGCGCTCAATTCCAGCGCTCGCCAATGAACTAACGGTTTCCAACGTCTGAGCGACGGCGTCGTTGATCGAGCCGGTGATTTGCTCGACCACCGACAGACCGCTCTGAATGGTGCTGAGGATCACTCCTTCCGCACTGGCGAAAAGCGCATCAGCACCGGCCTGGAGCGTCGTTTGCTGGCTAGTGATGATCTCTTGTGCATAGGCGATCCGGGACTCGACCTGTTCGTAGAGCGCGGCGCGGGTGCTGCCGAAATGCAGGGAGACTTCCTGTTTTTTCAGAGTGGCTGCTAGATGAGCCGTGGCTTGTTGGGTGTGAAAATCCTGATCGATCTGGGAAATGCAGATGAGCGCCTGGTCACGCTCGGGTGAGGCATCCAGCTCGTGGATTTCTGAAATCAATGTCTCGGGCAATGGCGCGTCTGTGGCAGGCGCATCGACCTCGAGTTTGGCTGGAGCTTTCGCGGTGGGCGCGAGCTGAGCAGAGACGGCTTTCCCAGCACCGCCACGGGATTTTCCGGGCTGCTTGGCTTTGCCGGATTTCTCGGGAGACGCTCTGGGTTTCGGCGCGGAGGCTGGAGTCGCGGGCGCTTTTGCGGCTGCGGGCTCTTTTGCGGGCGCTAGTTGTTCTTTTTTCGCCGCTGGCGGAGCACGGCTTTGGGTGTTGCCGGGCGGCTGTGCCGTCGGTTTCTTTTCCTTTTCCGGAGCAGGGTTTTCTTTCGGTTTCGCCTGTGGCGTTGAGGCTTGGCCGCTGTTTTGTTGGACCACGTGAGTCAGCTCGTGCGCGAGTAGGTTTTGCCCCCTTCTACTACCGGGATCGTATTCGCCGCGGTTGAAATAGATGTCTTGGCCATGAGTGAAGGCGCGGGCTTGGCAATCTTCGCACATCTCGGCCGAGTGGGCATTGTTGTGGATGCGCACGCCGGAGAAATCCGCGCCAAAGTATTCGCCGTAGCTGTGGAGTGAGTGGTCTCTGCCTGAGGACTTGGTCTGACTGACGCACTGCTCCGCATGCTGATCGGCCGCCTTTTCCTGCTCGCCGATCACCGCGCCGTTTTTGGGTTTGCGTTGGACCTGCATTTCTTGGCTGGCCGCTTCAGCAGCGTTCGCTGGGACTGGGCCAGCCGCACTGCTCCATCCGCCTCCTAGCAAGTTGGCGATAGTGCCTGGAGGTGGCATTAAGTTTGGAGCGCAGATGCCTTCCGGTTTGTATTCGCCAGACCAACTGATGTTCAGAACCGCATTCGGACTGAAACGTTTCACGTGAGCCGCCATGGCCACAAGACCCGCAGAACACATGGCGCATGGCGTGATGGAAACCTCGACGTTGATCGCTTGGATCAATCTTTTCCGATCATCTGGGAGTCTCTGGACAAATCCGATCAAGGTGCGCTCTGCGTGTGCGGAGTTGTTGCAAACATTCGCCCTGCTGTCCCCGCCGGCATTCCAGGTCATCACCTCGTGCTCGGTAGATGGATTGGGATTGAAACCGATGGCTCCACCTTCCCTGGAAGGATTTCTGAGATCGTTCGCATTCCGAGGATCCGTGTGTATTCCAGCCGTCGTTCCGAAGGGTTGGGCGGCTGTGCCAGAAGCAGCCCGGACTGCTGGATCGCGGTGTCTGAAGTCGAAATCATTCTCCCGGAGACTTCCGCCAACGACGGCACCCTGGCCTGAATTCACCATTGGCGCGCCGTTGTGCCCGCGATTTTGCGTTTCCACGAGCTGGACCGGGGCGCTGAATGTGAGGCTCGCATGAGCTGCCACGGCAATCGGCCTGTCAGCGAGTTGATTGGCGACGAGTTTGATGATCGGCGTCGGTGGGCTCGCCGTCGCGATGACGCTGTATCCGCCTTCGTCATTTTCAGAAATCGTTAGGTTCTGTAGGCCGCGTGGCCTTAGCTCAGTGAGAATCGCAGGAATCGCGCCTCTAACTTCTTCTGGCGTGGAGGTAGGACCGATGGAGCTTTCCAGTCTCGTGCGTGCTTCATCTTTGACCGCGGTGGAGGCTGGCGTTTCCGGTTCGCTATCCGGTGCCGCATTTCTGCCCCCTCCCCCGAACAACGCATTTCCCAGTCTGCGCGCTTGGCCGACGATCCATGCGATGACTCGGCCGATGGCGGTCTGGATCGGGGCTTGGATGCGTTGGATGATTTCGCGGATGCGGTCGGAAATGCCGCCGAGACCGATGAGGCGTGCGAGGAAGGAAATGATGACGGGCAAGGTGCTGGCCATCGCATTTTCGACAGCATTTGCCGCATCGCCGATGTCGCCGCTTGCGATCTTGGAAATGGACTGCACGTAGGCTTCCACCGTGGTCATGATCTGGTCCATGCGCTCGATGAAGAACATCACGGTGTTGTAAATCGCGATGATCGCTTGGACGACAGCGCCCGCCGGATTGAGCATCGTGGCGATGCGGGTGATGGCGGA
>JBGSLX010000026.1:0-6484 GCA_041740475.1 Akkermansiaceae bacterium | reverse complement strand
ACCTTTTTGCCGTCAAACTCACCGGTCACATCGAAGCGAAACCAGTCGATTCCATGATCTGGATCGGCCTCGATGGCAGGAAAGAAATCTGCGATGTCGTGAACCGTGAGACCGAGTTTTGGGTCACTTGTGATGGTCCATCCCGCGCTTCTAATCGCCTCGGCCTGCTCGCTTGTTAGGAAATCCAGCCAATCGGAGGACGTGGCTTTGGTCGTCTCCAGCACCACCGAGCCGCGGTTCTTGGCGTTGAGATCTTGGTCAGCAACGAGTGAGCCGAGTGCGACCAGTCCATTCTCAAGCAAAGTATCAAACTGAGATTTTTCAGCGGCAGCATCGCGTTGGAGGATCATGCGCATGTCGCCCTCGACCCATGTGTGTTGCTCGAAAGCTCCGGGCGCTAGCGGTGCTAAGGCTGGACAACCCGGATATTGGAAGCTCACCAAGCCACCGATATGGCGGAACTGAAAAACTCCGCAGGTCACCCAAGTGACATGAAGTGTGGGGACAGGCGTGAGGCCTACGAGAATTTCAGCCGGTTTTTCCGCAGGTGTGGGCAGTGGAATTGCAGACGGAATGGCTCGCAACTCAAAATTCAGTTCCGGGATTCGCTCGGCGGAAATGACTGGTCCACTCGGCCAGACCAACAGAATTTCACGAGGAACATCACTGTGTAGTAGGCCGATGGTATTCGTTTCGAAGTCGATGTATCTCAGCGGCTGAGTGGGGATGATGGCACTGGTGGTCGATGTCAGTTTGAGGATGGGCCGGGCGCTGCCGTCTTCATCGAGTTCCCAGCTCGGCTCGATTTTTTGGTGCGGGCCTTCGGTGAGTTTATTGTGAAGAAGCGGCGAACGATAATCGGATTTTTGCGTGCCAATGAAGAGCCGTCCCGTTGCAAGTGCCGAATCCAGAATGAAATCAAAATCAGGGCCATTGAGCAGAATTCGGTTCTCCCATGCCTGGCTCCTTTGTCTCTTGGCGTGAAACGCAGCGCAGATAGGGAAATCCTCGTTGGCCATATATTTGGGCCGTTTGACTAGATCCGCCGTGGCAAGCCCGTCTTCAATGTTATGCTCCCCAGATTTTTTATAACTTCCCTGATGGAGACTCAAATAAGGCAATATATTTGAATCGTGGTAATAGTGCTTACGAAACGTGATGCAATACGCGAGGAACTTGTTGTACGGCTTTGCGGGTTTAACGGCTGAAGCGACATCTGCTGCAATGACTCGTTCTGTTTCACGAATCAATTGCAGCCAGCGCTCGATCTCGGCATTGCTAACCGTTTTTTTGACTTCGGCGGCTGGTCCTGCAATCGCGGCGAGAGACTCAAGCGTGATATATAGATGTTTGCAAATTCCTGAATTTAGGCACGTGCAATCGGACTCATAAATGATTGGAAATACGTCATCATGAGGGTCGATGTAAAAATCAAGCGTGACACTACGAAGCCTGGCAGAGGGTTCACGGATTTCCGCCACGAATCGCAAATCCGCCTCATCAAACTCATCCTCGTAAACCGCGTGCTTGAGCGAAAGGACTACACATCCCTGAGTATTCGCATTTTTGGCCTCGAATTGATTTTTCCACTCGCCGCTGGCAAGCCAATCGACCAGGCCGTCGAATTCCGCTAACTCAGATCGTTTGACTGCAATTTTCGCCATGATTACTGATTATTAACGTAAATACTTCAGCAGGACAAAGCCTCCAACTAACAAGACTGTGCCGATTACAAAGCACCACTCGAGATGTTTTTCAATGAACGGCTTCACCCGATCACCGAACATGCGAATGATCGATGCCACGACGAAAAAGCGGAATCCACGACCCAAGATCGAAGCCGCAATAAGCAGCGGCAAGCTATAGCCCATCATGCCTGAAAAAACAGTGAACACCTTGTACGGAATCGGTGTGATCGCTGCGATCAAGATCCCCCAAAATCCATAGGTGCCATACCATAACTCGATTTTTTCACGGGTGTGTCCGCTGGGATCAAATGCGCCTAACAGTGGCAAGGCGACCGGACCCGCAAGTCCCCAACCGATCAGCCAACCCGCAACACCGCCAAGCACCGAGCCAGCGGTGCAAATGAGGGCAAACTTCATCGCCTTATCCCGTCTTCCAAAACACAGCGCCATCAACAAGACATCTGGAGGAATTGGGAAAAATGACGACTCGGCAAAGGCGATCCAAAATAAGGCGTGACTGCCTGCTTTGTGATCCGCCCAAGAAACGGTCCAATTGTAGAGGCGGCGGATGGGTCCGATTGGTTTCTCAGAGTTCATAAGTATTTCGCTATTAAGAATGTTCAGGGCGTGGATCGCGGTTTAGAAGATCGCGCATTGCGACGGCGGTTGGTTTACCTTCATAAAGCACCGAATGTACCGCATCGATGATCGGCGTGCGCACGCCAGCTTTGCGGGCGGCTTGATGGATGGAAAGTGTGTTAGGAACTCCTTCGGCGACCATTCCGAGCGAGGAAACTGCTTCTTCGAGCGTTTGTCCTTTTCCTAAAGCAAGTCCCACACGGTGGTTGCGCGAGTGCTCGGAAAAGCAGGTGACGATCAAATCCCCCACCCCAGATAGCCCGGCGAAAGTCTCAGTCCGACCGCCCAGCGCGGTGCCGAGGCGAGTCATTTCTGCAAGTGCGCGCGTCACCAATGCAGCGACTGCGTTATCGCCTAGACCGAGGCCGTGTGCCATTCCCGCTGCGATGGCGTAAACGTTTTTGACCGCACCCCCAAGTTCCACACCGGGCACGTCATCCGTGGTGTAAACGCGGAAATGTGGCAGCCTGAAAAGCTCCTGCAACGCCTCCGCAAGCGCTGCATTTTCAGAAGCCACCACCGCACAAGTGACGAAGCCTAGAGCGATCTCCTCCGCATGATTCGGCCCACTGAGAATGCCGATGGGATTGTGAGGCATTACTTCGCGCAGAATCTGGCTCATGCGTTCGCCGGTATTGCGCTCGATGCCCTTGGCGCAGGACAAAAGCGGCGTTTCAATCGGCAGACCGAGCGCGGCGAGTTTTTCCGCCTCCGTGCGCACCCCGACAGTAGGCACGGCGAAAATCACCAGCGGCATACCGAGCACCTCGCGGTGATCGGTGGTGGCGCGGATGTTTTTGGCGAGATCGATATCGGATAAATATTTCGGATTCCGGTGTTCGCTGTTGATGCCTGCGCTGCAATTTGGGTCGATGGAAATGAGGACAATTTCATCGAGTTTGGGCGACAGGAGTTTGGCGAGCGCCGTTCCAAGAGAGCCTGCACCGAGGATGGCTGCGGAGGTGATGGAGTTCATAAAAAACACAAATCGGTGAAATGAAGGAATCGAAGAGTTTTATCTGCTTTTCCGCTCGAAACGGGGCTCAGTGCCTTGTCGCAGACGCTGGATGTTCGAGCGGTGTTTCCAGACAGCGAGCACGGCGATGATGATGCTAAAAGCAAAAAGCGGTTGGTTCCATGTGCCGTCTTGGATGCGTCCGTGATGCCACGAACCCCACAGCGTGAGCACCGGCAGCACGCACGCCGCTCCTACGCTCGCCACTGAGACGTAACGAGTGATGAGAAACAACAGCAGCCACACTGCCGCTAACAACAGCACCGCAAATGGCATCAGCGCGAGCAGCACCCCCGCAGAAGTCGCGATCCCCTTCCCTCCTTTGAAGCCGACCCATGGCGAATAGTTGTGGCCTAGCACCGCCGCGAGAGCCGTGAGTATGTGAACGATTTGCGCCTTGAGCGCCTCACCGCTGGCGAGCTGCATCACCCAGTTTTCGGGAAATCCCAGCGGAATCTGAACGGGCCGCCCGGCGATTTGGACCAGATTCACTGCGATGGCCACGGGGATGAAGCCCTTGAGTATATCCAGAAACAAACAAGGGATCCCGAACTGCTTTCCCATCACGCGCAACACATTGGTGGCACCGATGTTTCCCGAGCCGTGAGCGCGGATGTCAATGCCACGCGCCTTAGCGATGATCAGTCCGAACGGGATGGACCCACAAAAAAAAGCGAACAAGGGGCAAAGCCAAAGTTGCATCAAATCGAGCGATGAGAATCAGGAAAACTCGCTCACTCGATACTTGCGGAGGTGATGACCACATTTTCAGCGGGCACGTCCTGTGATGGCATTTCCATTTTTTCGCCGCTGGTCGGGTGCAGCATGGTCAGCTTGGAAGTGCCGGTTTTCACCGCCTTGATCTTGTCCACCACTTCCATGCCTTCGATGACTTTACCAAAAACGGCATAACCACCGTTGCTTGGGTGATTGAGCATCGCGTTGTCCGCGACGTTGATGAAAAACTGCGCCGTCGCGCTATCGGGGTTGTTCGTGCGCGCCATCGAGATGGTTCCGCGGTCGTTTTTCAGGCCGTTCTGGCTTTCGTTTTTGATGCCTTCACCCGTCGATTTTTCGATCAGCTTGCCGTCGGTGAGGGCGAAACCTCCGCCTTGGATCATGAAACCATCGATCACGCGGTGAAACACGGTGCTGTCGTAATGTTTCTTCTTCACGTAACTGAGGAAATTCTCCACCGAGATCGGGGCTTTCTCCGCATTGAGTTCCAACACGATGTCGCCCTTGGAAGTCTTGAAGCGGACTTTCGGCGCTTTTTCGGTAGCAGCAGCGGCGGGTTTTTCGGCTTCCTTGGCAGGCTCGCAAAAAGCGATGGCTGGAAACAAAGCGATGGCGAGTAGAGCGAGGTGACGTTTCATCGGGAGGCTTCCTAAAACACGCGGCAAGCAAGCGCAAGAGCGGCGTTCGGCGGAATTTTTTGCCGTCATGTCGTTCACAGTGCGTCGCCATGGCTCAGCATCAGATCGCGGAACCAGTAGGCGGAGTCTTTGGGCGTGCGTTGCTGGGTTTCGTAATCCACGTGGACAAGGCCAAATCTTTGTTTGTAGCCTTCCGCCCATTCGAAATTGTCGAGGATCGACCAGTGAAAATATCCGCGCACATCCGCGCCATCGGCGATGGCATTGCGGAGTTCTCGCAAGTAGCGAGTGAGAAAGTCGATGCGCATGGGGTCGTGCACCGCGCCATCTAGCGCCACCCAATCGGATAGTGAAATGCCATTTTCGGTGACGAGGATCGGCAGTTGGTAGCGTTCGTGCAGAAAACGCGGTCCCCAGCGCAGAGCCTCCGGCACGATGGGCCATTTGAAGGCAGAGAGCGGAGTGGCGGCGGTATGTGGCACGCGCTCCGGGTTTCCTGCCGCGTCCATCCGGTAGCGGCTGGCGCTGTAAATATTCGCCCCGTAGAAATCCACTGGTTGAGAGATGATTTCCATATCGCCCGGCTGAATCGCGGGCATGTCCGCCCCGGCCGCGGCGATGCCGTCTTCCGGATAACGGCCAAATATCACCGGATCTCCCCACCAAGTGTTCGACCAAAGATTCGGCGGCATCTGCATCGATACCGCATCGCCGCCTCTCACCGAGTTCATGGAAACCCGCGCCGCCTCGATGTCTTCGCTGCGCGTGGGATCATGCGGCACGGACGTCACGCCCACCGGTGCCCAGCCGATCACGGGCTTGAGTTTGGCATGCGCCCGCAGCACCGACACCGCTTTTCCATGAGCCAACAGCACATGGTGACCGATCTGGAGGCAATCGGCAGTCGGCAGTTTCAAACCCGGCGCATTGGACCCCAGTGCATGCCCAAAACCGATGAAACACTGCGGTTCATTCAGCGTGATCCAGTGGGAAACTCGGTCCGACAAACGATCCGCGATCACCCGCACGTAGTCTGCAAACCACTCCGCACTGTCGCGATTCAACCAGCCGCCGCGATTCATCAGCGCGAGCGGGAAATCCCAGTGAAACAATGTCACCCACGGCTGAATCCCCGCCGCCAGTAGCGCATCCGTCAGTTGATCATAGAAATCCAAGCCCTTCCCATTCACCGCGCCAGTTCCCTCTGGCACCACACGCGGCCAACTGATCGAGAACCGATAATTTGGCACTGCCAGCGATTTCATCAGCGCCACGTCTTCCCGGAATCGCCGATAATGATCGCAAGCGACATCCCCCGTGTGCCCATCCAGCACCTTCCCCGGCGTGTGCGCAAACTCATCCCAAACACTCCGCCCCTTGCCATCCTCAGCCGCCGCGCCCTCGATTTGATAAGCCGCCGCCGCCACGCCCCATGTAAAATTTTCAGGAAATGCCATGCAAAAAACGATGCTCAGCCTATGAGATCGGGTCAATCACGGGGCCAGTAACCGTGGAAAAACACGCCCCTACCTCCGGATTTCGAGCTTGGATAAATACACCGTCTCGTCTGTGCTGCGCTTGCCATGGCTTACCTTGACGAAAATTTCCTGCTTCACTCCCCCACTGCACGCCGACTTTTCCACGAAGTCGCGAAAGCTCAACCAATCATCGATTACCACTGTCATCTCTCGCCGCGCGAGATCGCAGTGAACCACCGCTGGGCCGACCTTACGGACGTCTGGCTCGGCGGCGATCATTACAAGTGG